>NZ_VUOI01000027.1:12500-59139 GCF_015390205.1 Azospirillum sp. INR13
TGCATGGCGGGTAGTTTGACTGGGGCGGTCGCCTCCCAAAGTGTAACGGAGGCGCGCGATGGTGGGCTCAGAGCGGTCGGAAATCGCTCGTCGAGTGCAATGGCATAAGCCCGCCTGACTGCAAGACTGACAAGTCGAGCAGAGACGAAAGTCGGCCATAGTGATCCGGTGGCTCCACGTGGACGGGCCATCGCTCAACGGATAAAAGGTACGCCGGGGATAACAGGCTGATGACTCCCAAGAGTCCATATCGACGGAGTCGTTTGGCACCTCGATGTCGGCTCATCACATCCTGGGGCTGGAGCAGGTCCCAAGGGTTCGGCTGTTCGCCGATTAAAGTGGTACGTGAGCTGGGTTAGAACGTCGTGAGACAGTTCGGTCCCTATCTGCCGTGGGTGTCGGAGTTTTGCGAGGATCTGTCCCTAGTACGAGAGGACCGGGATGGACATACCTCTGGTGCACCGGTTGTCACGCCAGTGGCATGGCCGGGTAGCTAAGTATGGACGGGATAACCGCTGAAAGCATCTAAGCGGGAAACCCACCTCTAAACCAGAGCTCCCTTGAGAGCCGTGACAGACCATCACGTCGATAGGAGGCATGTGGACGGGCAGCAATGCCTGAAGCTAAGCCTTACTAATCGCTCGATCGGCTTGATCTCGACACCACAAACCGCGCCATGCGCAGCAGCAAGCCTGCTTGGAAAGGCCCTGCTTGACGCAACGCCGCCGGTTCGATACATCCTCAATCACTTGCACTGAACAGCGATACGCTTCGGAACAGCGTCGGTCTTGAGCCTTGGTGACCTGGTGGTCATGGCGAGGTGTCAAACACCCGATCCCATCCCGAACTCGGCCGTGAAAAGCCTCCGCGCCAATGGTACTGCGTCTTAAGACGTGGGAGAGTAGGTCGCCGCCAGGTCACTCAGACTCAAGAGACGCTCAAACCGAAGCTCAAATCGCCGGCATCGTCACGACATCCATCACCCTATATGAGAGACATCCGCGGGGTGGAGCAGCCCGGTAGCTCGTCAGGCTCATAACCTGAAGGCCGCAGGTTCAAATCCTGCCCCCGCAACCAAACCTACAAAAAAGGCCCGCCGAGCTTGCGCTCGGCGGGCTTTTTGCTGTGCACATTTTGTCCGATGGGCGCGGGGCGTGACATCCGGCCGCTCCGCTTGTCTATGAACCGAAGGGCACGCTTCGTTTGCCCGGTTCAGGACAAGGAACGCGATGCCGTCCGTAAGCATCCGCTGAGCGCCGCGGTCAGGCCGCTTTCGTCTGCTCGCGGATTGCCTTCCAGTTCCAGGGCAGCAGTTCGTGCAGGCGGGTTTGGGGGATGTCGTTGATGCGGGCCAGCACGTCGGCGAGCCACACCTGCGGGTCAACGTCGTTGAGCTTGGCCGTGGTGATCAGGCCATACATGATCGCCGCCCGCTGCCCGCCGCGATCGGAGCCGCAGAACAGCCACGCTTTCCGGCCCAAAGCGATCCCACGCAGGCCGCGTTCGGCGGCGTTGTTCGTCAGGCATAGCCTGCCGTCGCCGAGGAACCGGGTGAAGCCGTCCCATCGGGTCAACATGTAGTCCATCGCCTTGGCCACGGGGGCATGGCGGGAGAGCCGGGCGCGCTCCGTCCGCATCCAATCCTCCAGCGCGGCTACCAGAGCAACGCCGTGCTCCTGGCGGGCCGCCAGCCGCTCGGCCGCCGGCTTGCCGTTCAAGGCGCGCTCGAGATCGAAGAGGGCATCGATGCGCCTCACGGCCTCCAGCGCCAACGGCGAGATCGGCGGGGCGTCCTTGCCGCGCCTGGTGTTCGCGGCGATGTCGGCCAGCTTGAAGAAGCCGCGCCTTGCATGCGCCCAGCACAGCACGTCGCGGATCGGCCCCGGCTTGCGGTCGGGTTCGTACAGCCGATTGTAGCCGGCGAACGCATCGGCCTGCAGCCAGCCCGTGAAGCCGGACAGGTGCCGTTCGGGATGCTCGCCCTTGCGGTCGCGCGAATAGTGGAACAGCGCTGCCGGTGGGGCTTGGCCGGCGAACGGCCGGTCATCACGCACATACACCCACAGCCGCCCGGTGTCGGTCTTGCCTTTGGCCAGCACGGGCACTGGTGTATCGTCTCCATGCAGTCGCCCGGCTGCCATCACATGCGCGGCGATCAGGTCGTGCAGCGGCTTCAGCACCGCGGCGGCGGTGCCCACCTGGTCGGCCAGGGTGGACAGGCTGAGCGGCACACCCTCCCGTGCGAAGCGTTCGGCCTGCCGGTTCAGCGGCTGATGCTGGCCGAACTTCTCGAACAGCAGGGTGGCCAGCAGGTTGGGGCCGGCCCAGCCGCGTGGGGTGGCGTGGAACGGCGCCGGCGGCTGGCTGATCGTCTCGCAGGCCCGGCAGGAGAACCGCTCGCGCACCGTTTGG
Source organism: Azospirillum sp. INR13 (assembly GCF_015390205.1). Taxonomy (NCBI): domain Bacteria; kingdom Pseudomonadati; phylum Pseudomonadota; class Alphaproteobacteria; order Rhodospirillales; family Azospirillaceae; genus Azospirillum; species Azospirillum sp. INR13. The sequence continues at coordinate 14,913 of NZ_VUOI01000027.1, forward strand.
ATCACCTTCCATTGGCGCGGGATCACCTCCAGTGTTTCGGTGATCGTCTCGCCCAGCCGGCACAGCTTGTCCGAGCCGCAGCACGGGCAACTCGCCGGGGCCGGCACAACGACGCGTTCGCGCGGCAGATGGTCGGGAAAGGGCTGGCGCGACGGCCGCTTGCGGGTGAAGGCCGCCACCGCGGTCGTTCGGGTAGCGGCCTGCTCGGCCGCCAACTCGTCCTCACTGGCCGTCGCTTCCAGCTCTTCGAGCTGGAACTCCAACTGATCCAGCAGGCGCGCCTTGCGCTCGGAGCGCGTACCGTAGAGTTCGCGCCGGAGCTTCTCGATTTCCAGCTTCAGGTTGGCGATCAGCGCCTCGGTATTCGACGCCATCGCCTTGGCCCGTGCCGCTTCCGCTTCGGCCGCGTCCGCCCGCGCCTCGGCCTGCGCCAAGGCGGCGCGCAAGCTGGCAATGTCGTCGGGCAAGGCGTCCATAGGGCCGGATTATACCCTGAAACCCGCATCGATCCTTGCTCTTCCTGCCGGATGACGGCGGGCTGATTCATTGTGCCGCAGCCTATCCGGCCGAGCGCGGCCTCCAGGTTTGCTGGGGATTGCGCCAGTCGATCGCGTCGAGCAGATACGCGAGTTGGGAAGCGGAAATGGCCACGGCTCCGTCAACCGGGCTGGGCCAGATGAAACGGCCTCGCTCAAGCCTCTTGGCGTACAGCGACATGCCAAGCCCATCGTGCCACAGGCACTTCACCATGTCGCCGCGACGCCCACGGAAGACGTATAGATCGCCGGCATGAGGGTCGCGGCCAAGCCCTTCCTGGACCTTCAGCGCCAGTGAGTTCATTCCGCAACGCATGTCGGTGACCCCGCCGGCCAGCCAGACCCGCACGCCTGACGGCACCGGGATCATGCTGACCGCCCCGACAGCGCGGCGATCACCGTTCCGACCAGAGCCGGATCGGCCGAGCCGGTGATCCGCAGGCGGGCGACCGCGAACTCAACCTCGATGATGCCGGCGGGCAGAGTGCAGGAGGCTGGGGGCGGTTCCGGCGCGTCCTCCGGCGACGGCTCATCGGTGGCGACGGTGATCGGCATGAAGGCCGGCAGCCGGGGTTGCGGACCGAAGAACTGGCGGCGCCAGCGATAGAGCAGGCTGACGTCCACGCCTTGACGTCGGGCAACCTCAGTCGCTTTGGCGCCGGGCTGGAAAGCCTCTTCGACCAGCCGCAGCTTCTCATCGTCAGTGAACTGCCGCCGTTTCTCCAGACCCGTAATCACCTCGACGCGTTGGATAGTCATAGGGACTGCCATAGGGATAGCCATAGGGACAGGCGCCATGATTCAGCTTCCCAAGGCCGTCACAAGGCGGCACTCGGCGGAGGGGTACTGCCGTCCATGCTCGATTGCCTGATCGTCGGCGGTGGTCCTGCCGGGCTGACTGCCGCCATCTACTTGGCCCGCTATCGCCGCTCGGCCCTGGTGGTGGACGAGGCGAAGAGCCGTTGCGCCTGGATTCCGACCTCCCACAACCTCGCCGGCTTCACGGGAGGCATCCGCGGCACCGATCTGCTCGCCCGCATCCGCGCCCAGGCCGAAACCCATGGCGGCCATATCGAAACCGGGTCGGTCGCCGCGCTGGAGCGGGTGGCAGGCGGCTTCCGCGCCACGCTGGGAGACGACAGGGAGGTAAACGCGGCCGCCGTTCTGCTCGCGACCGGCGTCATCGACGGCCAGCCGCGGGTAGCTCATCTTTATGAGGCGATGCAGCGCGGCCAAATCCGGGTCTGTCCGATCTGCGACGGCTACGAGGTCATCGATAAGCGGATCGCCGTCCTCGACCACGGCGCGCAGGCGGTCGGCGAAGCGAGCTTCATCCGCACTTACAGCCCGACCGTGACCCTGTTTGCAGATTCCGACTGAAAGCGGCCACGGTTTCCGACGCGAAAGCGGCCAGGGTCCCTATCTCAAGCCGATTGACAACCCGAGGCACCATTGCTTTGCCACAGCTCTGGCAGCATACCCGCCCCAGCCCCGGTTCCTTTGCAACACGTGCGACCAGTTCGACGCCAACTGCACGCGGTCCCTTGCGTGTCATCTCATGATTAAATTCGACGAAGTCTCCATTGGAAGGCAAATAGACACCGCGTATGTCCTGTACGGCGAAGTAGCGATCCACACCATCGTCACCAACGATGAACCCGTATCCTTTGTCTTGTGAAAACCATTTCACCCTGCCTTCGAGCTGGGTCGCACTCCGTTCTTGGTCGGACATGACTTACTTTCGAATTGCAGCTGATTACCTATCGCGAATGGCTTCCTGTACCTTGCTGTCGAAGGCGTTTACGCCTGGAGGCGGCAGCGACGGGAAGATGGCTGCCAAACGGAGCGAACGTCTTAAGATATATCTTATGGTGATCCGCTCGGCAACGCCGTGCATTCCTGCGGATGGACGATATCGCCACTCAGTTCAGCGCCATTCTGCGGAAATTGCGAACGGCACAGGGCCTCTCTCAGGAGGAACTCGCGTTCCGTGCAGGAATGAGCGTGCCTTATCTCAGCGACTTGGAGCGTGGCCGTTCCAGTCCGTCGCTGGCGATGGTGGTCGATCTGGCGCGCGGACTTGAAACGCATCCCTCGCTCATGCTCTCCGACTTGATCATCGACGGTGTCGGAGAGCCGCCGCGGCGCAAGCGACCCAAGGACTGACATTGGAGTCGCGCACATCCGCATGGAGGTCGTGATGACCCGCAGCACAAACAGAAAGGGCGGAGCCATCTTGGCCCCGCCCTCTTTGCTTGCTCTCAGGGTCCGGAGAGGAACCCCGCCGTCTCCCGTGAGACAACGGTTAAAAGTGTCTCAAACATAGGATCCGGTTTCTCATCTTTTGCTTAACTGACCACAGGTACGTGAATCAGACGTCCAGGTTCGACACCTTCAGTGCGTTGTCCTGGATGAACTCGCGCCGCGGTTCGACGATGTCGCCCATCAGGGTGGAGAACACCTCTTCCGCCTGATCGGCGTGGCTGACGCGGACCTGGAGCAGCGAGCGCTTGGTCGGGTCCAGCGTGGTTTCCCACAGCTGGTCCGGATTCATCTCGCCCAGACCCTTGTAGCGCTGGATGGTGACGCCGCGGCGGCCCAGTTCCATCACCGTGTCGAACAGGGCGACGGGACCGGTCAGCGCACGGGTCTCCTTCTGCTTCTCGAAGGCCTTGCCGGCGGTGCCGAACACCCGCTTCAGGTCGGTGGCCAGCCCGTCCAGGCGGCGTGCCTCGCCGCTCTTCAGCAGGTCGACGTCGAACAGATGGCGGTGGGTCACGCCGCGCCGGGCGCGGATGACAGCATAGCCGCCCTGGGGCAGGGCCTCGCCGCGCCAGCCGCCATCGGCGTCCATCCTGCTCATCCGCTCTGCCACCGCTTTGGCCGCAGCCTCGGCGGCGACCTTGTCCTCGGCAAGGTTGGCGGAGAGAGTGCCGGCGACCGCCGCCTGCTCCACCACCATGGCGTTGCCGACCTTGCGCGACAGCGTGTCGATCGCCGGGCGGGCGGTGCGCGCCTGATCGACCAGACCGGACAGCTGCTCGCCGATCAGCAGGGTGCCGTCGGACAGCTGGACCGACAGGTCGCCCAGCGCCGCTTCGACCAGATACTCTTCCAGCGCCCGGTCGTCCTTCAGGTAGCGTTCCTTGGCGTTGCCGCGCTTGATGCGGTAGAGCGGCGGCTGGGCGATGTAGAGATAGCCGCGCTCGATCAGATCGGGCATCTGCCGGAAGAAGAAGGTCAGCAGCAGGGTGCGGATGTGGCTGCCGTCCACGTCCGCGTCGGTCATGATGATGATCTTGTGGTAGCGCGTCTTGTCGGCGTTGAACTCGTCGCGGCCGATGCCGGTGCCGAGCGCGGCGATCAGCGTGCCGATCTCCGCAGACCCCAGCATCTTGTCGAAGCGGGCGCGCTCCACGTTCAGGATCTTGCCGCGCAAGGGCAGGATGGCCTGGAACTGGCGCGAGCGGCCTTGCTTGGCAGAACCGCCGGCCGAGTCGCCCTCGACGATGAACAGCTCCGACGCCGCCGGGTCGCGTTCCTGGCAGTCGGCCAGCTTGCCGGGAAGCGAGGCCATGTCGAGCGCGCCTTTGCGGCGGGTCAGCTCGCGCGCCTTGCGGGCGGCCTCGCGGGCGGCGGCGGCTTCCACCACCTTCTGGACGACGCGGCGGGCGTCGGCCGGATGTTCCTCGAAATACTGGGCCAGAGCCTCGCCCACCACCGCCTCGACGACGGGACGAACCTCGCTTGAGACCAGCTTGTCCTTGGTCTGGCTGGAGAATTTCGGATCCGGAACCTTCACCGACAGGACGCAGGTCAGGCCTTCACGGGCGTCGTCGCCCGACAGGTTGACCTTCTCCTTCTTGGCGATGCCGGACTCGGTCGCATAGTTGTTGATGGCACGGGTCAGCGCCGCGCGGAAGCCGGCGAGGTGGGTGCCGCCGTCCTTCTGCGGGATGTTGTTGGTGAAGCACAGCGTCGTCTCGTGGTAGCTGTCGTTCCACTGCAGCGCGCATTCCACCGTCACCACGCCGCCGTGCTCGGTCGGGCGCTCGTTCTTCAGCGTGATCGCCGGCTTGTGCAGCGGCGTCTTGGAGCGGTCGAGCCAGCCCACGAAGGCTTCCAGGCCGCCTTCGTAATGCAGGTCCTGCACCTTCGGCTCCACCCCGCGCGCGTCGGTCAGAACCAGACGGACGCCGGAGTTGAGGAAGGCCAACTCGCGCAGCCGGTGTTCCAGCGTGGCGTAGTCGAACTCGATGTTGGTGAAGGTTTCGGCCGAGGGCATGAAGGTGACTTCGGTGCCCGACAGCTGCTTGCCCTTCTCCGGCACCATCGGCGCCTCGCCGACGTCGGCCAGCGGCGCCTCGGCGACGCCGTGGCGGAAGCGCATGGTCCAGGTGCGGCCGCCGCGCCAGATGCGGAGATCCAGCGTTTCGGAGAGCGCGTTCACCACCGACACGCCGACGCCGTGCAGGCCGCCGGAGACCTTGTAGCTGTTCTGGTTGAACTTGCCGCCGGCATGCAGCTGGGTCATCACGACCTCGGCCGCCGAGACGCCTTCCTCCGAATGGATGTCGGTCGGGATGCCGCGGCCGTTGTCGCGCACCGTGACCGATCCGTCGGCGTTCAGCAGAACCTCGACCTTGTCGCAATAGCCGGCCAGCGCCTCGTCGATGGCGTTGTCGACCACCTCATACACCATGTGGTGCAGGCCGGACCCGTCGTCGGTGTCGCCGATGTACATGCCGGGGCGTTTGCGCACGGCATCGAGCCCGCGCAGAACGGTGATCGACTCCGCCCCGTAGTCCGCCTGCTGGGGCTCCGACTGCGGGAGGTCGTTCTTCAGTGCTTCCTGTGCCATGCGTCGACTATAACAGATTCGGTTGCGGATTCGGCGGTTTAGCGTGCGTGAACACGCCTTTTTTTTGGGTCACGGCCCGAATTTCCAGCCCTATCCGGGGCGAATGTGGGCGTCTTCGATGCGGAACCGGCGCGCATCGTCCCCAAGTGGGTCGAAAACCCCCTCGTCGGTGCCGGTCATCCAGGCCTGGGCGCCCAATGCCAGGATTTCGCCGAACAGCGCAGCGCGCCGGTCGGGGTCGAGATGGGCAGCCACTTCGTCCAGAAGAAGGATGGGGGCCGCCCCGCGTTCGGCCGCCAGCAGCCGGGCGTTGGCCAGCACGATGGCGATCAACAGGGCCTTCTGCTCGCCGGTGGAACAGAGCGCCGCTGGCATGTCCTTGGCCGCATGGCGGACGGCGAGGTCGCTCTTGTGCGGTCCCACCGTGGCACCGCCGGCATCGGCATCGGCGCGGCGGCCGGTGCGCAAGCACTCGCGCAACGCGTCCTCGGCCGCCAGCGCCGGACCTTCGTCAAGCCAGCGTTCCACCGTGCCGGCGACGGCGAGGTCGGCGCCGGGGAAGGGGCCGACCGAGCGGGCGCAGGCGGCACGCAGCCGCTGCACCACCTCGCGCCGGGCCGCGGCGACGGCAATGCCGGTGGTCGCCATCTGGTCCTCCAGCGCGCCGAGCCAGCCCTCGTCGAAGCGGCCGTCGCGCAGCAGCCGGGCGCGTTCGCGCAGCGCATGCTCGTAGCGCGACAGCCGCCCGGCGTGGGCGGGATCGAAGCCGAAGACCAGCCGGTCGAGGAAGCGGCGCCGTCCGCTCGACCCTTCGAGGAACAGGCGGTCCATCTGCGGGGTCAGCCAGACCATGGCGACATGGTCGGCCAGCGCCGTCTGGCCCTTGGCCGGGTGGCCGTCGATGCGGACCAGCCGGCGGTCGCGGTCGGAAGTTCTATTGCCGTCATGCGGCTCGCGGCCGGTGCCGATCTCCACCGGGCCCATCGGGGTGTCGAGCATCGCCGCCACGGCCCAGCCGGCGCCGGGGGGCGAACCCAGCCGTTCCACCTCGGCCAGCCGGGCGCCGCGGATGCCGCGGCCGGGGGCGAGGAAGCTGACGGCCTCCAGAAGATTGGTCTTGCCGGCCCCGTTCGGGCCGATCAGGGCGACGGGCCGGCGGTCGGGCTCCAGGCGTGCCGACTCATAGCCACGGAAACGCGTCAGCGTCATCCGCCGCACGGCCAGGGCCGGCGTCAGGGGGGCGGCGGGCACCGGGGTGCCGCCGTTCATCGAAACTGCCGTGTGCTGCAACTGGTCCGTTCCGCCTGGGGCGGGGAGGATCCCCGCTGCCCCATCACACCCGCATCGGCATCAGGACGTAGAGCGCGGTGGAGTCGGCGACGTCGCGGATGATGGTCGGCGACGCGGCGTCGGCCAGCGTGAACTGGGCGCCCTCGCCCTCGATCTGCTGCGTGATGTCCAGCAGATAGCGAGAGTTGAAGCCGATTTCCAGCGGGGACTCGGCGTAATTGACCTCCAGCTCCTCGGTGGCGCTGCCGGATTCCGGGCTGGTGGCGGACAGGGTGAGCGCGCCGCGGACCAGCGACAGCTTCACCGCCCGGCTCTTTTCGGTGGAGATGGTGGCGACGCGGTCGACGGCGGCGGCGAACAGCTTGGCGTCCACCTCCATCACCTTGTCGTTGCCGACCGGGATCACCCGCTCATAGTCGGGGAAGGTGCCGTCGATCAGCTTGGAGGTGACGACGACGCTGTCGAAGCCGAAGCGGATCTTGTTGTCGGACATCGACAGCTCGATGCGGTCGGCGGCCTCGTCCACCAGCTTGCGGATCTCGGTGACGGTCTTGCGCGGGATGATGACGCCGGGGATGCCCTCGGCACCGTCCGGCAGCGGCATCTCGACCCGCGCCAGCCGGTGGCCGTCGGTGGCGACGGCGCGCAGCACCGGCGTCTCCAGGCTGCCCATCTTGCTCTTGGCAGCGTGCAGGTAGATGCCGTTCAGGTAATAGCGCGTCTCCTCGGTGGAGATCGCGAAGCGGGTGCGGTCGATCAGCCGCGCAGATCGGCGGCGGCGACCGAGAAATTGTGCTTCAGCTCGCCGCTGGACAGCTGCGGGAAATCCTCCACCGGCAGGCAGGACAGCTTGAACTGCGACCGGCCGGACCGCAGCGTCAGGATCGTGCCGTCGCCGCCGATGTCCAACTCCACCTGGCTGCCGTCGGGCAGCTTGCGGACGATGTCGAACAGGGTGTGGGCGGGGGCGGTGGTGCCGCCGGGACGCCCGACCGTCGCCGGGACCGTCTCGACGATCTCCAAATCCATGTCGGTGGCGGCCAGCGACAGTTCGCCGTCGCCCGCGCGCAGCAGGACATTGGAGAGGATCGGAATGGTGTTCCGCCGCTCGACCACACTCTGCACGTGACCCAGGGAACGGAGAAGGGCGGCGCGTTCGATGGTGATGTTCATGCTGGCGTCGTCTCGGCCGGAGGGAGAACTTTTTGCGGACCCACCGGGGTTGCGGGCCGTTGTCCGGCCGTCCCGCCCCGAGCGGGCGCGCATCATACCACATCGACGGGTGCGTCGAACCAAATTGTTGCGGTTAAGGCCTTCGGCCGAGGGGGGAGTTCTCGCTCGATGCCCCCCCCAACCTTCCCCCGCTGGGCGGGGGAGGGGGCAAGTGCTTGTGCGGGAGAGCAGCGGCAGTCCCTCCCCCGCCCAGCTCTCGCACAAAGCCATGCTTTGTGCTGACGCGGCAGGCGGACCGTAGGTCCGCTGAGAGCGGGGGAGGATAGGTGGGGGGCTAGCTTTCCCTCAAAGCGACCCACCCCGCCGCCTCCCCTCATGCAGCCGCAGAATGTCGACGAAATCCGCGCTCTGCCAATTCCTCGACCGGCTCAGCTCGTTGCGCACGCTGCCGACGAAGGCGTCGATCACCGCCCATTCGTCGTCGGCGATCTCGCCCCCCGCCTCCAGGTAGCTGTGTACCACCCGGTGCAGGCCCTGACTGACCGGGCTGATCCAGCCGTCCACCGTCTCGCCCATCGCCGCCATCAGCCGGCGTATGCGCAGCATGTGGGCCATGCGGTGGGCCGGCTTCTCATGCGGTTCGGCCTTCATGGCCTGGAGGAAGGCGAGGCGCCCGGTCTCCACCGCATAGAGGCGCAGCGACTTCAGCTCCGGGTTGGCATAGCCGGCATTGCCGAGAGTGCGGCCCCAGCGCCACACCAGTTCCAGCAGCCAGACGATGTCCTCTTGGTCGGGTACCGGGGCGTGGCGGGCGGTCATCGCCGCCTGCAGCCGGGCGGCCAGCGCCGGCATCACAGTGCCGGTCAGGTCGCGGCTGACCGCGGCCAGCTCCGCCCGCAGCGCCGGACCGGTGGAGCGGCTGGCGAGGAAGCCGGTGCCGGACAGCGCAGTCAACGCGCGGTCGAACCGCTCCACCGCCTCGCCCAGCAGGGTGCGGGTCGGGGCGGGAGCCGAGAGGACTCCGCCGTCCTGGATTTCCATGTCGCCCAGCATGCCGTCCACCACTTCGCGGATGGTGGTGCAGGCGGCCTGGAAATGGCAGAGCAGGGCGCGCAGCAGCGGGTGCGACTCGCGCACTGCCGGGCCGCCATGCTCGCGCACATGGCGCAGGAACACGTCATAGCGGCGCTTGACGTTCAGCCCGTAGAGCGGGGCGAACCAGGCCAGCACCTGCGACTGGTCGCGGAAGGGCAGGCCGAGATCGCGCACCCGGCGGACGAAGCCGACCATCAGCGCCGACTGGCAATCCACCTCGGCCGACCGCGGGTCGCCGGCGCCCTGCATTTCCTCGATGTCGCGGCGCATCCGCTCGGTCAGCGGCACCAGAACCTCGTTGTGCTCCAGCAGGGCGCGGACGAAGCCCAGCAGGTCGCCGTCGATCGGCGCCTTGCGGCCGAGATACTGGGTGCGCAGCCCGGCGTCGTGCAGAGCCTCGTCGTTCGCCATCGCCAGGAAGCGGTCGGTCAGCTTGCGGTCGCCGGCCATGGCGTAGAGGAAGTCGAGCGCCTCCTTCCGCATCAGTTCGCGCATCACCATCGCGTCGGGGCTGGCCAGCACGGCGTCCAGCATCGACTCGCGCGCCATGGCGTCCAGCCGGCTCTGCACCTCCGCCGCGAGGCCGGGAAAGGCGTAGCGGGCCAGCGCCGCCCAGATGCCGCCCATGTCGACCCGCTGGATCAGCGCCGGCACCGACTCCGGCGAGCGGTACAGGATGGGATCGTCGACCAGGAAGGGTTCGAACAGGCTGGTGAACAGGCGGCGCGCCTTCATCGGTCGCAGGCGGTTGAAATGCTCGACCAGCGCGTCGCGCAGATGCCGCGCCCGTTCGCCGTTCGGGCTGGGCGCCCCCTCCACCGCGTCGAGCACGGAGCGGATGGCGTGCATCGGGATGCGGGAGACGACCTCGTCCATCTGGCGGCGGAAGGCGCTGGAGTCCATGCCGTCCGCGCCCGCCGCGGGGGTGGCGGAGGGGAGGGAGGTCGTGACCGTCGGCGTGCTGTTCATGCGCCCAACACCTCGCGGGATAGTCGTCGCCCGGACGCTTATGATCCCGCGAGATTATTAAATAAGTTTTGCCTTTTCCATGTGTGTCTTTGGCTAAATCTTATGATTACCAGTATATGTCAATCATTTGCTTTGTAACCTTAGCTTTACCTCTTCCCGGATTTCCGGTCACAGCCCGGTCGCCAACTGCGCCTCCAGCCCGGCACGATAGTCGGGGTAGGCCAGTGTGACGCCGAGCTGGCGCTTGATGCGGTCGTTCTTCACCCGGCGGCAATCGGCGTAGAAGCTGGCGGCCATCGGCGACATCTCCGCCTGATCGAAGGGGATCAGCGGCGGCGGCTCCACCCCCAGCAGGCGGCAGGCATACTCCACCACCTCGTGCGAGGGGCTCGGCAGGTCGTCGGCCACATTGTAGACGGCGCCCAGCGTCGGCCGCGCCATCGACGCGCGCAGCGTCGTGGCGATGTCGTCGACATGGATGCGGCAGAACACCTGACCCGGCTTGTCGACCCGCCGGGCGGTGCCGTCGCGCACGGAATCGATGGCGCTGCGGCCGGGACCGTAGATGCCCGCCAGCCGGAACAGATGCATCGGCACGCCGTACTGGCGGTACAGGTTCAGCCAGCCGCGTTCCGCCTCCACCCGCCGCTTCTGGCGCTCGCCCGTCGGCTTCAGCCATGCCGCCTCGCTCACCCACTCGCCGCCGGTGTCGCCGTAGACGCCGGTGGTGGACAGGTAGCCGCCCCAGTCCAGCGTGCGCAGGTCGGCCAGATCGCGGGCATGCTGGTCCAGCACCGGGTCGCCCTTGGCATCCGGCGGGATGCTGACCAGCAGATGTGTGGTGCCGGCCAGCGCCGCCTTGGCATCGGCCAGCGGCCGGCCGCGGTCGAACAGGAAGGCCTCGATCCCCTGGGCCTCCAGCTCCGCCTTCTTCTCCTCGCTGCGACAGGTGGCGGCGATGCGCCATCCGTCGGCGCGCAGCGCGTCGGCGAAGACGCGGGCGCTGTAGCCGGGGCCGAAGACGAACAGGCGGGGATCGGTCATTGCGGGCGGTTCCGGTTGGGGCAGGGGAATCCGTAACGCCGGGGCGTGGCTTGTGGGCTCGGCTTGCGGGCTTGCGCCCTGCTCGGCGATGGCGGAGTGTAAAGGCACCATGACCCGACGCAATCCTTACCTTTCCGGCGCGCTGGCCCTCGGGCTGTTCGCAGCCCTGCCGGCGGCGCATGCCGCATCCGGCTCCTCGTCCGCCCTGGACCGCAACCGCGAGCTTCAGGCCTGCTCCGCCAAGGCGGAGGCGAATCCCGACGGCGCCAAGGCCGACGCCAAACGCTGGCGGGAGCAGGGCGGCGGCGACCACGCCAAGCTCTGCGAGGCGCTGGCACTGTTCCATGCCGGCGACTTCAAGGCGGCCGGCACCCAGATGGAGGCGCTGGTGCCGACGCTGGGGAAGGATGATCCCAAGGCCGCCGCCTCGCTGCTCGGCCGGGCCGGCTGGGCGTGGCTGCGTGCCGGCGACCAGGGCCGGGCGGAGCGGCTCTACAGCAAGGCACTCGACAAGATGCCGGGCGACACCGACCTGTTGATCGACCGCGCCTTCGCCCGTGCCGAGGGCGAACGCTTCTGGGACGCCATCGTTGACCTGGACGCGGCTCTGTCCCGCGACCCGCGGCGGGCCGACGCCTATCTCTATCGCGCCGCCGCCCACAAGGCGCTGTCCAACTACCGGCAGGCGCTGTCCGACATCGACCATGCGCTGGAGCTGAAGCCCGGTGACCCGGAGGCGATCCTGCTGCGCGGCAACGTCAAGGCGCTGGGCGGCAACCTGCCCGCCGCGCGCGACGACTGGTCGCTGACCCGCCGCGTCGCTCCCGACAGCGAATGGGGCCGCGCCGCCGCCGACAACCTCGCCCGCACCGCCGAGTTGGCGGGGGCTGCGGGTAAGGAGAAGGCGAAGGAGCCGCCGAAGAAGGCGCAGTGAGGGGAGGTGTCGGCTGACGATGCCCCCTCCCTAACCCTCCCCCGCTGGGCGGGGGAGGGGGCATGCGCTTGTTCGGGAGAGTGCTTGTCCGACAGAGCAGCGGCAGTCCCTCCCCCGCCCGGCGGGGGAGGTTAGGTGGGGGTCTAACTTCACCCGAAGCCATCCACGCCCCCAACGAAAAAGCCCCGCCGCGGCAACCGCGGGCGGGGCTTTTCCTTATCTGAACGGACCCGAACGGATTACAGCGCCGAGTCGACCCACTGGAACAGCGCACCCTTGGGCAGGGCGCCGATCTTGGTGGCGGCGACGCTGCCGTCCTTGAACAGCATCAGCGTCGGGATGCCGCGCACGCCGTACTTGCCCGGGGTGCCCGGGTTCTCGTCGATGTTCAGCTTGGCGACGGTGACCTTGCCTTCATACTCGCGGGCCAGCTCGTCGAGCGCCGGGGCGATCATCTTGCAGGGGCCGCACCATTCCGCCCAGAAATCGACCAGGACCGGGCCGGTGGCCTTCAGGACGTCCTGCTCGAAGCTGTCGTCGGTAACCTTGATGGTGGTGCTCATGTGACCTCTAGCCTGGATTCGGAAGCGCCGCGGACCGGTTGTGGAAGGCCGGCGGCCATCGCCCCGTCAGTGGAATTGAGCAAAATGTAGGGCGGAGGCGCCCGGCCGGTCAAGTCACCCCATCTTTCGGGGGAGCGGCCGGCCACCTCTCACCCCGCCCGCGGGGCCAGACCCGCCGCTGCTGTGTCCAGCACCGAGGGGGGCAGTTCCATGGTGTAGGGGCCGTCGGTCCACAGCAGCACGCAACGCACCCGCCGTCCCGGATAGACCGCCCGCAACGCCTCGCGGTAGGCGGCCATCTGCCTACGGTAAACCATTGGCACGTCTTCCAGATCCCGCGGCGGCGGCCGGTTGGTCTTGTAGTCGACGATCCACACCGTATCCCCGGTCAGCGCCAGCCGGTCGATGCGGCCGGCCAGCGCCCGGCTGCCGTCGCCCAGCGCCACCACGCCGACCAGCGGCACCTCCGCCGCGAGCCGGGGCCGAACAGATGCGCGAACTCCGCATGGCTCAGCACCGCCAGCGTCTCGCGCGCGATGGCGTCCTGCTGGTCCGGCGTCAGCTTGTGCGCCGGCCGGGCGAGGAAGCGGCGGCAGGCGGCCTCGCGTGCCTCCTCGGCCAGATTGGGCAGCGTCTGCAGCAGCCGGTGCACCAGCAGGCCGCGGCGGAAGCGCTGGCCGTCATCGTTGCCGAGCGGGGAGCGCACCGCCGGTTCCTCGCCATCCGGCCGCGACGGGGTTAGCGGGCGCGACGGCTCCGGCTCGCCCGGGGCCGGCTCGGCGATCCAGGGCGGCGGCGGCTCGGCGGACGCACTCTCTTCCGTTTCGACATGGCGCGGCACCACTGCGGTCTGGGCGCCGACCAGCCGCCAGCCCTCGCCGGCCCAGCCGTCGGGGCACAGGCCGGTGAAGTCGAAGTCATGCGGCACGCCGTTCTCGCGCATCGCCTCTTCCACCAGCCGGTACCAGCAATCGTCGGACGGCTCGCGCTTGCCCTGGTGGCCGCAGATGTACAGGCGGTCCTCCGCCCGCGTCAGCGCGACATACAGCAGCCGGCGATATTCCTGGTCGCGCCGCCGGTTGGCCCGAGCCCGCGCCTCGGCGCACAGCGCGTCCTCCTGGGACCGCCGGGCGGCGAAGAGCGGCACCGGGCAGTCCTCGTCCGGCCACAGGATCGGCGGGCTCTGCGTCGGGCTGCCCAGCGTGTCGGGCAGGAAGACGATCGGCGCCTGCAACCCCTTGGAGCCGTGGACCGTCATGATCCGCACGGTGCCGCCGCCCTGTTCCAGCTCGCGCTTGATCTCCGCATCGCTGGCCGCCAGCCAGGCGAGGAAATTCTGCAGCGACGGCGGTTCGGTCTTCTCGAAAGCCAGACAGACGGCCAGGAATTCCTCCAGCGGGTCCTGGGCGTCGGGGCCGAGCCGCTTCAGGATCGCGCGCCGCCCCGACCGTGCGTCGGCCGGGCAGGGCCGGTTCAGCAGCCCGGCGAACAGCTCGTAAGGCGCGGAAAAGTCGGTGCGCGCCAGCAGGTCGCCCAGATAGCGCCGGGCCGGGCGGAACTCCGGCTCCGTCTCCGCCAGCGCCACCAGGGAGCGCCACAGCGTGCCGCGCCGGCCATGGGCGACGCGGAACAGCGCCTCCTCGGTCAGCCCGATCAGCGGGCCTTTCAGCACGGTGGCGAGGGTCAGATCGTCGTCGGGCAGCAGCAGGAAGTCGGACAGCGCCACCAGATCCATGACGGCGAGCTGCTCGGTCAGCACCATGCGGTCGACGCCGGCCACCGGCACGCCGCGGTCCTTCAGCGCGCGGACCAGTTCGGTGACGAAGGCGGTGCGGCGGCGGACCAGCACCATCACGTCGCCGGGCTGCACCGGACGGCCCTTGGCCTCCAGCCTCTCGCCACTGTCGATCCAGCGATGCACCGTCGCTGCGATGACCGAGGCGAGGCGGGCCGATGGCGAGTCGGCGGACTCGCGCGCCACCGGCGGCGCCCAGGCCGGCGTCTCGACGGCTTCGGCCGGCTTTACCGGCGGCCACAGCTCGACCAGCCCGGCCTGCCCGCGGCGGAAGGCGCGGTGGCGGATGGTCGGGCTGGCGTCGGACGCGACACCGTCCCGGGCTCGGTCGATGGCGAAGACGGCGTCCACCGTCTCCAGCACCGCCGATGTCGAGCGGAAGGAGATGTCGAGGTCCACCCCGGCCCACAGCCGTTCGGCCGACTCCGCCTTGTCCTGGAAATGGCGGCGCATGCGGGCGAATTCGGCGGGATCGGCACGCTGGAAGCTGAAGATCGACTGCTTCTCGTCGCCCACCGCGAAGACGGTGCGAATCTTGCCGTCAGGGGCCGCAGCCTCCAGCTCTGCGAAGAACTCGCCGGCCAGCGAGGCGACGATGGCCCACTGGTCGGGGTTGGTGTCCTGCGCCTCGTCGATCAGGATATGGTCCAGGCCGCCGTCCAGCTTGTACAGCACCCAGGGCACACGCGGCGCCTTGTCCTCGTCGCCGCTTAGCAGCCGGTTGGCCGCCAGGATCAGGTCGTCGTAATCCAGCAGCGCGCGCGCCGCCTTGCGCTCGCGGTAGGCCTCCAGCATCGCCTGTGCCAGTGTCAGCAGGGCGGTGGTCGATGCGGCCACACCGGCGGCCTTCACCCGCTCCGATATCTCCACCAGCCGCTCCGCCTCCTTCTGCAGGGACAGCAGAGCCTGCGGGTAGGCGGTGGCCGGCTTCTTGGTGATCAGCGTCTTGCGCGGGCTGCCCTCCGCGGTCAGGAACAGCCGCTTGTAGGCCTCGAAAGCGCGGACCCGGCGGTCGGCGGCGTCCAGCCAATGCTGGATTGCGATGCCGCGCTCCTGGTCGCCGACGCTGCCGCCCGACAAGGCTTGGCAGGCCTCGCGCAGGGCCGGCGGGTCGCACTGGTGGTCGTGGCAGGCGTGGGTCAGGATCGATTCCTCGGTCACGCCCGGCGGCACCCCCAGCCGGTCGTGGATGGCGTCGATCAGCCCGTCCAGGCCTTTGAACTTCTTGAACAGCTTCTCCACCTGCCCACGCTGGCTGGCCAGCTCCGCCAGCAGGTCCGCGAAGTCCTCGGCGTTCAGGTCGCCGGTCAGCCAGCCCATGGCGCGGCCGAGCGGGCTGTCCGGCTCGGTCCGTCCGGCATGCAGCACGGCATCGCGCGCCTCGGTCAGCAGCCCGTCGGCGGTGCGGTCGTCCATCACGTCGAAATGCGGCGCGAGTTCCGCCTCCAGCGGGAAGCGGCGCAGCAGCGACTGGCAGAATGCGTGGATGGTCTGGATCTTCATGCCGCCGGGACAGTCCACCACCTGGGCGAACAGGCGCCGGGCATTCAGCCGCGCTTCCATCGACGGCCGCTCGCCGCAGAGGTCGGCCAGCCGGTCCTCCAGCGCCTCGTCGGGCAGGGTGGCCCACAGGCCGAGCGTCCGGTTGATGCGGATCGCCATCTCCGCCGCGGCGGCCTTGGTGAAGGTCAGGCACAGGATGCGCGCCGGCGGCGTGCCGGACAGCATCAGCCGCAGCACCCGGTCGGTCAGCACCTTGGTCTTGCCCGACCCGGCCGAGGCGCCGACCCACACCGACGCGGTCGGATCGGACGCCCGCCGCTGCGCCACGTTGGGATCGAGCGGCAGGAAGGAAGAATTCAGAGCGGTATTTCCAACGCTACTTATCATAACTTATCATAGTGTGTTGGAAGATCCTCGCTGTATGCCTTTTGTAGCATCCTGAGCATCAATATAATCCATTCCAAGCTCGGTTTCCTATCAGCATAATGATAGAAGCAATACAGAAGATCTCTTTCTTCCATTGCTTCTATTTTTTCTACATTTAACTGTAAGATTGTAGCCACAACTTGATAAGAAAAATACGGAACCAATAGCTTTGCATAAGCAGACTCCTGAAGTTCAGGTTCCATTCGGAAAAGGGTTATTGGATCCAGATCAAGCAATACTGTTGTCATGATCGCGGCTATTTTCGAAAAATTTATTAGATGATCTTCGGAAAAGTTATTTTCATCCCTAAATTTTTCTACTCGGCTAAAGTATTCACAGACAATATGATCTATGAACTGACTATTTGAGTTAAAGGAAATAGAATTTTCCAATCCGTGTTTTCTGAAAATGACTCGAGAAAATATCCTTGCTGTACTCTCTCCAACTTTAACCAAAAAGTTCTTCCTTTGAAGAAACTTTCTATCAAATAATGGCCTATTAAGGTTAAAACCATCTTCAATTTCGCGGAAAGACATATAGCTACCCTGTAATTAATAGGTGATTTACTTTGAGTTTGCCTTATTTCTTGCTTATGGAATCAATGAAATTTCCTAGGCGGCGTTCAAAGATTTTCTCAGTTCTTTCCAGATACCGGAGAGCTTTATCCTCATCAAAGGGGGGGCTGTTGTTTTCTATCTTCCAGCCGCCCAAGGTGTTTGCACTCGGTATTGGTGCTTTCTCCGCGCCCTTTTCCTGTTCGAGTTCAAAAATGTCAAACAACTTGTGCTTTAAGGACTCCATCGCCATACATCCATATAAAAAGTCATTGATGCAGAATAACCTATTAGCATAAAAGTGACGGTTAATCCACGGCCTCCCCGCCACCAGACGACCATTCCTGGACTCGGGCCAAATGAGCGTAGTCTGTATACCGCGGCGCCATCGCCGGGCGCGGGCGGGAACGGTAGGGGGTGTTCGGGTCGTCGAACCGCGCGATCAGCGCCTCCAGCCCGGCCCGTGCCAACTCGCCCAATGCCGCCGGATCGCCCTTCACCGGCTTTTCCTCGCCGGCCGGGTCGCCGCCGGACAGGCGCCAGAAGGTCAGTTCGGCCACGTCGCCCTTATCCACCCCGCTGAAGCCGCCGGCCGCGGCAATGGCGGCCTCCAGCGGCAGCTGCGGGGCGAAGCCAAGCTCGATCTCGCGCGTGCTCGGCGGGGTGCCGGTCTTGTAATCGATCACCACCAACCCGTCGGGACCACGGTCGATGCGGTCGGCCTTGGCGGTCAGGGTGAAGGGGCCGCCGGGGCCGGAGAGCTCCAGCCGGCCCGGCACCTCGGTCGCCAGCGGGCGGATGCGGGGGCGGCGGTCGCGCTCCAGATCGACGAACCAGCCGGCCACCCGCTCGAAACGCGGCCACCAGAAGGCCCAGACGTCGGGGTGGCTGCGCAGCAGCGGTCCGAACCGGTCCCGCCCGAGCGCGATCAGCCGGTCGAGCGCGTCATGCGGCAGCGGGCCGGGATGCTCGCGCACGAAGGCGTCGAGCGTATCGTGGATGATCTGGCCGCGGTCCGACGCGCCGGGATCGGCGGCGATGGGGTCGAGCGCCCGCAGCCGCAGGGCGTGGCGGGCATAGATGGCGTAGGGGTCGCGCATCCAGGTCTCCACCTCGGTCACCGACAGCTTGCGCGGCCGGGCGGTCAGCGGCGGGCGCGGTTCGGGCGCCGCCACCGGCTGCACCCGGTCGGGCTCGTCCAGCCCGCGCGCCCAGCCGAGCCAGCAGGCCCCGCGCTCCTCGATCACGCCGTCCAGATCCAGCGCCTTCAGCACGGTTTCCAGCCGCAGCAGCCAGCGCGACGGCACGGTCGGCGTTCCCTCCACCCTTGCCGCGCGGGTCAGCACCACCTCCGGCGCGCCGCAGGCGTGGGCGAAGTCGTGGGCCGACATGCCGACCAGCCGTTCCGGGCTGGGCAGGCCGAAATCGCGCCGCATCGGCCGCGACATCCAGGGATCGGCGGAGGCGGCCGGCGGCCATGTCCCCTCGTTCAGCCCGCCCAGGATGGTCAGGTCGGGATGCTGGAGACGCGCCTCCATCGGACCCAGAATAGACAGCCGCGGGTGCAGGCCATAGCGGGGGCGCACCGCCCGCGCGCTCATTAGCGCGTCGAGCAGCGCCGGGTAATCCTTGGCCGGGATCGCCGGGAAGCCCTCCGCCGCGTCGAGCAGATCGTGCACGAAGCGTGCGGCCTCCTCGCCGTCGTCCTGGCGCCACAGCCGCTCCGCACCGGTCAGCGCGTCGTCGGCGGCCAGCGATTCGCAGAAGGCGACATGGGCGCGGACGAGGTCGGCCAGCGGCGTCTCGGTGGTCAGCGCCTCCAGGAAGGGGCGGCGCGCTGGCCGATGTCGACCAGCCATGTGCGCAGGAACTCCTGCTGCTCCTCATGGTCGAAGCGGTCGGCCTGTTCCAGCGCCGCCAGCACGCCGTCGAACCCCTCGGCCGGGCGGGGGCCGCGCAGCACCACACGCTCCAGCGCGCGGGCGGCGGCGCGAAAATCCGCCGAGTCGCGGCCGCCGGCCGCCATCGGGTGCTTGGCCAGTGCCAATAGGGCCAGCGGATGGACGCGGCTGGCCACCAGCTCCGCCGTCAGGCGCAGATAGGTGCCGACCGCGGTGTGGGCGAGCGGCTGGCCGCCCGAGTCGTTCACCAGGATGCCCCAGCGTGCCAGCGCCATGGCGACCCGGCGCCCAAGGTTGCGGTCGGGGGTGACCAACGCCGCCCTCTTGCTCGGAGTCTCCAGCGCATGGCGCATCAGCAGCGCGATGACCTGCGCCTCTTCCTCCGATGTGGCGGCGTCGATGCGGGTCAACCCGTCCAGCGCGGAGGCATCCACGCCCGACAACTCGCGCCAGCCTTCGGTGGTCGCCGCCGGTCGCATCGCCTCGGCGATCAGCCGGGCGCGGGCGCCGCGCGGCTCGGTCGCGTCGGTCCAGGGCTGCACCTCGGCCCGTTCGACGCCCAGCAGATGGATCAGTTGTGACAGGCCGTGCTGCGGGTGGGACTCATCGCCGGCGATGGCGTCCCAGATGGTGTCGTCGGCGCCGGTGTCGAGGCCGGGCAGCACCACCGCCCCCTGCGGAAGCCGGGCGATGACCGCCAGCAGTTCCGTCGTCGCGGCGATGGAGCCGGTGGAGCCGGCGGCGATCACCATGCCCGGCGGCGGCGCGGCCTGCCAGAGTGCTGCCTGCGTCTCCAGTGCCAGATTGCGGCGCTTGGCCGGGTCGGCTTCTCCGGTCGACTCGAGGATGGCGGGCCACACCTCGGTGATGATGCGCAGGAATTTGAGCGTGACCTGCCAGTGCTCGGCATAATCCTCCGGCACCAGCGACTCCAGCTTTTCGAAGCCGGCGCGCTCGGTCCACACCGCGTCGATCAGCCGTCCCAGATCGGCACCCAGCCGCACCGCCTGCGCCGTCGTCGCCGACAGCCCCTCCGCCCCCAGGATCAGCCGCGCCAGCGTCATCTGCCGGTTCAGCGGCGAGATCGCTTCCGGCAGGTCGAGCGGGACGTCGGGCAACTCCTCCTCAGTCAGGCTGAGGTCGCCGGCGTCGAGTTCGCCCAGCGGCGCCATCCGTGGCAGCAGCGTCGGCAGCCCGCCGGAGCGGCGCAGGAAGGCCGCCTGCAGCGCCCGGCAGGCGCGCCGAGTCGGCAGCAACACCGTGACCCCGGCCAGCGCCATCGGATCGCCGCCGACCCGCTCCATGATCCCCGCCGCCAGCATGTCGACGAAGGGCGCACCGCGGGGATGCTGTAGACTTTGGGGTGGGTCATCGGCATGCGATCAGTTCCAATGAGCGAGCCGCTTGCCCCCACCCCAACCCTCCCCCGCTCTCAGCGGACCTATGGTCCGCCTGCCGCGTCAGCACAAAGCGAAGCTTTGTGCGAGAGCTGGGCGGGGGAGGGGGCAGGTGCTTGTTTGGGAGGGCGGCGGCAGTCTCCTCCCCCGTCCAGCGGGGGAGGATTAAGGTGGGGGCAAAACTCCCCATCGATAGTACCTTAATCCACGCCCTCAATGCGCCACCGCCCGCACGCCGCCGATGGCCAGCAGGTCCTCGGCTTCCTTCAGCCCGGCGGGCGTGCCGATGTGGAACCACAGCCCGTCATGGGCAAGGCCGAACAGCCGCCCAGCCTCCTGCGCGCGGTCCCAGATCAGGTTGGTGGAAAAGGCGCCGTCCGGCGTGTCCGCCGCGAACAGCTCCGGCTTCACGATCTGCACCCCGGCATAGACGAAGGGCGCCAGTTCGCGCTCGGCCCGGCGGGTCAGGCGGCCCAGCGGGTCCATGTGATAGTCGCCCAAGCCTTCAAAGCCGACCGACTTGGTCGTCGCCATCAGCAGCAGCAGCGCATCCATCTCCGCCGGGTTCCAATGGGATGCCAGGCGGCGCAAAGCCGGCACCGGGCCGTCCAGCCAGAAGATGTCGGCATTCACCGTATAGACCGGCGCCGTGCCCAGATGGGGCAGCGCCTTCTTCACCCCGCCGCCGGTCTCCAGCAGTGTATCCTCCGGCGACAGGGTGATGGCCGGAGCCGCCCGGTCCTTCAAATGCTCCCCGATCATCGTGCCCAGATAGTGGCTGTTGACCACTGCCCGGCCGACGCCGGCGGCGGCCAGCCGGTCGAGCGCATGGTCCAGCATCGGCTTGCCGAGCACCGGGATCAGGGGCTTTGGCATGTGGTTGGTCAGCGGGCGCATCCGCAGGCCCTGGCCGGCGGCCAGCACCATAGCGGTGTCGGGAATGGTCACGGTCATCTCAGATCGTCTCCGGAACGACGAAGGCGGCGCGAGCCTCGGGCTGCAGATGGCGGTCGAACCAGGCGGCGACCGGCCCAAGCTCCGGCTTCGCCAGCTGAGTCTCCAGCAGGCGCCAGACCCGCGGCAGATGGACAAGGTAGGACCGCCGCCCCTGGCTCAGCGCCAGACGGACGAAGATGGCGACGATCCGCGTGTGGCGTGCCGCCCCCAGAACCGCCATGGCGCGACGGAAGGCGGCGGCATCGGTGTCGGGGAACGCGGCGAGGTAGCGCACGACCATCGCCTCGGCCAGATCGGGCGCCACGTCGCGCCGCGCATCCTCCAGCAGCGAGACGAGGTCGTAGGCCCGCGGCCCCCAGCCCGCGCTCTGGAAATCGATCAGACCGGCAGCATTCACTCCCGGCCGCGGCAACCGCATCAGGTTGTCGACATGGTAGTCGCGCAGCAGAAGCGACGGCGCACCGGCGCAGACCGGCTCCAGCACCGTCCGCCAAGCCGTATCGAAGTCGGAACGATCCTGTGTGCTCAAGGAGCGCCCCAGTACCACCGGCACATAGGCGTCGATGAACAGCCGGGTCTGCGTGATGAACAGCGCCGGATCGTAGACGGGCAGGGCGAGGCGCTCCGCCGCCCCCTCCGGCCAGTCGCGATGGAGGACGATCAGCGCGTCGGTCGCCAACTCGTAGAGATGCTGTGGATCGGCACCGTCGGCCAGCAGGCGGGAGAATGTTTCGCTTCCGAAATCATCCTGTATCGCTAATCCTCGTTCCACATCCGATGCGATCACGGCGGGAACCGACAGCCCGATGGCCGTCAGTTCGGCGCCGATGGCGATGAAGGGGGCGAGGTCGTCGGCCGGGGTGGGCGTGTCCACCAGGATCAGGGTTTCGCCATCGGCCTTGCGAAGGCGTTCGTAGCGGCGGGCGGAGGCATCGCCGGCCAGCGGTTCGCGCACGGCATCGGACAGGCCGTTGGCGGCCAGGAAGGCGGCGATCTCCGCTTCCCGCGCAGAAGAGACAGCAGCCATCACAGCGTCCAGTCGGCGGCGGCCACCCGCGCCGCCAGCGCGCCATGGCCGGTCAGAGTGGCGCGGCGGGCGTCGGGGCCGTCATGTTCCATCGTCACCTCGACCCGGTCGGGCGGCAGCAGCGGGCCCAGCCGGTCCGGCCACTCCACCAGCGCCACGGCTTCCGCCCGCGCATCGTCCCAGCCCAGTTCATACACCTCGTCCGGTCCCGACAAACGGTAGAGGTCGAAATGCCAGACCGGGCCGATGGCGGTGTCGTAGGTCTGCACCAGCGTGAAGGTGGGGGACGGCACCTCGGCGTCCTCATGGGTGACGCTGCGGATCAGTGCCCGCGACAGCGCCGACTTGCCGGCGCCGAGATCGCCGCGCAGCGCCACGAGGTCGCCCGGCCGCAGGAGGACGCCCAGCCGGCGGCCCAGCGCCGCGGTGGCGGCCTCGTCCGGCAGCGGTACGGCGAGGGTGTAGGGGGAGATGTCCGACATGGCGCGGATACTGTGCGAAGCCGCCGCCCCCCGCAAGCCGTAAAGATGGGTGGGGCAGCGGCAGGCTTACCGGCCGACCCGCCGCTTCGGCGACAGCCGGTCTCCCGCTCCCGCTCCGGCTCCCTCCGCCGCACCGGCCACCACCAGCCGCGGCGCCTTGTTGAAGTTCATGGTGATCATCAGCGTCAGCGCGCCGTTGATCAGGTGGAGCATCTTGTCGGACGCCACCGGCAGGGGGATGCGCCGGCCCATGCAATAGCCGACCAGCGCCGCCGTCACTTCGGTATCGGCCAGCACCAGCTCGGTCACCGCGCCGTCATCGTCTGTGATGGACAGTCGGGTTTCGATGCCCTCCTGCTCCGGCCCCTCGTTGCGGTGGTAGACGATCCTGGACACGGTGCCGACCGGCAACGGATCCTTCACCCGGCGCCGGCGGTCGAGCACGGCCCGCACAACCTCCTGGTCGGTGAAGACCAGACAGCGAAGTTCCTTCATTCCGGGCCTCCACCCGACTGGCATCCGGACCGGCCTCCGGGCTGCCCAGCCCGGCCATCCGCCTTACGCTCCTACTGTCCGCCTTGCACTCCCCGGTGCGCAATCGACAAATTTAAGCGAATTTATGCGAAATTGTGAAACCCGTGCCGCCGCATCGGCCCGACATCCGGCCCCATGCGCGACACAGCACCGCTTTCCCCTTGCTGGGGGTTGACCCGGCCGGGAAATGCGGACAATGGAAGGGCCATTCGCGCACCTTCATCCTTCACCCGGCATCCTTCACCCGGCATCCTCCACCCGGCACCCCGTTCCAAGGAATTGGCTTTCATGTCGCAGACCGCATCCAGTCACGACGTCCTCACCACCGATGTCGTCATCGTCGGCGCCGGCCCCGTCGGCCTGTTCGCCGTGTTCGAATGCGGCATGCTGAAGATGCGCTGCCATGTGGTGGACGCGCTGGACATGGTCGGCGGCCAGTGCACGGCGCTCTACCCGGAAAAGCCGATCTACGACATCCCCGCCCACCCCTCCATCGAGGCGGCCGACCTGATCGACCGGCTGGCGGAACAGGCCGCTCCCTTCGCGCCCACCTATCACTTGGGCCAGCAGGTGGAAAAGCTGACCCGCCAGGACAGCGGGCGTTGGCTGGTGGAGACCAGCATCGGCACGAAGATCGACACCCAGGCGGTGATCATCGCCGCCGGCAGCGGTGCCTTCGGCCCCAACCGCCCGCCGCTCGACGGGCTGGAGGCCTATGAGGGCAAGTCGGTCTTCTACATGGTTCGCCGCCGCCAGGACTTCGCCGGCAAGAAGGTGGTGATCGCCGGCGGCGGCGACAGCGCCGTCGACTGGGCCATCTCTCTGGCGGACATCGCCGAGCGCGTCTATGTCGTCCACCGTCGGCCGAAGTTCCGCGCCGCGCCGGAAAGCGTCGCCCGCATGGAGGCGCTGGTGCGCGAGGGACGGATCGAGATGGTGGTGCCCTACCAGCTCTCCGGCCTGGAAGGCGAGAACGGTCAGCTGACCGCCGTGCGCGTCGCCACGCTGGACGGCGAGGAAAAGGCGCTGCCGGCCGATGCGATGCTCGCCTTCTTCGGCCTGTCGATGAATCTCGGCCCCATCGCCGACTGGGGCCTGGACCTGGAGCGCAGCCACATCGCGGTTGCCCAGCCCGGTTGCGCCACCAATGTGCCGGGCGTCTTCGCCATCGGCGACATCGCCACATATCCGGGCAAGCTGAAGCTGATCCTCTGCGGCTTCGCCGAGGCGGCCCAGGCCGCCCATTCCATCCGCCCGCTGGTCTACCCGGGCGAGGCGCTGCATTTTGAATATTCCACGTCCAAGGGCGTGCCCGGCGCGGCCTGATCCTAAGGCGCCCCATCCGCGGGCCTAACGGAAAGCGGGTGGGCCTCCGCTTGCGCTCTCCCGCGCCGCACCGCATCATCGCGGCAACGAAAACGTCGGCAGCGACGAGACGGGGGAGTTTGCCATCATGTCGACCGCCAAGCAGCGCTTTACCCTGGCCGCCATCGCCGGACTGGCGCTGGCCGCCGCGTCCCAAGCGGCCCTGGCCCAGCCGCGCACCGACCTCGTCGTCGGCATGGCGCTGGAGCCGCCGCACCTCGATCCGACCGCCGGGGCGGCGGGCGCCATCAAGGAAGTCACCTACGCCAACCTGTTCGAACCGTTGCTGCGCGTCGATGGCGAGGGCAAGCTGGTTCCCGGCCTGGCGGAGCGCTGGACCGTCTCGGAAGACGGGCTGACCTACCGCTTCGCTCTGCGCCCGAATGCCAAGTTCCACGACGGCACCGCCGCCGATTCCGCCGACGTGAAGTTCACCCTGGACCGTGCCCGCGCCGGGGACTCGGTGAACGCGCAGAAGTCCTATTTCGCCCCGATCGCCCAGGTGGAGACGCCGGACCCGCAGACGGTGGTCGTCACCCTGTCGCGCCCCGACGGCCTGTTCCTGTTCCACATGGCGAGCGGAGACGCCGCCATCGTCGCCCCGGAATCGGCGCCGACCAACAAGCAGAAGCCCGTCGGCACCGGCCCCTTCAAGTTCGACCGCTGGGTCGCCGGCGACCGCGTCGTGCTGGTCCGCAACCCCGACTATGACGGGGTGAAGCCCAAGCTCGACCGCGTGACCTTCCGCTTCGTCAGCGACCCCGCTGCCCAGGTGGCGGCGCTGAAGGCCGGCGACATCGACGCCTTCACCCTGTTCAGCACCTACGAGGCGCTGCCGGAGTTCCGCAACGACCCGAAATTCACGGTGACGGTCGGCTCGACGGAGGGCGAGACGGTCCTGTCCACCAACAACGCGCGCAAGCCCTTCGACGATGTCCGCGTCCGCCGCGCCATGGCCCATGCCATCGACCGCAAGACGCTGATCGAAGGCGTGCTGTACGGCAACGGCGCCGCGATCGGCAGCCATTTCCCGCCGCACCGCGAGGGCTATGTCGACCTGACCGGCATGTATCCCTACGACCCGGCCAAGGCTAAGGCGCTGCTGGCCGAGGCCGGCTACCCGAACGGCTTCGACACCACCCTGCGCCTGCCGCCGCCGCCCTATACACGCCGCGGCGGCGAGCTGGTCGCCGCCATGCTGGCCGAGGTCGGCATCCGCGCGAAGATCGAGCCGGTGGAATGGGCGGCCTGGCTGGAAAAGACGTTCAAGGGCAAGGATTACGACCTGACCATGATCGCCCATACCGAGCCGCTGGACATCGACATCTACGCCCGGCCCGACTACTACTTCAACTACAAGAGCGAGCGCTTCAACGCCCTGAACGAGGAGCTGAACCGCAGCCAGGATCCGGCCAAGCGCAACGCGCTCTACGGCGAGCAGCAGAAGATTCTGGCGGAGGATGCGGTCAACGGCTTCCTCTTCATGCTGCCGTCGGTGACGGTGCAGAAGGCCGGCCTGACCGGCATGTGGGTCAACCGCCCGGTCCAGGCCAACGACGTCACCAACGCCGCCTGGAAATAGCGTCGAGCAAGTAAGGATAGCCCCCGCGTGCTCGCTTTCCTGCTGCGACGGCTGGTCAGCCTGATCGTCACCGTCTGGCTGGCCACCATCGTGGTCTTCACCGTGCTGCAGCTGGTTCCCGGCGACCCGGCGCTGTTGATGCTGGGCGTCAATGCCCAGCCCGACACGCTGGCGGCGTTGCGCAGCCAGATGGGTCTCGACCGGCCGATCCTTACCCGCTACCTCGACTGGGCCGCCGGGCTGGCGCGCGGCGATCTCGGCGTCAGCCTGACCTATGCCCGCCCGGTGGCGGAGCTGGTGGCGGAACGGCTGACGGTGACCCTGCCGCTGGCCCTATTGTCACTGGCGATCAGCACGGTGCTGGCCCTGCCGCTCGGCCTCTATGCCGCGGCGCGGCGGGGCAGGGGCGGGGACTGGGGCGGTGCTGGGCTTCGCTCAACTGGGCGTGTCGATGCCCAGCTTCTGGATTGCCATCCTGCTGATCCTGCTGTTCTCGCTGACCCTGCACTGGTTCCCGGCCGGCGGATTTCCGGGGTGGGGCGGCGGCATCGGTCCGGCGCTGCATGCGCTGGTGCTGCCGGCCTTGGCGCTGGCGGTGCCGGAGGCTGCGATCCTCGCCCGCGTCACCCGCACCGCCGTGCTCGACACGCTGGGCGAGGACCATGTCCGCACCGCCCGCGCCAAGGGGGTGGGCCGCACCGCCGTCCTGCTGCGCCATGCCCTGCCCAACGCGCTGATTCCGGTGGCGACGGTGCTGGGGCTGCAGATTTCATTCCTCTTGGCCGGCGCGGTGGTGGTGGAGAATGTCTTCACCCTGCCGGGGCTGGGCCGGCTGCTCTATCAGGCCATCGGCCAGCGCGACCTGATCGTCGTGCAGGGCGTGGTCGTGCTGCTGGCGCTGTTCGTGGTGGTGGTGAGCGCGCTCGTCGACATCGCCTGTGCGCTGGCCGACCCGCGGCCGAAAGGGGTGTCGTCGTGAGGCGGCAGCTTCCCCTCTCCCTCCATCTCGGCGCCGTCCTGACCCTGCTGCTTGTCGCCATGGCGCTGCTGTCTCTGCTGTGGACGCCCTACCCGGCGGAGCAGGTGCGCGTGATCGCCCGGCTGAAGCCGCCGAGCGCTGCCCATTGGCTGGGCACCGACCATTTCGGGCGCGACGTGCTGTCGATGATCATGGTCGGCGCCCGCAACTCGCTGGCGGTGGGGGCGGCGGCGGTCGGGCTGGGGCTGCTGGGCGGGGTGCCGCTCGGGTTGCTGGCCGCCGGGTTGGGGCGCTGGGGGGACGAGGTGGTGGCGCGGCTGGGCGATCTGGTCTTCGCCTTTCCCGCCGTACTGACGGCGATCCTGCTGACGGCGGCACTGGGCGCCGGAGCCATCAACGTCGTGGTGGCGCTGGCCCTGTTCAACGCCGCGGTGCTGGCCCGCGTCACCCGCGGCGCGGCGCTGGCGGTGTGGCCGCGGCCCTTCGTGGGTGCGGCGCTGGCGCTGGGGCGGGGACCGCTGTCGGTGACGCTGGTGCATGTGCTGCCCAACATCGCCGGGATCATCGTGGTCCAGGCCACGGTCCTGTTTGCCGTCGCCATCGTCAACGAGGCGGCGCTGAGCTATCTCGGTCTCGGCATCCAGCCGCCCAGCCCCAGCTGGGGCAAGATGCTGGGCGACGCCCAGACCTACCTGTTCACCGCGCCATTGCAGGCGGTGTTTCCCGGTGTCGCCATTGCGCTCTGCGTGATGGGGTTGACGATGCTGGGGGATGGCCTGCGCGACTGGCTCGACCCGCGGCATCGGTCGTCGGGGGTGATGTGAGGGGGTAACGCCGCAAGGAGCGGCAACATCTCACCCCACCGGCCGCGTCCGTTCCGACAGCTCGATCAGGTCCATCAGCTCGTTGCTTTTCCAATAGCGCGACTTGCCCACCTCGGTGCGCGCCGTGGCGACGAGGTCGTCGATGATCGCCTGCTCTTCCGCGCCCAACTCCCCGCCGCGTTCCAGCCGGTGCGACAGCAGGCGGGTCATGTTGTGGCTGAATGTGGGGATCCAGGCGCTGACGCGCTGGCCGAACACGCCGGCGATGGCGTTGATCCGCAGGAGATGCTCCATCCGTTCGTCGAGCGGGTCGGCATCCTCGAACTTCATCGCCTTCTCGACGTTGGCGCGCAGCTCCTCCAGCAGGTTTTCGCGCCATTTCACCAGATCGTAGGTCTCGAACCCGAAGTCGCGCGACATCGCCTGCCAGCGCCACAGCAGCCGGGCGAGCCACACCACGTCGCCATGGTCGATGACCGGCTGGCGCCGGGCGGCGGCGGCCTGGGCGGAGCGTTCCATCGCCACCGCGGCCACCCGCGCTCCGATGATCTTGGCCGCCTGGGTCCAGGCATTGCGGAAAGCCGGCTCGCTGCGCCGATCCTCCATCAGCCCGGCGGAAATGGCGGCGTGGACCAGCTGGTCCAGACGCTGCACCAGTGCCTCCAGCCGCGCCTTCTCCTTGGCGCTGGGCCGGATGGCGGAGCCGGGAACCCGGTCGTTCAGCTTGAGGATGACGGTCAGCGCCGCGGTCAGCGCGCGGGTGACGCCGACGAAATGGCCGGTCAGCGCCGCGGTCATGGCGTCGCCGCGGGCCGGGATCGACGCCGCTCTGCCGGATGTAGAGCGCCGCGACCGGATAATTGCGCTTCACCGTCAGGACCGACAGCGGCAGCAGGTTCGCCGGATCGTCGCCGCAACGGTCGCGCAGCTGCTCCGTCGCGTCCTGCAGCAGGTCGGCCAACCGGTTCGCCTCCGCCTCGCTGCCGCAGGAGGCCGGAAACTCCTCCAGCCGCTCGGCGACAGGCTTCACCGGTCCTTCGGCATTGGCCAGAACCAGATGCATCAGCCGCAGCGTGCCGATGTCGATGGCCGGCGTCTTTTCCAGGAATCCCGACATCAGGCGGGTGCGGCGCGGCCGGTTGCGCGACAGTCCGGCCAGCAATTCGTCCGTTGCCTTCTTGTTCGCCAGCACGGCGTCCAGATGCTTCACCGCGGCGACGCGCATCCGCTCCTTCATCACCATGGCGACGGGTGAGCGCAGGATGCGGTCGATCACGTCGCCGCGCGCCATCTCGTCCAGCGTCTCCTGCGCCTCCACCGCCAACAGCGGGAAGGCGTCGCGGCTCAGCGCCTCCCACAGGGCACCGACATCGACCCGCTGCAGCATGCCGGGGATGGACAGACCGGCGTGGTACAGCACGTCGTCGTCGATCAGGAAGGCTTCGAACAGGTTGGTGAACAGGCGCCGGGCGCGGTTGGTGCGCTGGCGGTTCAGATATTCGATGACATATTGGCGGACGAGCTGGACCCGGTCGGTCGGCTCGCTGTCCATGCCCTCGATCTCGCTCAGCAGGCTGTAGACGAGGCTTGCCGGCAGCCGTGCCACCAGCGCGTCGATCTTCTGCCGCAGCTCTTCCTGGTGCAGTTCATCCGGGCGTATATCGCCGGTCGAGTCGTCGGTCATGCGCGGGCCGCCACGCGATGTTGGTAAGGCGCTGGCGGGCGCAGACGCTCCGCCGCGCGTCATTTAGGACGCAAACGGTAAATTTTATGTAATGAGCGCGGAACGCGTGGACCGGCGCACCGGCATGGCCCCCGCATGCCGCGGGGAACCGTGCCGGTGGCTGGCCGTCAGCTGTTGCGCAGCTTGGCGATCGGCTGCGAGAACTGCAGCTCGATGTCCCAGGGGAAGTGGATCCAGGTGTCCTGGCTGACTTCGGTGATGAAGGTGTCGACCAGCGGCCGGCCGGCCGGCTTGGCGTAGACGGTGGCGAAATGCGCCTTCGGCAGCATCTTGCGCACGACTTCCGCCGTCTTGCCGGTGTCGACCAGGTCGTCGATGATCAGCCAGCCCTCGCCGTCGCCGGCATTGGCGCCCTCGACACCCTTCAGCACCGTCGCGTTGCGCTGCTGCTGGTGGTCGTAGCTGGAGACGCAGACGGTGTCGATCATGCGGATCTCGAGCTCGCGCGCGATGATCGCCGCAGGAACCATGCCGCCGCGCGTGATCGCGATGATGCCCTTCCACGGGCCACGGTCGATCAGGCGCCAGGCCAGCGCCTTGGCGTTGCGGTGGAGCTCTTCCCAGGACACCGGGAAATGCTTGTTGAAGGGGGCTTCGGCCACGGTACTGACTCTCCAAAAACAGCAAGGGGACTGTATAACCCAGCCGCCGTCGCCCGGCAATCGGGGGTGATTCGTACGCACTGGACCGACCGTCGCAGGGGCGTCGCAGGGGCGTTGGAAGGCGGGCGAAAATTCGTGAAAAAAGCGCTTGCGGGGCATGGGGTGTTTGAGTATGTTGCGCGCCTCGACGCCGACGCCTGCCGCCGACGCCGGGACAGACGGTGGACAAGGCGCCCGTAGCTCAGCTGGATAGAGCATCAGACTACGAATCTGAGGGTCAGGAGTTCGAATCTCTTCGGGCGCGCCATCCTTTCCGTTCGACAAGACAGGCCACCTCCGCGGTGGCCTTTGTCGTCTGGAACGCCGTCATAATCCGCAAGAAAGCTTCGCGTTTTTCGTCGTGAAAAGCTCTTGCCTTCGATGACGGATTTGAGTAGGTTGCGCGCCTCGACGCCGGGGGACACTTCGACGGCGAGACGTTTGGTGGATAAGGCGCCCGTAGCTCAGCTGGATAGAGCATCAGACTACGAATCTGAGGGTCAGGAGTTCGAATCTCTTCGGGCGCGCCATCCTCCATAAAATGATCGACACGCAAGGCCGCCTCCGGGCGGCCTTTGTCGTTTCACGACTTCGTCGCTCTGGCGCGAGCCCCGGTGGCTCCTCTACACTTGTGGCCCGCACCACTGGATGCATGGCCATGCCCCGCAGCGACTTCTATCCGCCCATCGACCCGTTCCAGACCGGCACGCTCGCCGTCGACGGGATCCATACGGTCTATTGGGAGCAGGCGGGCAACCCGCGCGGCGTGCCGGTGATGTTCCTGCATGGCGGGCCGGGGGCCGGGGCCTCGCCCACCCACCGCCGCTTCTTCGACCCCGCCCATTACCGCATCGTCGTGATGGACCAGCGCGGGGCCGGCCGCTCCACGCCGCTCGGCGAAACGCGGGAGAACACCACCGAACGGCTGGTCGAGGACATCGAGACGCTGCGCCGGCATCTGGGGATCGAGCGTTGGCACCTGTTCGGCGGCTCCTGGGGCTCGACGCTGGCGCTGGCCTATGCCGAAACCCATCCGGAGCGCTGCCTGGGCCTGATCCTGCGCGGCATCTTCCTGATGCGGAAGAGCGAGATCGACTGGTTCCTCTATTCCATGCGCGTCCTGTTCCCGGAAGCCTGGGCCGCCTTCGCCGGCCACATCCCGGAGGACGAGCGCGGCGACCTGCTGGAGGCCTATTGGAAGCGGCTCGACTCGGCCGATCCGATGGTGCGCATGGCCGCGGCGCGGGTGTGGAGCATCTATGAGGGCAGCTGCTCGTCCCTGCTGCCGTCGCCCGACCTGATCGCGGCCAGCGGCGAGGATCGCCACGCCCTGGGGCTGGCGCGGATCGAGGCGCATTACTTCCGCTCCAACCGCTTCACGCCGGAAGACAAGCTGCTGCGCGACGTGTCCCGCATCCGCCATCTGCCGGGGGTGATCGTCCAGGGCCGCTACGACATCGTCTGTCCGGTGATCTCCGCCGACGCGCTGCACCGCGCCTGGCCCGAAGCCGACTACCGCATCGTCCCCGACGCCGGCCACTCCGCCATGGAACCCGGCATCCGCGCCGCGCTGATCCAGGCGACGGAGCGGTTCAAGGAATATCGGTGACGCTCTCCTTGCCTCCTTGGGCTTTAACTTCCGTCCCACCCACCCCACACTCTGCCGATGCCTGAACTTCCCGAAGTCGAGACGGTGTGCCGGGGCCTCGCCCCGCATCTCGAAGGCCGGCGGCTGGTCCGTGTGGAGCAGCGGCGGCCGAACCTGCGCACCCCCTTTCCGCCGCGCTTCTGCGAGCGGCTGACCGGCCGGCGCGTCGAGTCGGTGCGGCGGCGGGCCAAATACATCCTGATGCATCTGGATGACGGCGGCGTGCTGATCGCCCATCTCGGCATGTCCGGCCGCATGATCATCGCGCCGGAACGCCCCGATTCCTTCGACAAGCACGACCATGTGGTGTTCGAGACCGACGCCGGCACCGTTGTCACCTTCAACGACGCCCGCCGCTTCGGCCTGATGGATCTGACGGTGGCGGACGCGCTGGGCGACCATCCGATGCTGCGCAACCTGGGACCGGAGCCGCTGGGCAACGAATTCTCCGGCCCCGAGCTCGCCCGCCGTCTGGCCGGCAAGATGACGCCGGTCAAGGCCGCGCTGCTGGACCAGAGCGTCGTCGCCGGTCTCGGCAACATCTATGTGTCGGAGGCGCTGTACCAGTCCGGCATCCTGCCCACGCGCAGCGCTGCCAGCCTGATGCCCGAGGAGGTCGACCGCCTCGCCCTTGCGGTGCGCGAGGTGCTGGAGCGAGCCATCGCCGCCGGCGGCTCCTCCTTGCGCGACTACCGGCAGGCCTCGGGGGAGCTGGGCTATTTCCAGCACCAGTTCGCCGTCTACGACCGGGAGGGGGAGGGCTGCCCCGATTGCGACTGCGACCGCTCCCGGACGGGGGGCGTTCAGCGGATTGTACAGTCAGGCCGCTCGACTTTCTTTTGTGCGGCGCGCCAACGGTGATATAGCTGGGGCATGACGGCTCTACCGGCCATGCTCCGGGCGGCGTCCGCCGCTTTCCTCCTTGCCGGCCCCGCGGTCGCGGGCCTGGGGAGCTTCCTTATTCCCATTCCTCCGGCATTCGCCGCCCAACTGGTCGCTGCCGACTCCGGGCCGTTCGTCCCTGGCTTCACCGACGTTCCGGTGATGCCCGGGCTGGCGACCGCCGAATCGGAGCCGCTGGTCTTCGACAAGCCGGGCGGGCGGATCGTCCAGGCCGTGCTGGCGGGGGAGGTGCCGCGCCAGGCGGTGCTGGCCTTCTACGACCAGACCCTGCCGCAACTGGGCTGGCGCCGGGCATCCGACCGGGTCTTCGTCCGCGAGGGCGAGGAACTGCGGCTGGAATTCCCTCAGCAGGCCAAACCCCGGGGCGCGACCGCCGTCCGCTTCACTTTGACGCCGCGCTGAAGGCGGGAACACCCGCCATACTCGCGCGAATTCTCGTTCGACACCCCTACACAACCACGAGTCCCGGAAGCAACCGGGCTCGCCCCATCGGGAGAGTGCTGCAGCCATGTCGTATGAAAACCATCCTCGTCGAGACCCGCGGCCCGGTCGGCCTGATCACGCTCAACCGTCCGAAGGCGCTGAACGCGCTGTGCGACCAGCTGGTGACCGAGCTGGGCCAGGCGCTCGACGATTTCGAAGCCGATGGCGCCATCGGCGCCATCGTCGTCACCGGGTCGGAGCGCGCCTTCGCCGCCGGCGCCGACATCAAGGAGATGGCCGGCTTCTCATATATGGATGTCTACAATTCCAACTTCATCACCGCGAAGTGGGAGCGGCTGGCCAAGTGCCGCAAGCCGACCATCGCCGCGGTGGCCGGCTTCGCTCTCGGCGGCGGCTGCGAACTGGCGATGATGGCCGACTTCATCCTGGCGGCCGACACCGCCAAGTTCGGCCAGCCGGAGGTCACCATCGGCACCATTCCCGGCGCCGGCGGCACCCAGCGCCTGACCCGCTTCGTCGGCAAGTCCAAGGCGATGGAGATGGTCCTGACCGGCCGCATGATCGATGCCGCCGAGGCCGAGCGCTGCGGCCTCGTCTCCCGCATCGTCCCGGCCGCCGAGCTGGTGGAGGAGGCGGTGAAGGTCGCCACCAAGATCGCCTCGCTGTCGCAGCCGGTCATCGCCATGGCCAAGGAGGCTGTCAACGTCGCCTATGAGTCGACCCTGGCCGAGGGCATCCGTTTCGAGCGCCGCCTGTTCCATTCGACCTTCGCCACCGAAGACCAGAAGGAAGGCATGGCCGCCTTCGCCGAGAAGCGCCAGGCCGGTTGGAAGAACCGCTGAGTCGCTGCACCTGCGTTGACTCTGCCGTCCGGGCCATCCCCTGCATATTGCGGGGGATGGACCAGATCCCATCAAGATGTCGTCCGCGTACGATTAGTCAAAATCATCGGGCGTCCACGCCTTGACTCGAGGTGCGCTGCCGCGTATAAGGCGCGCTCGCATCACGACAGCCGTGTCGTTCGGAGTAGGGTTTCCATGGCCAATCATAAGTCCGCTGAAAAGCGCATTCGTCAGACCGAGCGTCGCACGGAAGTCAACCGTGCCCGCATCAGCCGCATCCGTTCCTTCGTGAAGAAGGTCGAGGGCGCGATCCAGAGCGGCGACAAGTCCGCTGCCGCCGAGGCGTTCAAGTCCGCTCAGCCGGAGATGATGCGCGGCGTGTCCAAGGGCGTGCTGCACAAGAAACACCGTGTCGCGCAAGCTGTCGCGTCTGTCGGCTGCGATCAAGGCTCTCTGATAGAGCTTTCATCCGCTGGTTTCAAAAAGCCGCGCCCGTGACTCGGGGCGCGGCTTTTTGCGTTTAAAGTAAATGTATGGGTACTCGACAATCGTCTTAGATTGTTGTTAGGCGCGCTTATGAGATTCGAGATCGGCCTTGTGGTCGGAGCGATGGGTTTTATCTTTTTAGGCCGTTCGCCATCTGTCCCATTGCCAGATTTTGTTGGTATGGTTAGACTTTTGCTCCAATTCGGCGGGGCGAAATAGGGTGATGCAACACTCTGTGTCCTGCCGAACACAGAAGTGAAATACTGAAGGTCTTACGCCGGATCAGGGCTTGTTGAGTCCCGGTCGATCGCACGATCTTCTTTTACTTACAAGCTGTCGCGCTTGGGGCGGGATTTACAATCCCGTCGACTCATGCGTGTGCGTTTTGGGTATAATGTTCCGTTCGGGGTCAACCCTGCCTGTACACATACGGGCGGGACCAGGCGGGCGGCCGGGGCACCAGTCGGCGGGCACACCATCGGTGTGTTCGGCACCGGTGAACGGCGGTTCCGGCCGCGGGGTCGATCCCGCGCCGCCTCGGCGGTGGGGGCTGGCCGGGGGGAAGGAGCGGGAGTAAGGGAGCATGTCGGTCGGCGTGTCGTTGGATCAGCAGTGGGCGCGCATTCGCGGACGCCTGAAGGAAGAGGTGGGCGAGATCGCCTACCGGAGCTGGCTTCAGCCGCTGTCCGTCGCCAGCCTTGTCGGCGGCGAGGTGTGCATCGTCGTGCCCACGCGCTTCATGCGCGACTGGGTGCTGACCCACTATGCCGACCGCATCCGCGCCCTCTGGTCCGGCGAGAATCCGGAAGTGCAGTCGATCGACGTCATCGTCGCGTCCACCAACCCGCCTGCGGCGCTGGTCGCCGACAACGACGACATCGGCGACGACCGCCCCGCTCCGGCACCCCGTACCCAGGACTCCCGTACCCAGGACTCCCGTTTCGCCGAGTCGCGCCCGGCGCCCCGTCCGGCACCGCCCCCGCGTCCGGCCGATGGCGGCTTCTCCGCGGATTCGGCACCGTCGACCGTCTACACCTCGGCTTCCTATGGCGGGGCGTCGGACGAGTCGCCGAACGCCGTCCCGGCGATTCTGGAGGATCGGTCCGACCTGTCCGCCGCCCTGGACCCGCGCTTCACCTTCGAGAATTTCGTCGTCGGCAAGCCGAACGAGCTGGCCCATGCCGCCGCCCGGCGCGTTGCCGACGCCACCACCGTGACCTTCAACCCGCTGTTCCTCTATGGCGGGGTGGGCTTGGGCAAGACCCACCTGATGCACGCGCTGGCCTGGCAGATCCGCAAGAACGACCCGAACCGCAAGGTGCTGTACCTGTCGGCCGAGAAGTTCATGTACCAGTTCATCCGGGCGTTGCGCTTCAAGGACACGATGGCCTTCAAGCAGCAGTTCCGCTCGGTCGACGTGCTGATGATCGACGACGTTCAGTTCATCAGCGGCAAGGACAGCACGCAGGAGGAGTTCTTCCACACCTTCAACGCGCTGGTCGACCAGAACCGGCAGGTCATCATCTCCGCCGACAAGAGCCCGTCCGACCTGGAAGGCATGGAGGAGCGGCTGCGCTCCCGCCTCGGCTGGGGGCTGGTCGCCGACATCCACCCGACCACCTACGAATTGCGGCTGGGCATTCTCCAGGCCAAGGCCGATGCGCTCCAGGCCTCCATCCCGCTGAAGGTGCTGGAATTCCTGGCCCACAAGATCACGTCCAACGTCCCGCGAGCTGGAAGGGGCGCTGAACCGCATCGTCGCCCATGCCGATCTGGTCGGCCGCTCCATCTCGCTGGAGACGACGCAGGAGGTGCTGCACGACCTGCTGCGCGCCAACGACCGCCGCGTCACCATCGACGAGATCCAGAAGCGGGTGGCGGAGCATTACAACATCCGCGTCGCCGACATGCATTCCGCCCGCCGCGCCCGCGCGGTGGCCCGCCCGCGCCAGATCGCCATGTATCTGGCCAAGCAGCTGACCGCCCGCTCCTTGCCGGAGATCGGCCGCAAGTTCGGCGGCCGCGACCACACCACGGTCATGCACGCGGTCAAGAAGGTGGACGAGCTGCGCGCCACCGACCCGTCCTTCGCCGAGGATGTGGAGCTGCTGCGCCGGATGCTCGAAAGCTGAAGATCGTTCGGTCTGCCAAGCAACCGCGACGTGTCGCCACGCTGCTATCCCATCGCCACGCGAAGTTTGCTAAGGTCCGCCTGCACGGAATCTTTGCGGACGGCGTGGTGTTGCGGTGGAAACAAATATTCTTGTCGCCGATGATTCCGAATACTTCCGCGAACTGATTCGTGCGGATCTGGAAGGCAACGGCTACCGGGTGCTGCTTGCCGAGGATGGGGCGCAGGCGCTGTCGGTCTACCGCAGCCACGACATCCACATCCTGATCACCGATCTGGAAATGCCGGTGATGACCGGGCTGGAGCTGTGCTGGCACGTCCGGGCGGAGGACGACCAGCACCGCACCTTCACCATCCTGATGACCGGCGACACCGAAACCGCCCGATGGATCGAAGCCTTCGATTCCGGC
This sequence comes from Azospirillum sp. INR13, assembly GCF_015390205.1. NCBI lineage: Bacteria > Pseudomonadati > Pseudomonadota > Alphaproteobacteria > Rhodospirillales > Azospirillaceae > Azospirillum > Azospirillum sp. INR13. The sequence goes on from NZ_VUOI01000027.1 coordinate 51,953, forward strand.
GCCGACGAATTCCTGGCCAAGCCCATCGACCTGTCGATGCTGCGCGCCCGCGTGCGGGCCGGCGAGCGCATCACCCGCATGCACCGGGTGATGGTGGAGATGCTGCACACGGATTACCTGACCGGCGTCCTGAACCGCCGCTACTTCATGGAGCGGCTGGAGCAGTCCTATCGCGCCGCGAAGGAGGACGGGACCGCGCTGGCGGTCGCCATGTTCGACATCGACCATTTCAAGACGATCAACGATACCCACGGCCACACCAACGGCGACCTCGCGCTGAAGCGCTTCGCCGACCATTGCGCTGCCCAGGTGCCGGACGGCGGCTTCCTCGGCCGGCTGGGCGGGGAGGAGTTCTGCCTGTGCCTGCCCGCCGGCGACCTGGAGACGGCGCTTGCGCGGGTCGAGGCGATCCGCCGCTCCACCGCCGACCTCATGGTGGAAACCGGGACCGGGGCCAGCTTCGCCTTCACCGTCAGCATCGGCATGTGCCTGGTTCAGGACACCGACTCGGTCAACGACCTGATGACCCAGGCCGACGAGGCGCTCTACTTCGCCAAGCGCAGCGGCCGCAACCGCACCGTCCTGCGCGGGGCGGAAGGGTGACGGTCAAGGCACGCTTCTATGTGATGTGAGTCCCTTGCCCGCCTTGGGGTGGGGGCTCGGATCTCAACGCGCAGAACACGTGCTGCACTCCGCTCGGCCGTCATTCCCGCGAAGGCGGGAATCCATCCGTTTCAGCCGCTTGATTGCGGAGTCTCCTGGATCCCCGCCTTCGCGGGGATGACGTGTAAAAGCAACGCCCGAAAATTTACAGCGGCAGGGTCACCGTCGCGCGCAAACCGCCCCCGCTCCCACCGCCGCCTTTGCGGTTGGACAGGGTCACGTCGCCGCCATGGCCGCGGATGATGCTGCGGGCGGTGGACAGGCCCAGCCCGACGCCGCCGGTATCGCGCGAGCGCGAGCGTTCCAGCCGGTAGAAGGGGGCGAAGACCTTCTCGAACTCCGCCTCAGGGATGCCGGGACCGTCATCGTCGATGTGGATGCGCGCCTGCCCGCCGGAAGCCTGCCCGTCGATGCCCGGCCCGTCCTCCAATCGCACGGCGAAACCGCCGCCATACTTGATCGCGTTGTCCATCAGGTTGGCGAAGGCCCGGCGCAGCGCCACCGGCCGGCCTTCCGCCACCACATGGGCGGGGCCGTCATAGACGGCGCGGTGGCCGGCATCGACGCGGTCGTCGCACAGGCTCTGCAGCAGGTCGGCAAGGTCGAAGCGGACGCGCGGCTCGCGCTGGGCATCGTCGCGGGCGAAGGCCAGCGTGGCGGAGATCATCGCCTCCATCTCGTCCAGGTCGGCCAGCATCCGCCGCTGCATTTCCGGGTCGTCGACCAGCTCGGCGCGCAGGCGCAGGCGGGTGATCGGCGTGCGCAGGTCGTGGCTGATCGCCGCCAGCATCTGGGTGCGGTCGGCGACGAAGCGGGCGAGCCGAGCCTGCATCCGGTTGAAGGCGCGGGTGGCGGCGCGCAGCTCGCGCGGGCCTTCCTCGGGCAGGGGCTGGGCCTCGCCGTCGACACTGAGCCGTTCGGCGGCGGCGGCGAATCCGGCGAGCGGTGCCGTCACCCGGCGGGCGGCCAGCAGCGAGACCAGCAGGATGACCGCCACCACCGCTCCCATCCAGAACAGGAAGCGGACGATGCCGAAGGGGCCGGCCAGCGGATCGCCGCCGGTGAAGCTCAGCCAGGACCCGTCGCCGAGCCGCACAGACAGCCGGACATGCGGTCCCCAGCGCCGGTTGTCGTCGCCTCCCATGAAGGGCGGGTGATGGTGGTCGTCGTCACGGCCCCCGTCACGAGGCGGGCGCTGGACCTCGACCAGGATGTTGCGGTCGGGCGTGTCCAGCGACTCGCGCAGCCGGCGCTTCAGCCCGTCGAACCGGCCGCTGGAATAGCTCTCCGCCGGCAGCGGGGGCGGGCGGTCGGCGCGCCATTCCACACGCAGGACCGGATCGTCGATGGCGCGCACCACCCTCTCGCGGCCCGGCGGCGGAGTGCTTTCCACCAGCTGGACGATGGCGGTGATGCGCTGGACCAGCACGTTCGGCCCATGGATCGGCGGTCCTTCGCTGCGGTCGGTCAGATAGACCAGCGCGCTGATCGCCTGGGTCAGCAGCAGCGCCAGCACCACCGTCAGCGCGATGCGCGCGGCGAGGCTGTCGGGAAAGCGGAGGCCCAGGCGGCGGAAGGCGCGGCGGCGGACCGATGGGCGATGCGGCGCCTCCGGCTTTCCGGCGATGTCGTCCTGCCGGGCCGTCATGACGCCGCGCTGCCGCTGGTCACCGATGGGGTGAAGAGATAGCCGCCGCCGCGCACCGTCTTGATCAGGGTCGGTTCTGCCGGGTCGGGTTCGATCTTGCGGCGCAGCCGGCTGACCTGCACGTCGACGGAGCGGTCGAAGGGCACAGCCGAGCGGCCGCGCGCCAGATCCAGAAGCTGGTCGCGGGTCAACACCCGCTGCGGATGCTCCACGAAGGCGACCAGCAGGTCGTATTCGCCGGCCGACAGCTGGACCAGCACGCCGTCGGGCGACCGCAGCTCCCGCTTGGTGAGGTCGAGCGACCAGCCTTCGAAGCGCAGCACCGTGCCGGCCGCCGCCGGGGCGCCTGCCACCGGCGGGGCGGAGACGCGGCGCAGCACCGCCTTGATGCGGGCCAGCAGCTCGCGCGGGCTGAACGGCTTCGCCAGATAATCGTCGGCGCCCATCTCCAGCCCGACGATGCGGTCGGTCTCCTCCCCCATGGCGGTCAGCATGATGACGGGGGTCTGCGCCGTCTGCGGCGTCGCGCGCAGGCGGCGGCAGAGCGACAGCCCGTCCTCCCCCGGCAGCATCAGGTCCAGCACGATCAGGTCGACGCGGGCGCCGTCGAGCGTGCGCATCATCTCCGCCCCGTCCCGCACCCCGGTGACCCGGAAGCCGTGCTTGGTCAGGAACTGGGCGACGAGAGAGCGGATTTCGCGGTCGTCGTCGACGACGAGGAGGTGGGGCGTGCGGTCCATGGCACTCATGATCGGGCGAGGCGCGGCGGGCGTGAAGGGGAAATGTGTAACGCCGGGTTACGGGACGGCCGGCGGTTACACTCTGTTACCAAATGGCGGGTTTGCGGACATTCGACCGCAACGTTCGGCGCCCATTGTCTGGTCATCGGGACAGCGGCGGCGATGCAGCCGGCAAGGTCCCAACGGAATAAGCCCCCTCCATCCGGGTTTAGTCAGCACCGTGATCCACGGTCCAAACACTGAGGAGTCGTCACCATGAAACGCGCCCTTCTGACGTCCGCCCTGCTGGTCGCCGGTCTCGGCGTGGCCGTTCCGGTCTTTGCCCAGGGTGGCCCGCAGCCGGGTGGTCCCGGCCCCGGCATGGGTCCCGGCGCCGGTGGACCCGACCGCCACTTCGCCCGCATGTGCGAGGACCAGGAGGCCCGTCTGGCCGGCAAGCTGGCCTATGCGGAGAAGAAGCTGAACATCACCGAGCAGCAGCGCGCCGCCTGGACCAAGTTCGCCGACGCCGCCCGCTCCAGCCTGAAGCCGACGCAGGACCTGTGCGTGAAGTTCAAGGATGCTCCGCGTCCGGCGGCCCTGCCGCAGCGCCTGGAACGTGCCGAGCAGATGATGCAGGCCCACCTGCAGCAGGTCCAGACCGTCCGCCCGGCCCTGGCCGACCTCTATGCCCAGCTGACGCCCGACCAGCAGAAGCAGGCCGACCGCATGCTGAACCGGGGTCCGGGTGGCATGGGTGGTCACATGGGTAAGCATATGGGCGGCCATCATGGCATGGGGCCCGGTGGTATGGGTCCGGGCGGCATGGGTCCGGGAAATGGCCCGGGCAACGGTCCGGGAAAAGCTCCGCAGGAGCAGCCCAAGAACTGACGTAACAGGATAACGACAAGCTCCCGGCGGCGATCCCAAGCCCCCCAACGCAGCCGCCGTGAGACTAAGGGCCGCCGAACCCCCATTCGGCGGCCCTTGTCGTTTGGGGAAGAAGGGATTCCTTGCGGCATAGCGGATGGCGATAAAGACAAGCCGCCGCTTGCATTGCGGGCTTCCGCACCCCAAAGCTTAACACCATGACGTCCTCTCACGCTTCGGCGGGCGGCGGTCTCGGGCGGGGGGGCCGTGTGGTCGCCGTGCTGGGGCCGACCAACACCGGCAAGACCTATCTGGCGATCGAGCGCATGCTCGGTCACCGGTCCGGAATGATCGGCTTTCCCCTGCGCTTGCTGGCGCGGGAGAATTACGACCGCATCGTCTCGATCAAGGGAAAGAACGCCGTCGCGCTGGTGACGGGGGAGGAGAAGATCCTGCCCCCCAACCCGTCCTATTGGGTCTGCACCGTCGAATCGATGCCGCTGGACCGCGCGGTCGATTTCCTGGCGGTGGACGAAATCCAGCTCTGCGCCGATCCCGAGCGCGGCCACATCTTCACCGACCGGCTGCTGAACGCCCGCGGCATGGTCGAGACGATGGTGCTGGGCTCCGATTCGATGCAGCCGATGATCCGCCGGCTGGTGCCGAAGGCGGAGTTCATCAGCCGGCCGCGCTTCTCCCAGTTGACCTATGCCGGCTACAAGAAGCTGACGCGCCTGCCGCCGCGCTCGGCCGTCGTCGCCTTTTCCGCCACCGACGTCTATGCCATCGCCGAGATGATCCGGCGCCAGCGCGGCGGCACCGCCGTGGTGCTGGGCGCGCTCAGCCCGCGCACCCGCAACGCGCAGGTGGGACTCTATCAGGCGGGCGAGGTCGATTATCTGGTGGCGACCGACGCCATCGGCATGGGGCTGAACATGGACGTCGACCATGTCGCCTTCGCCCGCATCGTCAAGTTCGACGGCTTCGCCCCGCGTCGGCTCAGGCCTGCCGAGGTGGCGCAGATCGCCGGCCGCGCCGGCCGCCACATGCGCGACGGCACCTTCGGCACCACCGACGAGGTGGGGGAACTGGACGCCGATCTGGTCACCCGCGTCGAGAACCATGAGTTCGAGACGGTCAAGACGCTGTCCTGGCGCAACAGCGAGCTGCGTTTCGACACGCCGGGCTTCCTGCTGAAATCGCTGGAGGAACGGGCGCCGATCCCGGAATTGAGCCGCGTGCGCGAGGCCGACGACCATCTGGCCCTGCAGGCGCTGGTGCGCGATCCCGACATCATGGACCTTGCGCGCGGCCGCGATGCGGTCAAGCTGCTGTGGGAGGTCTGTCAGGTCCCCGACTTCCGCAAGGTGCTGTCGGATGCCCACACCAAGCTGCTGGCCCAGGTCTTCCGCAGCCTGCGAGGGGCCATGCGCCGGCTGGACGACGATTGGGTGGCGAAGCAGATCGCCCGGCTCGACCGGACCGAGGGCGATATCGACGCGCTGGTCGCCCGCATCGCCCATATCCGCACCTGGACCTACATCTCCAACCGGCCGACATGGCTGAAGGACCCGCTGTACTGGCAGGAACGCACCCGCGCCATCGAGGACCGGCTTTCCGACGCCCTGCATGAACGGCTGACCCAGCGCTTCATCGACCGCCGCTCCGCCACGCTGGCCCGCACGCTGAAGGACGGCCGCTCGCTGCTGGGCGGCGTGCGGGCCGACGGCGAGGTGGTGGTGGAAGGGCATGTGGTGGGTCGGCTGGAGGGCTTCCGCTTCGTGCCCGACGCGCCCGACCGCTCCGACGAGGCGAAGTCGCTGCTGACCGCAGCGCGCCGGGCACTGCGCGACGAATTGGCCAAGCGACTGCGTGCCTTCGAGGCCGAGCCCGACGACGTCTTCACCCTTGGGCCGGACGGGGTGCTGAGCGCCGACGATCTGCCGGTGGCGCGGCTGGCCGCCGGGCCGTCGGTGTTGGCGCCGCTGGTGGTGCCGTTCGACGAGGGCATGCTGGACCAGGCCCAGCGCGAGCGGGTGCGGGCGCGGCTGGACCGTTGGCTGAAGGATCACATCGCCGCCCGGCTGAAACCGCTGTTCGGCCTGTCCGTCGCGGAGGGTTTGTCAGGCCCCGGCCGCGGGGTGGCTTTCCAACTGGTGGAAGGGCTGGGCGTGCTGCCGCGCGCGCCCGTCGCTGACATGGTCGAGCGGCTGGAGCGCGAGGACCGCAAGGCGCTGTCCAAACTGGGCGTCCGGCTGGGCGTGTCGCACCTCTATCTGACGGCGCTCGCCAAGCCGGCGGCGGTGAGCCTGCGCGGGCTGCTGTGGGCGGTGTCGAAGGGCCATCCCTTGCCGGTGCCGATCCCGCCGCCCGGCCGCGTGTCGGTGGAGGCCCCGCCGGTGAAGGACGGCGGCGCGCCGCCCGCCTTCTGGGAAGCCATCGGCTACCGCTGGCCGGCGGCCGGGCGTTGCGCGTCGACATGCTCGACCGGCTGGAGACGGAACTGCTGACGGCGTCCAAGGCGAACGCGCCGATCCGCGAAGTGGCGCTCGGCCAGCGCGTCGGGCTCTCGGCGGAGGAGTTGGGCGCGGTGCTGACCGGGCTCGGCTATGTGCGCGTGGAAGGCGAGGACGGAGCGGTGACCTGGAAGCGGAAGCGGCCCTCCCGCCAGCAGCAGACCAACAGGCAGCGGCGCGAGAAGCCGACGAACGAGGACCACCCGTTCGCCAAGCTGCGACAGCTGTCGGGGATGTGAATAAGTGTGGGGAGTGGAATGAACGCACAGCCGATCAGCGACTTTTCCCCCTCTCCCCCCCGGGGAGAGGGTCGGGGTGAGGGGGATGCATTGCGTGGATTCGGTAAGGGAGCGGAGCCCGCGCGATTGGTGAAAATCCTCGCCGCGCGTCCCCTCACCCTAACCCTCTCCCCGGGGGGGAGAGGGGATCTTTGGGGGGCGCTCAATGACCGACACCGACGACTCCACCCCCGGCCGGCTGCGGATCGACAAGTGGCTTTGGTATGCGCGCTTCTTCAAGACGCGCAGCCTTGCCGCCAAGCTGTGCAACGACGGGGGCGTGCGGCTGTCGGGGGCGGTGGTGACCAAGGCGCATGCGTCGGTGAAGCCGGGCGACGTGCTGACCTTCGCCCAGGGGCGGCACATCCGCGTCATCAAGGTGGTGGCGCTGGGCGCCGCCGCGGCCGGCGCCGGAGGCTCAGCGCTGTACGAGGACCTCGCCCCGGTTCGGAGGAGCGGCTGCAGGATCTCCTTACGCGCGCCGGTCAGCAGC
>NZ_VUOI01000028.1:0-57510 GCF_015390205.1 Azospirillum sp. INR13
GTCCCGGCAAATCCACCACCTCCTCAGCCAGTATCTGACGCAGATGGCGGTGGGTCAGTTCGACATCGGCAAGGCCGCGGCCTTCTCCATCGTCTACTTCCTGATCGTGCTGCTGTTCAGCTTCATCTTCTACACCATCAATCACCCGCACCGGCGAGGGAGAGAAGAAATGAGCAAGGCTGCGGTTCTCGCCCCCGGTTCGCTGTCGGCTCCGGCCAACATCCGCCGATCCTCGGCACGGGTGTCGAACAGGACGATCGTTCTGGTCTGCTACATCGTCTTCCTCATGCTGCCCATCTACTGGATGGTCAACATGTCCTTCAAGACGAACGAGGAGATCCTGTCGGGCCTGACGCTGTACCCCGCACAACCCAACGCTGCGCAATTACGCCGTCATCTTCACCGATCCCAGCTGGTACAGCGGCTACATCAACTCGATCTACTATGTGACGCTGAACACCATCATCTCGCTGACGGTGGCGCTGCCGGCGGCTTATGCCTTCTCGCGCTACCGCTTCATCGGCGACAAGCCACGTCTTCTTCTGGCTGCTGACCAACAAGATGGCGCCGCCGGCCGTGTTCCTGCTGCCCTTCTTCCAGCTGTACCAGACGGTCGGGCTGTTCGACACGCACATCGCGGTGGCGCTGGCCCACTGCCTGTTCAACGTGCCGCTGGCGGTCTGGATCCTGGAGGGCTTCATGTCCGGCGTGCCGCGCGAGATCGACGAGATGGCCTACATCGACGGCTACAGCTTCCCGCGCTTCTTCGGCACGGTGTTCCTGCCGATGATCCGGGCCGGCGTCGGCGTCACCGCCTTCTTCTGCTTCATGTTCAGCTGGGTGGAGCTTCTGCTGGCGCCGGACGCTGACCTCGGTCGACGCCAAGCCGATCGCCGCCACCATGACCCGCACCGTCAGCGCGTCGGGCATGGACTGGGGCCCTGCTGGCCGCGGCCGGGGTGCTGACCATCCCTGCCGGGCGCGCTCGTGATCTGGTTCGTCCGCAACTACATCGCCAAGGGCTTCGCCCTCGGCCGCGTCTGACGGAGTCCGCGTCATGGACATGGAATGGATGGCGTGGACCACGCCGACCGCGATCTTCTTCGTCTGCATCGCCCTGATGCTGGCCGGCATGACGGTGTGGGAGGTGATGTCGCCGACGGTGGAGGCCAAGGGCTTCCTGCCGATGCGCACCACCCGCGGCGACCGGCTGTTCATCGGCCTGCTCAGCAGCGCCTTCATCCATCTGGGCTGGCTCGCCGCGACCGACGTGTCGCTGTGGGGCGCCTTCGCCGTCTCGCTCGCGTGGATCGCCGTCGTGATCCGCTTCGGCCTGAGGGGACAGGGTTTTCAAGGGATCCGCCGTCCCTGCCGAGGCCGGGGCGCGAGGGTAAGAGCAAAACGAAACGTCAACCCGACATCAAGTCGATCAAGTGGGAGGAACCATGCTTCAGCACCAGACTCTGCGGCGCCGTCTGACCGGCGCGGTGATGGCCGGCGGCATCGGCGTTCTGCTGGCGATGGGGTCGGCGGCGCCGTCCGCCGCCATGACGCCGGAACAGGAAACCGTCGCCAAGCGCATCATCGAGGAACTCCAGCCTCCACGCTGTCCAAGGACGAGCAGATGAAGGAGCTGGAATGGTTCGTGAAGGCGGCCGAGCCCTTCAAGGGCATGGAGATCAACGTCGTCTCCGAAACCATCACCACGCACGAATATGAATCGAAGACGCTGGCCCGCCTGTTCAGCGAGCTGACCGGCATCCGGCTGAAGCACGACCTGATCCAGGAAGGCGACGTCATCGAGAAGCTGCAGACGCAGATGCAGTCGGGACGCAACGTCTACGACGCCTACGTCAACGACAGCGACCTGATCGGCACCCATGTGCGCTACGGCCAGGCGGTCGCCCTGTCCGACTTCATGGCCGGCGAGGGCAAGGACGTCACCCTCCCGACGCTGGACCTCAAGGACTTCATCGGCACCAGCTTCACCACCGGCCCGGACGGCAAGCTCTACCAGCTGCCCGACCAGCAGTTCGCCAACCTCTACTGGTTCCGCGCCGACTGGTTCGCCCGCCCCGACCTGAAGGAGAAGTTCAAGGCCAAGTACGGCTACGAGCTGGGCGTCCCGCTGGACTGGTCGGCCTATGAGGACATCGCCGAGTTCTTCACCAACGACGTGAAGGAAATCGACGGCACCCGCGTCTACGGCCACATGGATTACGGCAAGAAGGACCCGTCTCTCGGCTGGCGCTTCACCGACGCGTGGCTGTCGATGGCCGGCGCCGGCGACAAGGGCCTGCCGAACGGCAAGCCGGTGGACGAGTGGGGCCTCCGCGTCGAGGGCTGCCGCCCGGCCGGCGCTTCGGTCAAGCGGGGCGGCGATACCAACGGTCCGGCCTCGGTCTACGCCCTGACCAAGTACATCGACTGGCTGAAGAAGTACGCGCCGCCGGAAGCGTCGGGCATGACCTTCTCCGAATCCGGCCCGGTGCCGGCCCAGGGCAACGTCGCGCAGCAGATCTTCTGGTACACCGCCTTCACCGCCGACATGACCAAGCCGGGCCTGCCGGTGGTCAATGCCGACGGCACGCCGAAGTGGCGCATGGCCCCCTCGCCGCACGGCCCGTACTGGGAAGAGGGCATGAAGCTGGGCTACCAGGACGTCGGCTCCTGGACGCTGCTGAAGTCCACCCCGCTGGAACGCCGCAAGGCCGCCTGGCTCTACGCCCAGTTCACCGTGTCGAAGACTGCGTCGCTGAAGAAGACGCTGGTCGGTCTGACCCCGATCCGCGAAAGCGACATCAAGTCGGAACCGATGACCGCCGCCGCCGCCGAAGCTGGGCGGTCCTGGTCCGAGTTCTACCGCAGCCCGGCCCGCGTTTTCGTGGTCGCCGACCGGCACCAACGTGCCGGACTATCCGAAGCTGGCCCCGCTGTGGTGGCAGAACATCGCCGAGGCGGTCACCGGTGAGCGTACCCCGCAGCAGGCGATGGACAATCTCGCGACCCAGATGGAGCAGGTGCTGGCCCGCATGGAGCGCGCCAAGATCGGCGGCGAGTGCGCCCCGCAGCTGAACAAGGAAGAGGACGCCAAGGTCTGGTTCGACAAGCCGGGCGCTCCGAAAGGCCAAGCTGGACAACGAGAAGCCCAAGGGCGAGACCATCGCCTACGACGACCTGCTGAAGGCCTGGAAGGAAGGCCGCGCCCGCTAACGGCGGCTGCGGCGACGGGTTCTCCCCTCCGGCATTCGTCCTGGTTGAGCCGGAGGTGACCCTGGGGCGGTGGCATTCCTTCGAAAGGCTGTCGCCGCCGCCTTTCTTATCAAGCACAAGAATTCCCGAGGGACACGCACCATGAGCAAGGCCGGCCATATCCTCGCCATCGACCAGGGCACCACCTCGTCGCGGGCGATCCTGTTCGACGGCCGGGGGACTCCGCTGGCCGAGGCGCGGCGCGAGTTTCCCCAACACTATCCGGCGACGGATGGGTGGAGCATGATCCGGCCGACATCCTGCGCGATGTCCGCGCCGTGGCGCGCGGAGCGGTGGAGAAGGCCGGGGTCGATGTCGCCAGCATCGCCGCCATCGGCATCACCAACCAGCGTGAGACCGCCGTGGTGTGGGACCCGGCGCCACCGGCGAGCCGATCCACCGCGCCATCGTCTGGCAGGATCGCCGCACCCGCGTCGCTCTGCCACGATCTGGTGGCCGCCGGCCATGCCGAGCTGGTGCGCTCCAAGACAGGGCTGCTGATCGACGCCTATTTCTCCGCCACCAAGATCGCCTGGATTCTCGACCATGTGCCGGGCGCCCGTGCGCGGGCCGAGCGTGGCGAGCTGTGCTTCGGCACCATCGACAGTTTCCTGATCTACCACCTGACCCGGCCGCCGCGTGCATGCGACCGACGCGACCAAACGCCTCGCGCACCATGCTGTTCGACATCCATGCCCAGGATTGGGACGACGAGCTGCTGGCGTTGTTCCGCGTGCCGCGTGCCATGCTGCCGCGGGTGCTCGACAGCTCCGACGATTTCGGCGAGACCGACCCGGAGCTGCTCGGCCGGCCGATCCCGATCGCCGGCGTGGCGGGCGACCAGCAGGCGGCGGCCTTCGGGCAGGCCTGCCTGACGCCCGGCATGGCGAAATCGGACCTACGGCACCGGGCTGCTTCGCGCTGATCAACACCGGCGGGACGCCGGTGGTGTCGAAGAACCGGCTGCTGACCACCGTCGCCTATCGGCTGAACGGCAAGACCGCTTATGCGCAGGAAGGCTCGATCTTCGTGGCGGGCGCGGCGATCAAGTGGCTGCGCGACGGCATCGGCATCATCACCCATGCCAGCCAGACCGACGACATGGCGACCCGCGTGCCCGACAGCCACGGTGTCTATTTCGTCCCCCGCCTTCGTCGGCTTGGGTGCCCCGCATTGGGATTCGGATGCCCGCGCCGCGATCTTCGGCATGACGCTGGACGTCGGTCCGGCCCACATCGCCCGCGCGGCGCTGGAGGCGGTCGCCTACCAGACCCGCGACCTGATGGAGGCGATGGCCGGCGACTGGGGCGGCACCATCAACCGCGCTCCGCGTCGACGGAGGCATGGCCGCCAACGACTGGCTCTGCAGTTCCTGGCCGATCTGCTGGAACATGCCGGTCGAACGCCCGAAGGTGATCGAGACCACGGCGCTGGGCGCCGCCTGCCTTGCGGCCTTGCGGGCGGGCGTGTTCGACGGGCTGGACTCGGTCTCCGACGCCTGGGGCAGCGAGCGGCGTTTCGATCCGCGCATGGAACAGGGCAAGGCGCGACCGCCTCTATGGCGGCTGGCGCGATGCCGTGGCGCGGGTGCGGTCGGATCGCTGAGGACGCACGGAACAGACGCACACTCCTCCCTCGGGTGCGTCCCCCCGCCGGCAGGTGGGGCACTGGGCCGGGCGGTTCGTGCCGTCCGGCCCGTTTTCTTTCCGGCTCACACCCCTTCGGGGTCGGTCAGCATGTGGCGAATCTCGCTCTTCAGCAGCTTGCCGGTGGCGGTGTGGGGCAGGCTGTCGACGAAGCGGACGTCGTCGGGGATGCACCACTTGGCAACTTTGCCCTCGAAGACCGCCAGCAGTTCCTCGCGGGTGACGGTCGAGTCCGGTTTGCGCACCACCACCAGGACCGGGCGCTCGCCCCACTTCTCGTCGGCGACGGCGACTGCTGCGGCTTCCTGAACGCCGGCATGGCCGACGGCGATGTTCTCCAGGTCGATGGAGCTGATCCACTCGCCGCCCGACTTGATGACGTCCCTTGGTGCGGTCGACGATCTGGACATAGCCATCGGCGTCCATCGTCACCACGTCGCCGGTCTCGAACCAGCCCGGGACCATCTGGTGCGCCGGGCTTTCGGTCACGCCGAAATAGCCGGAGCAGACGGTGAGCCGCGCACCAGCAGCCGGCCGAAGCTGGTCCCGTCGCGGGCCACGTCGTTGCCGGAGCCGTCGACGACGCGGAACTGCACGCCGCAGATCGGCCCGCCCCTGCTTGGAGGCCAGCGCCAGCGCATCGTCGGCGCTCAGCCCCGAATGCTTGCCCTTGGGCATGTTGGCGAGGCCGAGCGGGCTGGTCTCCGTCATGCCCCAGGCATGCAGAACCTCCACCCCCATCTCGCGGAAGCGCTGGATCATCAACCGCGGGCAGGCGGAGCCGCCGATGGCGATGCGGCGCATGGTCGTCAATTTTTTCTTGTTGGCGTCCAGCCAGTTCAGCAGGGCCAGCCAGACCGTCGCACGCCGGCGGTGTTGGTGACCTTCCTCGCTCTCGAACAGCTCGTACAGGCTGGCGCCGTCCAGCTTGCCGCCGGGGAACACCAGCTTGGCGCCGACCATCGGCGCGGCATAGGGAACGCCCCAGGCGTTGACGTGGAACATCGGCACCACCGGCAGGACCACGGTCCGAAGCCGACAGGCCGAACACGTCCGGCATGCAGGCGGCCATCGCGTGCAGGTAGGAGGAGCGGTGGCTGTACAGCACGCCCCTTCGGGTTGCCGGTGTGCCGGAGGTGTAGCACATGCCGCAGGCGGTATTCTCGTCCAGCTCCGGCCAGTCGAAGCTGCCGGGCTGGTCGGCCAGCAGATCCTCGTAGCACAGCAGGTTGGGCAGGCTGGAGGTCGGCATGTTGGCCCGGTCGGTCATCACGACGATGCCCTTCAGCCCGGCCAGGTCATGGGCGATGCCCTCCAGCAGCGGCACGAAGGTCAGGTCGGTGAACAGCAGCCGGTCTTCGGCATGGTTGACGATGTAGGCGAATCTGTTCCGGGAACAGGCGCGGGTTGATGGTGTGGCAGACCATGCCCGAGCCGCCGATGCCGTAATAGCATTCCAGATGACGGAAGCCGTTCCAGGCCAGCGTGCCGATGCGGTCACCCGGCTTCATCCCCAGCGCCGCCAGCGCGTTCGCCAGCTTCTGCGCGCGGACCCAGGCGTCGGCATAGGTGTAGCGGTGGATCGGCCCCTCGGTCGTGCGCGACACGATCTCGGTGTCGGCGTGGTAGAGTGCCGCATGACGCAGGATCGACGTCACCAGCAGCGGCTCGTTCATCATCATTCCACGCAGCATCGTTTCACTCCCGGTTCGTTTCTCTTCTGTGTGGGCATATTCTGCATCGGGTCGTCGTCAGGCATGCAGGTGGCGAGCCGCCGCTCGGCGTCGGCCCTCCATCGCCTTCAGCTCGACCATCACCTCGGCGATTTCCGACTGCATCCGTTCAAGCTCGGCCAGCCGGGCGCGGATCTTCCGCAACCCGTCGCGATACTGCCCGGCACTGGGCCGGCCCGAGCGGTAATGGGCGAGATAGTCGGCGATCTGCTCCAGCGAGAATCCCACCCGCCGGAACTTCTGGATCAGGATCAGCCGCGCGCGGTCGCGATAGGTGAAGACACGGCGTCCCCCCGCCCGCTGCGGCGTCAGCAACCCTTTTCTCGTAAAAGCGCAACGCCTGCGGCGTGAGATCGAACTCCGCCGCCAGTTCCGTCACGCCGTAAACCCGATCCCGTTCGGACATGGACAATCCCCTGCGCCAGCGGATTTCGCCATGGGCGCAGGGGGAAGTCAACGTCAATAAGCTAAAGCGGACTTTAGACGGGAGAGATCCTCACCCGGCACGGACCTGGGTCAGGAAGCGGTTCACCTCATGGCTCAGCGTGTCGGTATGACTGGACAGCTGGCGGACGGAGGTCAGGACCTCGTAGGCGACCTTGCCGCTCCGGCTGGCGGCCTGGTTGACGCCGCCGATGCTGTCGGACACGCTCTGCGTGCCCTGGGCGGCCTGCTGGATGTTGCGGCTGATCTCGCGGGTCGCGGCCCCCTGTTCTCGACGGCCGACGCGATGGAGGTGGCGACCTCGTTGATGTGGCCGATGACGCGGACCACCTCCTGCAACTCTCCCACCGCCTCGCCGGTCATCGATTGAATCTCGGCGACCTGGACTGCGATGTCGTCGGTCGCCTTCGCCGTCTGGTTGGCGAGCGCCTTCACCTCGCTGGCGACCACGGCGAAGCCCTTGCCGGCCTCCCCGGCACGCGCGCCTCGATGGTGGCGTTGAGCGCCAGCAGGTTGGTCTGGCTGGCGATGGAGTTGATCAGTTCCACCACTGCGCCGATTCGTTGCACCGCCTGGGCCAGCCCGTCGACCTTGCCGTTGGCGCGCTCCGCGATGCCGACCGCCTCGCGGGCGATTCCCGAGGATTGGCCGACCTGCCGGCTGATCTCGCCGATCGAACTGGTCAGTTCCTCCGTCGCGGCGGCGACGGTCTGGACATTGGCGGAGGTCTGTTCCGTCGTCACGGCGACGTCGCTGGCCAGCCGGCCGGTCTGATCCGCCGCCTGGGTCACTGCGCTGGCGCGGCTTTCCATCCCCGCGGCCTGCTCGACCACCGCATGGATGACGCCGCCCACCGCCTGCTCGAAGCGGTCGGCCAGTTCGGCGACGGTGCGCTGCTTGTCAGCCTCGGCGCGGCGGGCCTGCTCGGCCTGTTCGGATTCGAGCCGCTGCTTGGCCAGCGCGTTCTCCTTGAACACCTGCGTGGCGCGGCTCATGTCGCCAAGCTCGTCGCCGCGGCTGGTTTCGGGGAAGGCGACGGTCAGGTCGCCATCGGCCATGGCATGCATGCGGTCGGCCAGCGAGCGATGGTGGTGCTGATGTTGTGCCCGACCAGCGCCAGCAGCACGATGGCCGGCAGGGCGAGGCCTGCGATGACGCCGAGCAGGGTCCAGAGCTGCGACAGGAAGGCGGTCCACAGATCGTCGATGAAGACGCCGGTGCCGATGAAGATCCGCCAGGGCTCGAACCCCTTCACATAGGCCAGCTTCACCGCCGTCTCGGTGCCGCCGACCGTGCGCGGCCAATCATAGGCGTAGGTCCCTTCGCCCCTGGTCTTGACGATGCCGATCAGCGCCGGGATGACCGGCACGCCCCGCCGCGTCCTTGATCCCCGACACGTCCTTGCCCATCAACGCCTTGTTGACATGGGCGAATCCGACATTGTCGTAGGTGTGCGCGAACAGATACTCCTCCCCGCTGTAGCGGATGGCGAGGAAGGCATCCTTGAAGCGGGCCTGCGCCTCGTCGCGGGACAGGCGTCCGGCCACGACGTCGCTTTCGAAGCGGGCCGCCATGCTGTGTCCCGCCTCGACCATGAAGCGCAGGGCATCCACGCGGTCCTGATACATGCGGTTATAGCTGAGATAAAGTCCGGCGCCCGCGATCGCCATGCAGGCGAGGCTGGCAGTTGCCACCAGCATCAGCAGCTTCGCGCGGATGGAGAGAGAAGAATTGGTCATTGACCACCACCTTTCGGCGTATCGCAGTCGCTTTGTCGTGCAGGGTGTCGTTCGGCAAATTGTTGCCTGAATATTGAACGGAATTCTTACCGACGGACCGCGCTACGGTGTCGCATGGGGATGTGGCACGGAGCAGCATCGACTTTTGGGTATTTGAGCCGATTTGCAGAGATGCCTTGCTCGTGCTTGCACTGGTTTTCGCTTCCGCTCGCCGCCGGCGCCAGTCTCTTGCGGTCCACCACATGGAGCGCCGCCGAACCGGCCGCCGCCCGGTGGTAAGCGGCCCAACAAGCCGGTGCCGCGACGAGAAACGCCAACCTGCGGCGCCGCAGCGGACGGGTGGAGACGATGGCGGCCATCCTCCGTCTATCGGACCGCGGAGGCGATGCCATCCAGCGCCATTTCCCGTCCGGAAGGAACACCGGGAGCAGGAAAATTGTCTTCGAGCAATCGGTCGATTTTCCTTGAATGAACGATCAAACAAAAACGGCAAAGGCAATCGACCAAATGGATAGGCCAAATGAACGGTCTGTCGGATTGCGACATCGGAAGCCTTTTGTTGTTTGCGTCACTTTCATGAAGCCCCAAACATGGCTATGGTGCGCCCCTGCCGGCTTGGGCATGACCTTTGAACAATACCCGGCATCGGGATCGAGAGAGGGGAAACAGGATCATGGACGCCGACTCCATTCGCGCCGCCTACCGCCGCTACGCGGGCTTCTACGACAAGGTGTTCGGGGTGCTTCTGGCGTCCGGCCGGCATGCGGCGGTGGAGTGGCTGAACCGGCGCGGGAACCTGCGGATCCTGGAAGTCGGCGTCGGCACCGGCCTGTCGCTTTCCGACTACCGCAAGGACAACCGCGTCGTCGGCATCGACCTGTCCACCGACATGCTGAAGGTCGCGCAGGAGCGGGTGGAGCGCGAGAAGCTCGACAATGTCGAAGGGCTGCTGGAGATGGATGCCGGCAAGCTGGCCTTCGCCGACGGCAGCTTCGACGTGGTGGTCGCCATGTATGTCATGACCGTCGTCCCCGACCCCCAGGGCACGATGGCGGAGTTGGAGCGCGTCTGCAAACCGGGCGGCGACATCGTGATCGTCAACCACTTCGCCGCTCCCCGTCCGGGCGTCCGCCGCGCGGTGGAGGGCTGGCTGTCGCCGCTGTCGAAGAAGCTGGGCTGGCGGCCCGACTTCACCCTGGACGCGATGATGACCGGATCGCGGCTGGCCGTGGAAAGCATCCGCACCCTGCCGCCCTTCGGACTGTTCAGCCTGCTGCATTGCCGGCGGGGGTAGAGGGCGTCGCCGGAAGTGGTGGTGGCCGTGGCGGTCCAACCTGCGTGACCGCCCCCGTCGCCTGCTGTTAGTCTCGCCGTGACCAAACAGGCGATCAGGGGAGCGGGGCCATGGCCGAACAGGGCGGAGATCTGGCGGGAAAGCGGATTCTGGTGCCGGAAAGCCGGGATCTCGACCTGTTCGCCGGCATGATGGAACAGCATGGGGCCGAGACCATCCGCTGCCCGATGGTCAAGATCCTGGATCTCGACGACCCGGCGCCGGCCAGGGAATGGCTGGACCGGTTGCTGACCGAAGGATTCGACGACATCGTGCTGCTGACCGGCGAAGGGCTGCGGCGGCTGATGACGGTCGCCCGCGCCATGGACCGCGAGGCCGACGTGGTCGCCGCCATCGGCCGCGCGCGCGTCTTCGTCCGCGGGCCGAAACCGGTCAAGGCGCTGCGGGAGATCGGCTGCAGCCCGTTCAAATCCGCCCCCGCTCCGACCACGGACGGTGTCATCGCCATGCTGTCGGAGGAGGAGTTGGACGGTCACAGCGTCGGCATCCAGCTCTACCCCGACAACCCGAACGCCCCCCCTGCTGGAAGCGGTGCGCGCGCGCGGCGGCACGCCGGTGGCGGTCACGCCCTACCGCTATGCCAATGATTCAGAGACCGGAGCGGTGCAGACCGCCATCCGCGACATGGCGGCCGGGCGGATCGACTTTGTGGCCTTCACCGCGTCGCCCCAGGTGCGGCGCCTGCACGAGGTGGCGGAGGCCTGCGGCCTTGCCGACGACTTCCGCCAGGGCTTCGCCAGGACCCGGATCGCCGCGGTCGGCCCGGTGGTGGCCGAGGCGGTGGAGGCGGCGGGCGGAACCGTCGCGGTGTCCCCGGAATCGACCTTCCACATGAAGCCGCTGGTCAATGCCATCCGCCGTCTGCTGACGGACGGGGCGGGGGCGAGATAGGTCCGACGGGAGGGGGATAGGGCTGGGGCAGAGGGCGGGATGGCGGCAGGACAGCGACCTTTCGCCCCACCCTCCCTTTGCGCAGCCTTGTTGATAACAATTCTCACTCTCGCTTAACCTTTGACGCGCAGTGTTGGCGCCGGCCGCCGGGAAACTTCCTGTGGCCGGCCGTTGCCAGGAGCGTCGTCATGTCCTTCACCATCCTTCCCCTGTCTCGCCGCGCGCTCGCGCTGGTGCTTCTGTCGGCCGGAATCGCCGGGGGCGGGTCCGCGCTCGCGACGGATCTGTCGACGAAGGAAAAGCTGGGGGAGGCGCTGTTTTCCGACCACAATTTGTCGGCCAACCGCACCCAGGCCTGCGCCGACTGCCACAATCCCGATTTCGGTTTCGCCGATCCGCGCACCGGCGGCGCAGGCGGGGCGGCATCGGTCGGCGACAACGGCAAGTCGGTGGGCGATCGCAATGCGCCCACGGCGAGCTATGCGGCCTTCACGCCGGCCTTTCACGTCACAGCGGACGGAAAGGCGATCGGCGGACAGTTCTGGGACGGCCGCGCCGCGACCTTGAAGGATCAGGCCGGCGGTCCGCCGCTGAACCCGGCCGAGATGGGGCTGACGTCCAAGGAGCAGGCGCGCGAAAGGCTGGCCGAGAATCCCGATTACGCCCGCGCCTTCGTGGCGCTCTATGGTGCCGGCGTGCTCGACGATGCGGAGCGCGCCTATGATGCGATGAGCGACAGCCTCGCCGCCTTCGAGAAGACCGACCGCTTCGCGCCTTTCGATTCGAAATACGACCGCCATCTGCGCGGCGAATACAAGATGACGGCTGAAGAGGATTTGGGCATGACCCTGTTCTTCTCCACCCAGTTCACCAACTGCAACCAGTGCCACAAGCTGAAGCCGATGCCGGCCGCGGCCGGGGAGATGTTCACCAACTACGAACACCACAACATCGGCGTGCCGGCGAACCCGGCCCTGCGCGAAGCGTCTGGCAAGCCGGCGACCTTCGCCGACCGCGGCCTGCGCGACAACCCCGCAGCGGCCAAACCTGCTTTCGAGGGGAAATTCAAGACGCCGAGCCTGCGCAACGTGGCCGTGACCGGGCCCTACATGCACAACGGCGTCTTCAAGGATCTGGAGACGGTGGTCCGCTTCTACGACCACTACAACAACCGCACGGAAAAGGCGGCGATCAATCCGGAGACCGGCAAGCCCTGGGGGCCGCCCGAAGTGGCGGCGAACCTGTCGAAAAAGGAGCTGGAATCGGCTCCGGCGCTGGAAACCCGCCGCGTCAAGGCGCTGGTCGCCTTCATGAAGACGCTGACCGACGCGCGGTACGAGCATCTGCTGAAGTGAGGTCGGGCCTGCCTCAGCCGCCGATGTCGATCCGGTAAAGCTCCAGATCCAGCAGTTCCATCGTCATCCGGGGGCGGCCGGCCGTCTTGCGGGCGCTCAGCTTGCGGGCCAGTGGCCGGCTGAGCCAGGCTGCGCGGGCGCGGTCGATCAAGGCGGTGCAGCGATGGGACAGTCTGGCGTTCATGGCTGGTCAGCTTTCTCGCACGGGATGTCGGGATCGGCGGTTCGATGGGGTAGCGGCAGGCTCCTGTGAGCGGTTGCAGTAAGAATGTCGCGGCACTGTGACAGTTTCTATCGCCCGAAGGTTTAGTCCATAGGCCGTAGGGCAGGGTTTTCGCCTGTTTTGCCCCCATCTTCGACCAAAGGAGGAGGGGTAGAGAAGGAGGGGGTCACACCACCACGCCGACCAGCCGCCGCAGCGCGTCGCGCGATTCGCCGTCCAGAACCGGCAGCCCGCCGCGGGCATCCAGCATGTAGGCGCCGGGATCGGACAGCGTGCGCATGGCGAAACCGACCACGGCCGGCGGTTCGGTGCCGAGCGGCTGCGACTCGTAGACGGGGGTGAAGCTGCAGCCGGCGAGCAGCGCGCGAATCATCAGCGCCTCGTCGGAGGATGCGCCGGCTGCCGGGGTGTTGATGCCGAACAGCAGCCGTTCCGCCTCCGCCTCGGTCACCAGCCCGCGTTCCAGAAGGATGTCCACCATGGCGGAACTGGTCATCACCGGCGCGGCACGTCCCTTCCAGCAGAAGCGGCCGTCGTCCCAGCCGACGTCGAGGCTGCGGAAGATCATGTGAGGTTCGCCGCCGCCCGGCGCGCCGGCGACGATGTAATTGACGCGCAGAAGGCCGTTCCAGGCACCCGCCGGGGCGACGATGCTGGACACGCCGCACCGCGTTAGGCGCAGGTAGGTGTCGTTGATGCCCGACGGTTCGAAATCGAAAAGCATGGCCTGTTCACCTCGCTGCCGGCAGGCGGGCCCGGTATCCCGATTGCCCAGCCTTCGTTCGCTGAGTCAGGTGAGTGGCGGTCCGGCTCGCGCAAACTGTCCATGCGGGTGCACTCCCTTTGCGCAGAAATGCGAAAGGCGGTAGGCCGATCCGCCGGCCACCGCCTTTCGACTTCGCGCCAAGGGAGAGTTGCTGTGACGGACTACTGGTTGGCCGGCCCCATGAACACGCTGTCGCGGCTGTTCTTTTCAGCGGTCACGGTGTCGGACAGTTGGAAGGTCAGCGGCAGCGAGGTGGCAGTGACTTCCCCGCGGGGGGCCGTCACATAGACGCGGTAGGTGGCGACGCTGTCCGGCTCTGCCGAGATGGTGGCGGTATGTGCGGCGGTCTCCGGTTCCGCTTCGCCGATCACCTTGATGTCGGCAGCGGACAGGCCGACGACGCTGAGGGTGTAGGACCGGTTCTGGCGGGTCTTGTTGGCGACCTTGAAGGTGTAGGCATTGCGGATCGAGCCGTCCGACAGCGTCACGAACAGGGGCGCGCGGTCGCGCAGGACGGTGATGTTCAGGCTGGGGCGCAGCGCGAAGCTCCAGGCCATGGCGCCGCCGATGACCAGCATCAGCAGGGCGTAGACGATCACGCGTGGACGGATCAGGCGCCACTGATAGGTCTTGCCGGACGCACGGGTGTCCTGGGCCGCCAGCGAATCGAAGGCGATCAGGCGGGTGGGCAGGCCCTGCTGGATCATGATGGTGTCGCAGGCGTCGACGCACAGGCCGCAGTTGATGCAGTCGGCCTGTTCGCCGGTGCGCACGTCGATCCCCATCGGGCAGACCTGGACGCACTGGCCGCAGTCGATGCAGTCGCCGAAGCCCTGGGCGCGCCGCTCGTCCCAGCTCTGCGATTTGCGCTTGGGACCACGATTGTCGCCGCGGTCGGCCTGATAGGTGACGACCAGCGAATGTTCGTCCAGCATCGCGGTCTGGATGCGCGGCCACGGGCACATGTACATGCACATCTGCTCGCGGGTCCAGCCGGCCATGATGTAGGTCATGCCGACGAAGATGGCGAAGAAGGACGTCGCCTCGTAGCTGGCCTGGAAGGTCGCCAAGTCGTGCAGCAGGGCCGGGGCGTCGGTGAAGTAGGCGAGGAAGCCGAAACCGGTGATCAGGCTGAGCGTCATCCAGCCGGCATGCTTGCCCGCCTTGCGCAGGAACTTGCGCATGGTCCAGGGCTGCTTTTCCATGCGGATGCGTTCCGCCCGGTCGCCTTCGAAGACACGCTCGATCCAGACGAACAGATCGGTCCACACCGTATGCGGACAGGCGAAGCCGCACCAGACGCGCCCGGCCAGCGCCGTCGCCAGGAACAGGCCCAGCGCCGCCACGATCAGGATGCCGGTGAGGTAGTAGATCTCCTGCGGCCAGATCTCGATCCAGAACAGGAAGAAGCGCGGCGTCGTCAGATCGAACAGGACCGCCTGGGCCGGGGCTTCGGGTCCGCGTTCCCAGCGGATCCAGGGCGCGATGAAGAACAGCACCAGAAGAACGGAGAAGGTCACCGTTTTCAGGCGGCGATAAAGCCCCTTGACCGATTTGGGGTGAATCGTCTTATGGCTTTCGTACAGCGGAACCTTGGCTGGTTGGGCTGATCCCTGCTGAACGATGCTTCCGTCTGGCATGTCGATGCGCCTGATTTCCGATTCCACGTTGGCGCGGAGCATAGTCGACCACCAGTGCGGCGCGTTTGACCTCTGTCAAACTGCACCGATATTTTGAAAAGCCCCTGTTTTCCTGAGGCCTTCCGCCGGTTCGAAGGATCCGCGGTCCGGGTTCCGTTAATACTGTGCAGCCACCGTCGCCGACAAGCCCATTATTGCGTCTAACATGGGCGCATGACATACAATACTGATACTATACTATATTAAAAAGCGATTATCAGTGCCACGTACCGTCCGAGCTTGCCGATCGTGACCAGCAGCAGGAACAGGCGCAGGTCGACGCGCAGGATGCCGGCAACCAGGGTCAGCGGATCGCCGATGAAGGGAACCCAGGCCAGCAGAAGCGACCAGACGCCGAAGCGCTGGTACCATCCGGTGGCCCGTTCCACCAGACGGCGCGACACCGGGAACCAGCGGCGGTCCTGGAAGTGCATCAGATAACGGCCGAGAGCCCAGTTGACCGTCGATCCCGCCACGTTCCCGGTGGTCGCCACCAGAATCAGGAGTCCGTCGTGGTAGTTGCCCGAGGAATGCAACCCGGCCAGCAGAAGCTCCGACTGGGCGGGAAAAATCGTCGCGGCTGCCAGCGCCACAAGGAACAGGCTGCCATAGGCCGCGACGTCCGACATCGTGCAAATCCTTTCCCGGCCAACGGTTTGCCTGTTACGCTTCGCTGTCTGGCGCAGGATTAGGCGTCGGGCGGACGTAAAATCAAGGGGTTCACCGGCGGCGTCCGGCGGGTACGGCTGCGTGATGGCCCTTGCCCGGCAACCGTCAAGAGACAAGAATGAGGCTGCGATCCGCACCGCGTGTCCGGCCGGCGGCTTTTTGCTCGCCGGCTATCGCGAAGGTCATCGCATGCAGGCCGAATTGGCGGTGGGAGAAGGCACGCGCATGGGGGAAACCGGGTTCGCCCGCTTCGACGCCGACGAACGTCTGGTCTGGACCAATGCCGCCTTCGCGGCCCGGTTCGCCGTGCCTCCCGCCGGAACGCCCGATGAGCCGTTCCATGCGACGCTCGACGTGCTTCTCGCCGGTCTTCTCGGGCTGTCCGGGATCGACGACCTGCGCCGCGGCCATGCCGTGACGCGGGCGTTCCCCGACGGCGCCACGATCACTCTGGCGCTTGGTGCGGGCGAGCCGGGGGAAAGCCTGCTGACGGCCGTCGAGACTGCCGGCCGGGCGGAATTCCCGTCGGAGCGGGAACCCTGGGCGAAGACGAGCCTCGTCCTCGACTGTCTCAGCCAGGGCGTGATGGCCTTCGACCACGACCTGCGGCTGGTCGCGTGGAACCGGCGCGTGCTGGAGCTGCTTTTCATCGACCCGGATTTCCCGCGCTATGCCCAGCCCTACGAGACCGTGGTGCGCCACATCGCGGAGCAGGGCGGCTATGGCCGCGGCGACGTGGACGATCTGGTGGCGCAGCGGCTGGACTACATCCGCAACGCGTCCTGGCCCTTCTACAACGAGCGGGTGCGGCCCGACGGCGTGGTCATCGAAACGGTGACCCTGCCGCTGCCGGACGGCGGCTTCGTCACCACCTACACCGACATCACCCAGCGCAAGCAGGCCGAACGGGAACTGGCCGCCAGCCGCGAACTGTTCGAACTGGCGATCCGCGCGGCGCGGGAGGGCATCTCGCAATGGGACCTGCGCACGGGCGAGGTGTGGTTCTCCCCGCAATGGTGGGGCCTGCTGGGCTATGCCGAGACCGAGATGGAGAACAGCCGCCGCCGCTGGGAAGAGCTGATCCACGCCGACGACCGCGCCGCCGCGCTGGAGATGGTGGCGGAACTGGCGTCCGGCCGGCGGTCCGAAAGCCGGTTGCTGCAGCGGTTCCGCCACCGGTTGGGCGCGACGGTCTTCCTGGAGACCCGCGCATTGGCCGTGGCGGGCGGCGACGGCCGGACTTTCCGCATCGTCGGCTCCCACACCGACGTGACCGAGAGCGTGCGCGCGGCGGAAGCCGTCCGCGCCGCCAAGGAGGAGGCCGAGCGCGCCCTCCAGGATTTGAAGGAGGCGCAGGTCCAGCTGATCCAGGCGGAGAAGATGGCCGCGCTCGGCTCCCTCGTGGCCGGCGTGACGCACGAGATCAACACGCCGGTCGGCATCGCCCTGACCGGCGCCTCGCTGCTGGCGGAAAAGACGCGGAGCCTGCGCCGCCTGTTCGAAGCCGGCTCGCTGCGGCGCGGCGACTTCGCCGAATTCATCGACATCGCGGATGAAGCGACGCAGCTGATGCTGCTGAATGTCGAGCGCGCCACCCGCCTGATCCAGAGCTTCAAACAGATCGCCGTCGATCAGGCCAGCGAGGAACGCCGCGTTTTCGAACTGAACCACTATATTCACGAGGTCCTGCGCAGCCTGGGAATGCGCATCCGCCGCAGCGGGCATGCCGTCGCCGTCCATTGCCCGGAAGACCTGATGCTGGACAGCTATCCCGGCGTCATCAGCCAGATCCTGACCAACTTCGTCATCAACTCCATCCTGCACGGCTACGATCCGGGCGTGCGCGGTCGGCTGACCGTGACGGTCACGCTGTCGGACGGGGAGGTGGAACTGGTCTATGCCGACGACGGCCGTGGCATCCCGGCAGACCTGCACGGCCGGGTCTTCGAGCCTTTCTTCACCACCAGCCGCGACCGCGGCGGCAGCGGGCTGGGGCTGAACATCGTCTACACGCTGGTCACGCGCAGCCTGCGCGGGCGGTTGCGGCTGGACAGCGCACCGGGGGCCGGAACGGCCTTCACCCTGCGTTTCCCGCGCGTCACGCCGGCAGACCCTCTGCCGCTGTAGCGGCGCGCGTCAGGTTTTTCAAAGTTCGGGAGCTGAAAAGCCGGGACTTGATCGCGGCACCGCCATGACGTGGTCGTCTGCTGCGGGCGGTCTGCTGCGGCGCACGCCATGGTGCGATGGTGGAAGGGGCTGGATTCGAACCAGCGTACGCGTACGCGGGCAGATTTACAGTCTGCTGCCTTTAACCACTCGGCCACCCTTCCATCGGGGCGCAGAGGATTAGCCTTTCGATCGGGGGGGCGTCAAGCCCCTTTTCGCGGATTTTTGCTCCAACAAAAAACCTCCGCCCCGAGGACGGGACGGAGGCTTTTTAAACGCGGCTTTCAAAGAGGGCTTGGCGACCCGCTTTTCAAAATCCGGTCAGTTCGGTCGACGCGACGCCCGGTGGGCGGGGATCGGAATCGGGCGAATTGCCTGTTCCTCGCGCCGGCTGGCCGACATGTCGATTTCCACGCGGGCCAGGGCCTTGCGCAGTTCGTGCACGCTGTCGGACAGCGACTGGATCGTCGCTTCGCTCGGCTGCTGGCGCCAGCCGCGGTAGGCGGAGATGCATGCCTTTGCCGTGTCGCGCAGGCGGCCTTCGACCGCATCCACCGGCGGGGTCGGCTGTCCTGCCGTCCGCGGAGCATCCGCCGTCGCCGGGGCTGCCGTGACCGGAGCCGCCGGGGCCGGTGCGGGCTCCTGACGGTTCAGGCGCAGCGTTTCCGTTGGAGCCGGAGCCGGAGCGGCAGTCGCCGCCGGGGCCGAAGCCGGGGAAGCGGCAGGCGTTTCGACCGGGGGCTGATCGGCCGCCGGTTCCGTCCGCGGTGCACGGGTCAGCGTGCCGCGGACCGTGCGGCCGGCGCGGCGCGGCTCTGCGGGAGCTTCGGCTTCCGCGGGAGCGGCGGGAGCGGGTTCGGCGGCAGGGGAAGCCGGAGCCGCGGTCACCGGTGCGGACGTCTCCTCGGCCGGTGCCGCCGGTACGGAAGACTGGCCGTCATCCGCCTGGACATCACCCTGGTCGTCATCACCGTGGGCGGCGTCGCCCTGGCCGCTTGCGGCCTCCGCCTTCTTGATGATGTAGGAGATGGCGCTGGGCGTGCATTCGAATTCGCGCGCGATGGCCGAAAGCGTTGCACCGCTGCGGTAGCGTTCAAGAATTTGGGGCCACGCCGACTGCGGAATGCGCCCACGCTTCTTGGGAGACTCCGGTTCGCTCCCGGTTTCTGCGTTCATTATATCGCTCGGTTGCCAAAGTGAATTTTCAGTCATTCGTCAGCATGTCCACCCGAACCGCACGCTTCCGACGCGGGACCACGCGGGCGCGTGCGTCGGCAGCATCGTGGCTTCACGCTGGCGGGCGATGTTTTCGGTATGGATGAATATCGGAAACTCTTCTCAAAAATGCCAGCATAACTTTGCAAGGAATCGTGATTTTGTGTCCGGTGTCACAACGGGGCACGACGATTGGTGGACGGCGGAGCTTTTAAAATCCGTTGACGGATGAAAAGCGCGTACCGGAAACCGCCGGTGGTGGCGTCTTTTGAAAAGTGCGATGGACCCCGGACGGGGGGTGGCGTGTTTTGACTTCAGGAATTTCCCTGAACGGGACGTTCCGACCGTCACCGGGACTTGTCGGCTCGGCGGGCGGTGGCCGTTGGCTCCAACTGTTTTGCCCCACCGATTTTGCGGAGACCGTTCATGCCGCATGCGTCCCTTCCGCGCTCGCCCCACACCTCCCGCCACCTTCCGGCTGTGGCGCTGTGCGCGCTGCTGGCCGGTGCCGTCCTGTCGCCGGCGCTTCCCGCGGGTCCCGCCGCCGCGCAGGAGGCGCCCGCCGCAAACACGGTCAATGCTGCACCCAACGCCAGCCGGACCTACGCGCCGCCATCCTTCCGCGACCTCGCCCGGACGCAGGTCGACACCGTGGTCAACATTTCCAGCACCCAGGCGCCGCAGGCGTCCGGCGGCGGCCGACTGCCTGAGGGGATGGACGTGCCTCCCGGCTCGCCGCTGGAGGAGTTCTTCCGCGAGTTCCGCAACCGCCAGCGCGGCGGCCAGCCCAACGGCACGCCCGAAAGCGGACCCAACGGTGGGCCTGGGGGTGGGCCTGGGGGTGGGCCGGGCGGCTTGCCCAGCATGGCGCTCGGTTCCGGCTTCATCATCGATCCTTCCGGCCTGATCGTCACCAACAGCCATGTCGTCGCCGATGCGGCGGAGATTTCCGTCACCCTGCATGACGGCACCCGGCTGCCCGCCAAGCTGGTGGGGTCCGATGCGCCGACCGATCTGGCGCTCTTGAAGGTCGAAAGCGACAAGCCGCTGGCCGCCGCCCATTGGGGCGACAGCGAGACGGTGGAGGTCGGCGACTGGGTGGTCGCCATCGGCAACCCGTTCGGGCTCGGCGGGTCTGTGACCGCGGGCATCCTGTCGGCCCGCGCCCGCGATATCCAGCAGGGCCCCTACGACGAGTATCTGCAGACCGACGCCGCCATCAACCGCGGCAATTCCGGCGGCCCGCTCTATGATGCCGGCGGCGCGGTGATCGGCATCAACACCGCCATCTATTCGCCCACCGGCGGATCGGTGGGTATCGGCTTCGCCATCCCGTCCTCACTGGCCAAGCCGATCATCGATCAGCTGAAGGACGGCGGCAAGGTGCGGCGCGGCTGGCTGGGCGTCCAGGTCCAGCGGGTGACGCCGGACATCGCCGAAAGCCTGGGCATGGACGGCACCGGCGGCGCGCTGGTCACCAGCGTTTCGCCCGACAGCCCGGCCGCCACCGCCGGCCTGCGTCAGGGTGACGTCATCACCGCCTTCGACGGCAAGCCGTTGGAGCAGATGCGCGAACTGCCGCGCCTCGTCGCCTCGACCGAGATCGGCCGCGACGTGCCGTTGAGCGTGCTGCGCGGCGGCAAGCAGGAATCGGTGCAGGTGACGCTCGGCGAACTGCGCAACGAGCCGCAGCAGCTGGCGATGTCCGGGTCGAGCGGCGCCCCCCGCTCCGCCCAGCCGGAGGAGAGCAAATCGGCGCTCGGCCTCAAGCTCGCCCCGCTGACACCCGGCCTGCGCGAGACCTTCTCCATCGGCGAGGACGTCGCCGGAGTGGTGGTGACGGAGGTGGAGGGCGACAGCGTCGCCTCGCAACGCGGGCTCGACCTTGGCGACGTCATCGTCGAAGCCGGGCAGGAGCCGGTGTCGACCCCCGCCGACCTGGAAAGCCGCATCGCCAAGGCCAAGGAACAGGGACGCAAAACCTTGCTGATGCTGGTCAGCCGCGGCGGCGACCTGCGCTATGTCCCGCTTCCGCTGGACGGCAACAAGGGGTAATCCGGACCAAATCCCGGCTGATAGGACCGGTGCGGGGATCTGCCCCGCTCCGGTCTCATCCTTTTCCGCTACCGTTCGCCGCGCCGCGAGAGTAATTTGCGGCCCGTTTGGCGAATGGGATGGCAAACCGTGAGCATTTATCCGGAGAGCGGCCAGCCGGTGCGGCTGTCGGTCGTTGTCCCCGTCTTCAACGAGGCCGACAACGTGCTGCCGCTGCTCGAAGAGATCGAGCGGGCGCTGGCGCCGGTCGGTGGCTTCGAGATCATCTTCGTCGACGACCAGTCCGACGACGACACCCAGGTGCGGCTTGCCCCGGCGGTCGAGGCCGGCCGGCTGCGGGTGCTGCGCCATGTCCGCCGCTCCGGTCAGAGCGCCGCGGTGCGCAGCGGCGTCAAGGCAGCGCGCGGGGAGTTCGTCGTCACCCTCGACGGCGACGGGCAGAACGACCCGGCCGACATACCGGCGCTCTTCGCCCTGGTGTCGACGGGGGATGCCGGCGCCCCGGTGCTGGTCGGCGGCCTGCGCAAGAAACGGCAGGACACCCTGTCGAAGCGCTGGGCCTCCAAGATCGCCAACGCCGTCCGCCAGTCCTTCCTGCAGGACGGCTGCACCGACAGCGGCTGCGGGCTGAAGCTGTTCCGCCGCGACGCCTTCCTCGACCTCCCCTTCTTCGGGGCGATGCACCGGTTCCTGCCGGCCTTGTTCCGCGCCCACGGCCATCCGGTGGCTTATGTGCCGGTGAACCATCGCCCGCGCGAGCGCGGCGTGTCAAAATACAACAACTGGCGGCGCGGGCTGATCGGCGTGGTCGATCTGCTGGGCGTCTATTGGCTGAAGCGGCGGACGAAGCTGTCGCCCGTGTCCGAACGCCTCTGACCGACCTTCGCTTGCGACCACAAGACCCTTTCGGGACGGGATTTCTACGATGCTAGAGCGCGCCGCGGCCTGGTTCCACGAACAGAGCACGACCGACCTGATCTGGGTCGGCATCGGCTTCTTCGCCCAGCTGATGTTCACCATGCGCTTCATCGTGCAGTGGATCGCCAGCGAAAAGGCGCGGCGCAGCGTGGTGCCGGAACTATTCTGGTATTTCTCGCTGGGCGGCGGCGTGATGCTGTTCGCCTATGCCTTCTACCGCTTCGACCCGGTCTTCATGCTGGGGCAGGGAATGGGTCTGGTGATCTACGCCCGCAACGTCTACTTCGTCTGGACCCACAAGAAGTCGCTGGCCTCCGGCGATGCGGTGCCGAGCAAATCGTGACCGCATCCACCCTGCCGCGCGCCGCCCTGCCGATCTGGGCCTATGCGCTGCTGGCGCTGATCGCCGCCGCGCTGTTCCTGCCGGGCTTCACCGTGCTGCCGCCCTTCGACCGGGACGAGGCGCGCTTTGCCCAAGCCTCCTCCCAGATGCTGGACAGCGGCAATTTCGTCGACATCCGCTTCCAGGATGAGACGCGCTACAAGAAGCCGGTCGGCATCTATTGGCTGCAGACCGCCGCGACCACGGTAGCCGAAGCGGTGCGCGGCGTTCCCGTGGGCAGCGAAAAGCTGATCTGGACCTACCGCATCCCGTCCTTCCTGGGCGCAATTCTGGCGGTGCTCGTCAGCGCCTGGACGGCGGCGCGGCTGTTCGGCGGTCCGGCCGGCTTCATCGCCGGGCTGATGATGGCCTCCTGCGTCGTTCTGGGGGTCGAGGCGCGGATGGCCAAGACCGACGCCGTGCTGCTGGCCACCGTGGTGATCGGGCAGGCGGTGTTGGCGCATCTATACCTCAACCGCCGCGATCCGGCGCCTGCCGGACGGTCCGCCTGGACCGCGCCGCTGGTATTCTGGATCGCCGCCGGCATCGGCGTGCTGGTCAAGGGGCCGATGGTCCTGCTGGTGTCCGGCAGCACGGCGCTGGTTCTGGCCCTGTGGGACCGCGAGGCCGGCTGGCTGAAGCGGCTGAAGCCGCTGGCGGGGCTCGCATCGTCGTCGCCATCGCCGCCCCCTGGCTGATCGCCATCGCCATCAAGAGCAAGGGCGCCTTCTTCGCCGAATCCGTCGGCCACGACATGTTGGGCAAGGTGTCCGGCGGGCAGGAGGGCAAGGGCCTGCCGCCGGGCTATTATCTCGGCACCTTCTGGGTCACCTTCGCTCCCTGGTCGCTGTTGGCCCTGCTGGCGGTTCCCTGGACCTGGGCGCGCCGCCGGCTGGACACCGTGCGATTCTGCATCGCCTGGATCGTCCCGAGCTGGCTGGTGTTCGAGGCGGTGCCGACCAAGCTGCTGCATTACACGCTGCCGGTCTTCCCGGCGATCGCCGCCCTGGCCGCGGCGGCCCTGCTCGACAATTTCGACCGCAGCCGCGAACGGCCGCGCCGCTGGCTGACGGTCGCCGCCGTGGCGCTCGGCGTCATCGGCTTCGGCGCCCTGACCCTGGCGGTCGCGGTGATCCCCTGGCTGGTCGGCCAGCGAATCGATCCGATCGCGGTGTCGCTGGTGCCGGCGGTGGGCGGTCTATTCGCCCTTGCCCTGCATCTGCTGCTTCGGGGTGAACGGCGGATCGGCCTCGCGGCCGGCGTGGGTGCCGCAGCCCTGCTTTATGTTGGGACCTACGCCGCGGTGCTGCCGAGCATCGATGGCGTCTGGGTCAGCCGGCAGGCCGCCCGTGTGGTGGCGCAGGTCCGGCCCTGCGCCGACAGTGCCGTCGCATCAGCCGGCTATTCGGAGCCGAGCCTCGTCTTCCTGCTGGGCACGCCGACCAAGCTGGTCCATGGCGCCGGTGCGGCGACGCATCTGCTGTCGGACCGCGCCTGCGGTCTGGCCCTGGTGGAGGACCGGGAGGCAGCCGCCTTCCTCGACAGCCTGGGCACGGCAACGCCGCTGCCGCTGGCGGAACTGGCCGGATTCAACTACAACACGGGCAAGCGCCTGCACCTCACGCTCTATCGCCTGCCTGCGTCATAAGGGCAGGGGTGTTCCCCGGTTGGGGATCGGGCTGCCGGGATGGGTAACGCGCCTCCGCATTGGACGGCGTGGGCGCTTTCCGCTCGACTGCACCTTCGGATCCGTTTTTTTCCGGATGAAAGGTGCCTGTTCGATGACCCGCGTTGCCTCCGCTGCCACAGCTGCCGTCAGGACCGCTGCCGTCGCTGCCGTGTCCCTCCTGGGGATGGCGACGCTGTCGCTGCCGGCCAATGCCCAGAAGCAGGACTATGCGCCCTGGGTGTACGACCAGATGGTGCCGACCGGCCCATTCATGCGCAACATGGATCAGGCCCAGCCGCTCCCCGGCCCGGCGCCGTCGCATTGGGGCGCCACCAAGGCGGGCGAGCACCGCGCCGGCATGACGCGCTACGGCACCGACGTGAAGCGGACGAACCGCCACTATTCCAACACCCATTCGCTGACGCCGCCGCCGGTCGATCCTGCCGCCGCCCGCCGGGTGATGGCGCCGCCGCGCAGCGCCGACGCCCCGCCGACGCCGCGGACGGCCCAGCCTCAGTAACCCGCGTCGGGGCATCTCGCCCGGCCGCCACAGCCAGGCCGCGCCGCGCACGCCACTGGAATCTCCATGGCGGGCGCGGCGCACCGGCGTGTCCAGCCGGTCGGAAAAGGCCCAGGGCTCCATCGCCGCCGGCAGCCGGTCATACAGCAGGTCGGCGTTCGACAGGCCGCCGCCCAGCACGATCACGTCCGGGTCCAGCAGGTTGGCGACCGCGGCCAGCCCGCGGGCCAGCCGCCCGACCAGCCGGTCCGCCGTCGCGGCGCATCCGGGGTCGATGTCGGCGCGTGAAAGAATCGTTGCGGCATCCAACGCCTCGCCGGTCGCCGCCAGATGATCGGCCGCCACCGCCGGCCCGGAAACGAAGGTCTCCAGGCAGCCGTGCTTGCCGCAGTAGCAGGCCGGGCCCGGCCGTTCCGCGTCCATCGGCCAGGGCAGCGGATTGTGCCCCCACTCGCCGGCGATGGCGTTGCGCCCGCCGAGCGGCCGGCCATGCACGACGATGCCGGCGCCGCAGCCGGTGCGAGGATCGCCGCGAACACAACGCCGCAGCCGGCACCGGCGCCGTCGGTCGCCTCCGACACCGCAAGACAGTTGGCGTCGTTCTCGATCCGCACCGGCCGGCCGAGCGCCTGGACGAGGTCGCGGGTGAAGTCCTTCCCGATCAGCCATGTGGAGTTGGCGTTCTTCACCACACCCGTGGCAGGGGAAATGGCGCCCGGAATGCCCAGCCCGACGGTCGCCTTGCCATTGTCGGGGAGCCCTCCCTCCAGCCTTCCGACCAGATCGCGGATCGTCGCGACCGTCGCGTCGTAATCGCCCTTCGGCGTTGGAACCCTGTGGCGGGCCAACTGGTTTCCCTGGCGGTCGAGCAGGATGCCCTCCGTCTTCGTGCCGCCCAGATCGATGCCGATGCGGTGCCCGCTCGTGAAACCTGATCCGGTGGCTGCCATGTTGTGTGACCTGTCTGACCGTGGTGGGAAGCCCATCCATAGCGGCGCCGCGACCGCGGCGTCCAGCGATGGCGACTGCCCAAAAGCAGATGTGTCGAAGGCACAGGTCGCGGTCGCGACTCGCCGTGTCGACTCCGCCGCGGTCGTGGGACAAAACGCAAGCGGCCGGCAAATACCATTGACCGGCCCCGGTGTTCGGGTAGAAGGTCGCCGACTGTCGGGCGGTCGCCTATCCCGCCCCAACCCGTCCTACCGTACCGCGCCACCGGAGCCCCTGATGAGTCGCCAGCGCGCTGCCCTTCGCCTCTCCCTGAAAGCCCTGACCGGCGCCGCCGTCCTCGGCGCGCTGCTCGTCCTGCCTGCCGCGCCCGCCAGCGCTGCCGCCGCCAAGGAGGCTGCGAAGCCGCCGGTGAAGACGGCCGCCGCCAAGGCGCGCCCGACCAAGGCCAGCACCCCGGCCGCACCCGCCTGCTACAACCGGGCCGAACATGCGGCCGAGCAGATGATGCGCCTGCACACCGAAATGATGGTGGTCGGGCTGACCTGCCGCACCGTGGTGCCGGACAAGAAGCCGTTCGACCTCTACCAGGACTTCTCGATCAAGAACCGCGCGCTGCTGTCCAATTCCGAAGCGTCGCTGATCAGTTACTACAAGCGTGCCGGCAGCGGCGGCAACGCCACCCGCCAGTTCGACATGTTCCGCACGGAGCTGGCGAACGAGATCAGCCGCCGTGCCTCCACCATCGGCATCGCGCAATATTGCGCCAACTTCGTCGACCGGTCGGTGGCCGCCAAGGAACTGACCCCGGACGACCTGCGCACCCTGACCGCGGACGAGAAGAACGCCGGCCTGATGCATCTGGCCAGCCGTCCGCTCTGCGACGTGAAGGTGGTCAGCGGCCCGGACCCCGTCTTCGCCGTCGCCCAGGCCACGCCGGCTCCGGCCGCGCCGAAGGCGGCCGCCGCCAAGGCGAAGGCCCCGGCCAAGGCCGCCGCTCCGGCCAAGCCGAAGCAGAAGGTCGCCGCCGTTCCGGCCAAGCAGTCCGTCGCCGTCCGCTGACGCTGCAACGTCCGGTTTCCGGACGCACATTGTCAACGCCCCGCACGGCATCCGCCGGCGGGGCGTTTTGCGTTTTCCACTCCTCCTGATCGAAGCCCGTCGCGGTCGACGCATGCGAACAGCACAAATCTGTCTTGCAAAAATCCGTCAGGCTGGTACTACCGAAAAGGTCAGGGGGAGCGCTCGCCGAACGGCCCGTCCGCGTCGGAACCGCATCCTCCGAACAGGAAAAATCATGGTCCGTCAGACCGATAGACGGAACTCCGGATGATACGGCATTCCGTTTGGTGAATGGACGGGCTGCACCAGACAGGGGGCTGCTGTTGCGTGACCGGTGTGCCGAGTGTGCCCGTGCCGCCGCACCCTGCCTTTGCGCCGTGCTGAAGGTGGGGTGAGGACATGGACTATTTTCTCCAGCAATTGATCAACGGCTTGTCGCTTGGGGCGATTTACGGCCTGATCGCGATCGGCTACACGATGGTGTACGGCATCATCGGGATGATCAACTTCGCCCATGGCGAGATTTACATGATCGGGTCCTTCGTGGCGCTGATCACCTTCCTGGCCATCGGCGCGCTCGGCATCACCTGGGTGCCTTTGGCCCTGCTGGTCATGCTGCTCGCCTCCATGCTGTTCACCAGCGTCTATGGCTGGACGGTCGAGCGCATCGCCTACCGGCCGCTGCGCTCCTCGCCGCGGCTGGCGCCGCTGATCTCCGCCATCGGCATGTCGATCTTCCTGCAGAACTACATCCAGCTCCTCCAGGGCGCCCGCTCCAAGCCGCTGCAGCCCATCCTGCCCGGCAGCCTCACCCTGATGGACGGCGCCGTCTCGGTCAGCTATGTGCGGCTGGCCACCATCGTCATCACGCTGGTCCTGATGGTCGGCTTCACCATGCTGATCAACCGCACCTCGCTCGGCCGTGCCCAGCGGGCCTGCGAGCAGGACAAGAAGATGGCCGGGCTGCTCGGCGTCAATGTCGACCGCGTCATCTCGCTGACCTTCGTCATGGGCGCCGCGCTCGCCGCCGTCGCCGGCATGATGGTGCTGCTGATCTATGGCGTCATCGACTTCTACATCGGCTTCCTGGCGGGCGTGAAAAGCTTCACCGCCGCCGTGCTCGGCGGGGTCGGCTCGCTGCCCGGCGCGATGCTCGGCGGCGTGGTCATCGGCCTGATCGAGGCCTTCTGGTCCGGCTATGTCGGCTCCGAATGGAAGGACGTCGCAACCTTCTCCATCCTCGTCCTCGTCCTGATCTTCCGGCCCACCGGCCTGCTCGGCCGGCCCGAGATCGAGAAGGTGTAAGCGCCATGACCATGCACTCCAACACCGTCTCGTCCGCCGCGGGCGGCGCTGCCCGCGGCGTCGACTGGGCCGCCACCGTCAAGGACGCCGGCCTCGCCGCCTTCGTGGCATTGCTGCTGACCGTGCCGCT
This sequence comes from Azospirillum sp. INR13, assembly GCF_015390205.1. NCBI lineage: Bacteria > Pseudomonadati > Pseudomonadota > Alphaproteobacteria > Rhodospirillales > Azospirillaceae > Azospirillum > Azospirillum sp. INR13. The sequence goes on from NZ_VUOI01000028.1 coordinate 28,122, forward strand.
GGTGGGCCTGCGCACGGTCGACCGCCCCACCGGGCTCGGCATCGAAGCCCGGCCGGAGGAGGTCGTCGCCTCGCTGCTGCTGGTCTTCCTCGGCCGGCTCGGGCTCGGGCTGATCCGCCAGGGCATGGCGCTGCCGGTGCTGATCCTGGCGCTGGTCTGCGCCGGCGTCGGGCTGCTGCTGCCGATGCCGACCCAGGTGCTGCGCCTGGTGCTGGTGCTGGGCGGCGGCGTCATCGCCATCCGCGCCGCCATGACGGTCGCCACCGGCCGCTCCAAGCTGTCCCAGGCCGACCGCGACAAGCGCATGGACCGCGTCGCGGCCAAGGTGCAGCATGCCAGCCGCTACATCGGCCCGGTCGCCGTCGCCTTCGCCGTCGTGCTGCCCTTCACCCCGCTGGCCGACCGCATGATCCTGGACATCGGCATCCTGCTGTTGACCTACATCATGCTGGGCTGGGGCTTGAACATCGTCGTCGGTTTGGCCGGCCTGCTCGACCTCGGCTATGTCGCCTTCTATGCGGTGGGCGCCTATTCCTACGCCCTGCTGGCCCATTACTTCGGGCTCAGCTTCTGGGTCTGCCTGCCGCTGGCGGGCGTGCTGGCCGCCATCTCCGGCGTGCTGCTGGGCTTCCCGGTGCTGCGGCTGCGCGGCGACTATTTCGCCATCGTGACCTTGGGCTTCGGCGAGATCATCCGCATCATCCTGGTCAACTGGTACCAGTTCACCGGCGGCCCCAACGGCATCTCCGGCATTCCGCGGCCGAGCTTCTTCGGCATCGCCGACTTCTCCCGCAGCCCGGCCGAGGGCATGGCCGCCTTCCACGAGATGTTCGGGCTGGAATTCTCGCCGCTGCACCGCATCATCTTCCTCTACTACCTCATCCTGGCGCTCGCCCTGGTGGTGAACCTGTTCACGCTGCGGGTCCGCAAGCTGCCGCTGGGCCGGGCGTGGGAGGCCCTGCGCGAGGACGACATCGCCTGCGCGTCCTTGGGCATCAACCGCACCAACATGAAGCTGGCGGCCTTTGCGATCGCGGCGATGTTCGGCGGCTTCGCCGGCTCCTTCTTCGCGACGCGCCAGGGCTTCATCAGCCCGGAGAGCTTCACCTTCATCGAGTCGGCGATCATCCTGGCCATCGTGGTGTTGGGCGGCATGGGCAGCCAGATCGGCGTGGTGGTCGCCACCCTGCTGGTGATCGGCCTGCCCGAAGCGTTCCGCGAGCTGGCCGACTACCGCATGCTGGCCTTCGGCGCCGGCATGGTGGTGATCATGCTGTGGCGTCCGCGCGGCCTGCTGGCCCACCGCGACCCGACCATCCTCCTGCATGGCGGCAAGAAGCCGATCCCGGCGGGAGCCGCGAAATGAGCGCCGTGATGACTGACAAGCCGCTTCTGACGGTCGAACACCTGACCATGCGCTTCGGCGGGCTGGTGGCGAACAACGACGTGTCGTTCGAGGCGCGGGCGGGCGAGATCACCGCGCTGATCGGCCCGAACGGCGCCGGCAAGACGACGCTGTTCAACTGCGTCACCGGCTTCTACACCCCCACGGTGGGGCGGCTGACGCTGCGCCACCCCGCCGGCAAGGAGTTCCTGCTGGAGCGGATGCCGGGCTACCGCATCGCCCAGCTGGCCGGCGTGGCGCGCACCTTCCAGAACATCCGGCTGTTCAGCGGCATGAGCGTTCTGGAGAACCTGATCGTCGCCCAGCACAACAAGCTGATGCGCGCCTCGACCTTCGCCATTGGCGGCCTGCTGGGCTTTCCCAGCTACCGCAAGGCCGAGCATGAGGCGGTGGAGCTGGCGAAATACTGGCTGGAGCGGGTGCGCCTGACCGAGTTCGCCGACTGGGAAGCCGGCAACCTGCCCTATGGCGCCCAGCGTCGCCTGGAGATCGCGCGCGCCATGTGCACGGAGCCGGTGCTGCTGTGCCTGGACGAGCCGGCGGCGGGCCTGAACCCGCGCGAGTCGGCGGAGCTGGCCGAGATCCTGACCTTCATCCGCGACGTCCAGACCCCGCAGGGTCACCGCACGGGCGTGCTGCTGATCGAGCATGACATGAGCGTGGTGATGCGCATTTCCGATCATGTGGTGGTGCTGGACTATGGCCGGAAGATTTCCGATGGCGATCCGGAGCATGTGAAGAACGACCCGGCGGTGATCCGCGCCTATCTGGGCGAGGACGAGGACGAAGCCCTGCCGCCGGAGGTCGCCGCCGACCTGCATATGCCGCCCACCGCCGGCCAGAACGGGGCCGGCCAGCACAACGCGCAGAAGGGGGCCTGAGCCATGTTGAAGGTATCGGGCGTCCACACCTTCTACGGCGCCATCGAGGCGCTGAAGGGCATCGACATCGAGATCGGCGCCGGCGAGATCGTCTCGCTGATCGGCGCCAACGGGGCGGGCAAGTCGACGCTGCTGATGACGATCTGCGGCAGCCCCCGCGCCCGCCAGGGCCGGGTGTTCTTCGAGGGCGAGGACATCACCGACCTGCCCACCCACGAGATCGTGCGGCGCGGCATCGCGCAAAGCCCGGAAGGCCGGCGCATCTTCCCGCGGATGACGGTGCTGGAGAACCTGCAGATGGGCTCGATCGTCGCCCAGCCCGGCAGCTTCGAGCGCGAGCTGGAGCGGGTTCTGACGCTGTTCCCGCGGCTGAAGGAGCGCATCAACCAGCGCGCCGGCACGATGTCGGGCGGCGAGCAGCAGATGCTGGCGATCGGCCGTGCGCTGATGAGCCAGCCGCGGCTGCTGCTGCTGGACGAGCCGAGCCTCGGTCTGGCGCCGCTGATCGTGAAGCAGATCTTCCAGGTGATCCAGGAGATCAACCGGGAACAGAAGATGACGGTGTTCATGGTCGAGCAGAACGCGTTCCACGCGCTGAAGCTGGCGCACCGGGCCTATGTGATGGTGACGGGGAAGATCACGATGACGGGGACGGGGGCGCAGCTTCTGGCCGACCCGGAGGTTCGCGCGGCTTATCTGGAAGGGGGCCACTGAGATGGAGACGATCCTCGGCTCTTCCGTTCCGGTGTTCGTGTTCCTGACGGTTCTGGTGTTCGGCGGCTGCGGCGTGCTGACCGGCCAGACGCTTGCCGAAGGGTGGAAGCCGGTGTCCAGCGTGCTGGCCTATTCGCTTCTGCTGGGGCTGGGTGACCGCTTCCTGGCCTGGGGCCTGTTCGGCGAGCAGCTGCTGTCGCTGTGGGGCTTCATCGTCCACACCGTGGTGATCGGCCTGATCACGCTGACCGCCCACCGCATCGCCATCGCAAGGCGCATGGTCAAACCAGTATCCGTGGCTCTATGAGACCGCCGGGCCGTTCGGCTGGCGCGAGAGGACTGGTGTGTCCGCCAACGAATAAGTCATTGGGAATAGACCGTACGGCTGATTGGTGCCCGTGAAACTGTCGCACACCGCACCACTTGGGGTATGGTAATCTGGAAACCGCCGGAGGGGACCCGGCGGCAAGGCCCGCAAGGGCCGGGGGTATGTTGCAACAGGGACCATTCACAGAACAGGGAAGCACACCCATGAAATTCAAGCTGTCCCTTCTCGCCGCGATCGCGGCGACCGCGCTCTCCGCCACGGCCGCCCAGGCCGACATCGCGGTGGCCACCGCCGGTCCGATCACCGGCCAGTACGCCACCTTCGGCGAGCAGATGAAGAAGGGCATGGAGCAGGCCGTCGCGGACATCAACGCCGCCGGCGGTGTCCTGGGCCAGAAGCTGAAGCTGGAAGTCGGCGACGACGCCTGCGATCCGAAGCAGGCTGTCGCCGTCGCCAACCAGCTGGCCAAGGCCGGTGTGAAGTTCGTGGCCGGCCACTTCTGCTCGGGTTCGTCGATCCCGGCCAGCCAGGTCTATGCCGAGGAAGGGATGCTGCAGATCTCCCCGGCTTCGACCAACCCGAAGCTGACCGAGCAGGGCCTGAAGAACGTCTTCCGCGTCTGCGGCCGTGACGACCAGCAGGGCCTGATCGCCGGCAAGTATCTGCTGGACACCTACAAGGGCAAGAACGTCGCCATCCTTCACGACAAGTCGGCCTACGGCAAGGGGCTGGCCGATGAGACGCAGAAGGCGCTGAACGCCGGCGGCCAGAAGGAAACCATCTACGAAGCCTACACGGCCGGTGAGAAGGACTATTCCGCCCTGGTGTCGAAGCTGAAGCAGGCGAATGTCGACGCCGTCTACATCGGTGGCTACCACACCGAGGCCGGCCTGATCGCCCGCCAGATGAAGGACCAGGGCCTGAAGGCCATCATCGTGTCGGGTGACGCGCTGGTGACCAACGAGTACTGGGCCATCACCGGCGACGCCGGCGAGAACACCATGATGACCTTCGGTCCGGATCCGCGTGAGAAGCCGGACGCCAAGGCCGTCGTGGAGAAGTTCCGCAAGGCGGGCTACGAGCCGGAAGGCTACACCCTGTACACCTACGCCGCGCTCCAGATCTGGGCCGACGCGGTGAAGCAGGCGAACTCGACCGACGCTGCGAAGGTTGCCGAAGTCATGCGCAAGGGCAGCTACAACACCGTCATCGGCAAGATCGGGTTCGACCCGAAGGGTGACGTCACCAGCCCGGCCTATGTTTGGTACAAGTGGCAGAACGGCCAGTACGCCGAAGTGAAGTAAGCGAAGCGCATCAGCGTTCCGCGAAAAGGGGGCCGGCACTTCTGTGCCGGCCCTTTTTCAATTCGACCCGCCTTGGCGCCGGGTCAGGGAATAGGTCGGGGAACATAAGCGACGGGCTGGGCCACAGACGGTTGCGCCGCAGCAATCGCCGGCGAGGAGAGCCCGGATGCGACCCGGCGACCCGACCGCTCGTTCAGCAGTCGTTCGGAGGTCCGCATCACCTCCCGCCAGAAGGCGGCGGCACGGGTGTGGTTGGCGGCCGTGAGTTCGACAAGACGAACGCGGCTCATTCGAATCGCGGTTTCGCCCAGTTCATCAACCAGGCGGGTCGCGAAGACAAGCACGTCGAGATCTGTGTTCATGACCGCTATGAACCCACAACCGGGGCTGTTGTTCCAGCTTGAAACCGCACCGCGGCAAAGGGTCATCGGGGGTGCCCCGGACGTGCTGCACTGCAACAGCGCATCTGCGGCATCGATTAACGGTCACCGAACGGACACTCGCCACGACAGGGGTGTTTTGTGGTTCAATGGCGCCCTTCACGGCGGCCGTGACGGCAGCCGGCATGGGATGGGTTTTGGAGAACGACAATGCGCAGAAAGCGCGAGGTGATCGAGGGTCAGATTTATCGCAAGCTGTCCCCCAGCGGCGGCTATTGGGAAGTGGTCGCCATCCGCAAGGACGGCATGGGCACCCAGCATGCCCAGATGAAGCGAACCGACGACCCGAAGACACTGAAGACCCTATCGGTGTCAACCCTGCTCGACCCCCAGCAGTTCGAGATCGTCACCGAGTAGCGATCTATCCGACAAGCACCTCGGGTCGTCGGGGCTAGCCGGTGGCACGCCGCCGGTAAAGGTCGATGTCCGGCCCGCCCTTCCCGCCGCCGGACACACGCTCCAGTCGCCCCTTGCGGATCAGATGGTTGAGGTGGGCCACGGCTTCGCCCACGGCGAAGACGGTCTGGTGCGGGTCGAGCGGCCGCGGGAACAGTGCCTGCGTCACCTCCGCCGCCGTCCGGGACGACGCGCAGAGCGATTCGATCGCCGCCAGCCGTTCGGCATGATGGAGGGCCAGATCGTCGGCGCGCCGGTGCAGGCCACGGAATGGGCGGCCGTGCGAGGGTAGAACCAGCGTGTCGGCCGGCAGGGCGGCCCAATCCTTCAAGCTGGCGAGATAGTCGGTGAGTGGATCGGCATCCGGTTCGGTCGGCCAGACGCTGATGTTCGGGCTGATCCGGGGCAGAATCTGATCGCCGGAGATCACCAGGGCCAAGCCGTCGCCATTGTCGTCGCCATCAGCCGGCCGGTAGAGGCTGATCGGTTCGACCGTATGGCCGCTGCCGCCGATCACGGTCCAGAGACGGTCGCCCACCGGCAGCCTGTCGCCGGCCCGCAGGCGGGTCAGCGTCGCCGGCACGCCGGGGACGCCGCGACTGTAGGCACCCTTGCGGGCGAGCACGGCTTCCAGCGTCTCCGGCGCCAACCCGCAACGGCGGTAGAAACGCTCCACCGCGGCATCGGTGGCGGCATCGTTGCCGGCCGATAGCATGCGGGCGAACAGCCATTCCGTCAGCGAGGTGGCGAAGGCCGCACCGGTCCGCTCGACCAGCCAGTTGGCGGCGCCGATGTGGTCGGGATGGAAATGGGTGGCGACCACCCGCTGCACCGGTCGGCCGCCTAGCGCGCCGCGCAGCAATTCCTCCCACAGAGCCAGAGTGTGCCGGTCACCCAGCCCGCAATCTATCAGCGTCCAGCCGTCCGCTCCACCGTCCAGCGCCCAGGCGTTGATATGGTCGAGTTGGAAAGGCAGGGACAGCCGGATCCACAACACGCCCGGCGCCACCTCTTGCCAGCCGCCGGGATCCGGGTGGTGCAGATGGGGTAGTCGATCGCATCGTCCGGGGTAGAGGGCATTGGGGTGGGTGTCCAAGTCATTGTTATCACGGAAGGAAATGCCAGCAGGAGCGTTGCGGCATATCTGCAACAGAAAAAGCGGCCGTGCGTGGGCGGGATTGGAAGCCGCGCGCGCTGATTCCATTGTCGGGGCCGGAGCCCGTTCTGTCACGCGTTTCGCCGCAGGCCGGGATGTCCCGATCCGCCAACGCCGTCAACGATGGGAACAAGAACATGACGATGCGTGGGATTTTGCTGGGCACGGCACTGGCCGTCGCCGTTCCTTCCCTGGCCATTCCGACTGCCGCCTTTGCCGCGCCGGAAGGCTTCTACGTCGGCGCGGGGGCCGGCGTGAACTGGACCGAGGATGCCGACCTCAGCAGCTATCCGGCCCCGGGCCTGGGTCTCAAGGAGGAGTTCAAGCTCGGCGGCATCGGCGACATTTCGGTCGGCTACGCCACCGCGATGGGTCTGCGCGCCGAACTGGAGGCCGCCTGGCGTTGGCGCAACAGCGTCGACGACACCAGCAGCGCCACTCCCGGCCTGAACGGCCTGGGCGGCAAGACGAGCTCGTATGCCTTCATGGGCAACCTGCTGTACGACTTCAACATCGGCCTGCCGATCACGCCCTATATCGGTGCCGGTGCCGGTATCGCCGGGGTGAAGAAGACGCTGAACGGCGCCAGCGACCGCGACTGGGTCTTCGCCTACCAGGGCATCGTCGGCGCGTCCTATGCCATCAACGACACTGTGGCGCTGACGCTGGACTACCGCTACTTCGCCACCGTCGATCCGGAGTTCGAGCTGGGTCCGGTGACCTCGAAGAGCGAATATCGCAACCACACCATCCTGGCCGGCCTGCGCTATACCTTCGGCGGGCCGTCGCGCGTCACGCCGGTCGCCGCCCCGGCACCCGCCGCTCCGCCGATGGCCGCCCAGCCGCAGAGCGAGTATCAGGTGTTCTTCGATTGGGACAAGGCGACGATCACGCCGAACTCCGCAAGCATCATCGCCGATGCCGCCGACGCGTCCAGCCGTGCCCGCGCCGTCCGCATCCAGGTGATCGGCCACACCGACACCTCGGGCTCGCCGACCTACAACCAGCGGCTTTCGATCCGCCGGGCCGAGGCGGTGCGCCAGGCGCTGGTCGCGCGCGGCACGCCGGCCAACATGATCTCCATCGAAGGCGTGGGCGAGAACCAGCTGATGGTTCCCACCGGTCCGAACGTGCGCGAGCCTTCGAACCGCCGCGCCCAGATCCTCATCAAGATCTCCTGATTGCAGCGAACCTGCACGCGGGGGAGGGGGCGGATGACCTCCTCCGCGCTTTTCTTTGCGGTTCCTCCCGGCATTGCCGTGCCCGGACGTGCGAAGGAGGTAGCGCCGGCCGTTGCGTCAGCGTATGACGGTGCTGCACGCGAGGCATCTTCGGTCCGAGACGTTACATGCAGGTTCTGATCGCCGACGATCATTCCATCGTCCGCAGCGGCTTGACCCATCTGGTGGGTGAACTGGACGAACAGGCCACCGTCGTGGCCGCGACCAGCTTCAGCCAGTTGAACGCCATCCTCGACGCATCGTTGCTCGAGGGCGGCACCGCATTCGACCTGATCGTGATGGATTTGCGCATGCCCGGCCTGGGCGGGCTGGACGATGTCGAGGCGCTGGTGAAGCGCGTGGCGCCGGTCCCCGTCGCCGTCTTCTCCATGATCGACTCGCCCGACGAGATGCGCGCGGTGCTGTCGCGCGGCGTGCGCGCCTTCATCCCGAAATCGACCGACGACGTGCTGGTGGTCAACATCCTGCGGCTGGTGATGGCGGGCGGATCCTATGTGCCGCCGGTCCTGGGCATGCCGGGGGCGCCCGCGGCAGCCGGGGCGGTGCCGGCACGGGGCGGCGCGCCCAGCGTGTTCGACGGGCTGACCCGCCGACAGCTGGAGGTGCTGGATCTGCTGGCTCAGGGCCTGTCGAACCAGGAGATCGGCGAGAGGCTGGGCCTGAACCTGTCGACGGTGAAGACCCACGTCACCGGCGTTCTGAAGGCGCTAGGCGTCGGCAGCCGCACCCAGGCGGTCCTGCTGGTCAAGGAATCGGGGCGCGACCGGCTGGTTTGAGACCGGCTTCGGGGCCGGGTAGGCACCCTCACAGCAGCGCATTCAGCAGCGACCCGCGCCCGCCATAGCTGCCGCCGGTTCCCCCCAGCATCATCGAGGCGGGGTTGATGGAGGCGCTGCCGGCACCCAGAATGGCGGCCAAGCCCTGCAGCTTGGTGTTGTTGCCGAAGGGGTTGTCGCCCTTGGCCGGCTGCTTGGCGATGGTGTCGTAGTCCTTGCTGTAATTGCCCATGCGCAGCTGGACGCCGTAATTCTTGGCTTCCTTGACCGGAACATCCTTTTCGCGGGCGATGCGCAACGTGTAGTCGCCCTTGTCCAGCGTGAGTTGGCCGGACCTTCAGCTTCTGGAAGGCGTCGAAGGTGGCGCCGGCATCCTTGTTGCTGTCGGCGATGACCTTGCCGCCACGGTCCATCAGTTGCAGCCGGACCCCGGCATCCCCCACCGTCCCCAGCGTCGGGGCGCCGGAACTGGTGACGGTGAATTTGTAGAAGTCGGCGGGATCGTTGGAAGCCAGGGAGCTGAAGACGTTCAGCCTGCTCGTGTCCTTCACCAGCGTGCCGATGCCGGTCGCGAAGGGCGCAGCGTTCAGCGCCGACTTGTTGACGGTCTGCTCGTACTCCTGGACCTTGCCGGTCGCACCGCCGCCGTTCGCGCCGCCATTGCCGGCCGCCTGCTGCTGCACGCGCTTGACCGCGGCATCGATCGACTGCTGCAGGCTCTGGGCCATGCTGCCGACATCGGTGAAGCTGGACAGGCTGACCATGGCGTGCTCTCCCTCGTTCCGCATCCCCAGAAGGGATGTCGACCAGGGCTTTGCAGGATGCAGGCCAGCCGCAAGATATTGATGATCAAGGGATTTAGAATTTGCCCATTCTGCCGCCCGGCAGCTTTGCCCCGGCCGGGCGGCAGGATTTTCCCGGCGGATGTCACGCGCCCTTGGCGGCCCGGTAGGCGTCCATCAACTGGCGGCCTGCGGCCATGATGGCCTCGCGGTCGCCCTTCTTGACCAGACCCTCGTCGACCAGCTTGCCGCCGGCCCCGACGCAGGCCACGCCGGCCGCGACATAGGAGGCCACGGTGGTGGCGTCGATGCCGCCGGTGGGGACGAAGCGGATGCCGGGGAAGACCGACTTCAGCGCCTTGATGTGCGCCGGGCCGACGGTGGAGGCGGGGAAGATCTTGATGGCGTCGGCACCGGCGGAGATGGCGGCATGCACCTCGGTCGGGGTCAGGGCGCCCATGAGGCAGGCCACGCCATGGTCGCGGCAGGCGGCGGCCACCTTCGGCACCACGCAGGGCGACACGACATACTTGGCGCCGGCCTTCACCACGTCGGCGACGGCCGCCGGGGTCAGGACGGTGCCGGCGCCGATCAGGGCGCCGCCCTCCGCCGACAGCTCCTCGATCAGGCCGACGGCGCCGGGGTGGTCATGGTGATCTCGAAGGTGCCGTAGCCGGCCTCGCGCAGCCAGCCGACGGCGGTGCGCGCCAGATCGCGGAGCTGTTGCGGATGACCGGCACGACGCCGTAGGCGGCAAGCTGGTCCAGGATCTCGGAAGCGGTCGGGGTGGTGGACATCAGGATTCCTCGGGAGTCTTCTGAGGGGACGGGGAAAGGGAAGAAGCGGCGGAGGCCGGACGGTCCGGCACGCGGTGGTGCCCGGCCAGCACGGCCTTGATGCGGGCAAGGCGGCGGTCGAGGCCGGGGGGAGCCTGCAGGCCGACGGCGACCGTCAGGGCGTCGATCAGGGCCAGCTGGGCAAGGCGGGAGGCCATCGGGGTGTGGACCGCGGTGTCTTCGTCCACATCGACGGTCAGGCGGATGTCGGCGCGTTCGGCGAGCGGCGTGGCCGATGCGGTGATGGCGATCACCGTCGCGCCACCATCGCGCGCGATGGCCGCGACGTCGAAGATCTCGTCGCTGGTGCCGGTCTTGGAGATCGCCAGCAACGCATCGCCGGGGCCGAGCGTCGCGGCCGCCATTGCCTGGAAATGGGCGTCGGCACTGGCGGTCACCTGAGGCAGAAGGCGGAACAGCTTGTGGTGGGCGTCGAGCGCCACGGTCCCGGACGCGCCGACGCCGACGATCTGCACCCGCTGCGCACAGGCCAGCACGCCGGCCGCGCGCTCCAGCGCCGCGGTGTCGAGGCGGCCGCGCAGGCGGACCAGTGCGTCGATGGAACGGTTCAGCACCTTTTCCGTCGCACTGGCGACGCTGTCGCCGGGGGAAAGGTCGCGCACCAGCGGGGTCGGGCGGTCGCCGGCCTCTTCCCGTGCGGCGGATGCCGCCAGATGCTGGGCCAGCGCGATCTTGAATTCATGGAAGCCGCCGAAGCCGGCGGTGCGGCAGAAGCGCAGGACGGACGGTTCGCTGACCCCGGCCTTGCCCGCGAGCTGGGCCAGACTGGCGCGCACGGCGGCATGGGGGGCAGCCAGCACGGTACGCGCCACCGCGGCTTCCGCCCGGCGGAGCCTGTCGAGTGAGGATGCGATCGTGTCCAGCATGCGGGTGTCCACCAGGGGAGGTGCGGCGGCCGTTCCGGCGGCCTGCGAACCTGATGTAGTTTTACTACAGACTTGCGGCTTTGTCGACCGATCTGTGAAGTAACGCTACATTTCGTTCGTTCACCCTCTTTACTTTCCGCGCCGACAAGTCAGGATCGGCGGGCGCCGAACTCCTACCAGGGAAGAGTTTTCATGAAACTGCTGCGCTACGGCCCGCCGGGCCAGGAAAAGCCGGGAATGCTCGACGCCGAAGGACGCATCCGCGACCTGTCCGCCCATGTGGACGACATTGCCGGTGCGGCGCTGCTGCCGGACGGGCTGGACCGCCTGCGGGCGATCGACCCGGCGACGCTGCCGCTGGTGGAAGGCGCCCCGCGCCTCGGCCCCTGCGTCGGCCGCGTCGGCAAGATGGTGTGCATCGGCCTGAACTTCTCCGACCACGCGGCGGAGACGGGGATGGCGGTGCCGCCCGAGCCGATCATCTTCATGAAGGCGACCAGCGCCATCGTCGGTCCGAACGACCCGATCGAACTGCCGCGCGGCTCGGAGAAGACCGACTGGGAGGTCGAGCTGGCCTTCGTGATCGGCAAGACCGCCAAATACGTGTCGGAAGACGAGGCGATGGACCATGTCGCCGGCTATTGCATCGTCAACGACGTGTCCGAGCGCGCCTTCCAGATCGAAAAGCAGGGGCAGTGGACCAAGGGCAAGAGCTGCGACAGCTTCGGCCCGACCGGCCCCTGGCTGGTGACGCGTGACGAGGTCGAGGACCCGCAGAAGCTGAAGATGTGGCTGGAGGTCAACGGCCACCGCTATCAGGACGGCAGCAGCGCCACCATGGTCTATGGCGTGCGCTATCTGGTGTCGTACCTGTCGCGCTTCATGAGCCTGCAGCCGGGTGACATCATCTCCACCGGCACCCCGCCGGGCGTCGGCATGGGCCGGAAGCCGCAGGTCTTCCTGAAGGCCGGCGACGTGGTGGAACTGGGCATCGAGGGGCTCGGCACCCAGCGCCAGACGGTCGTCCAGGGCTGATTTGGACGATCCCCCTCTCCCCCCCCGGGGAGAGGGACGGGGTGAGGGGGATGCACAGGCTGGATTTTTGCAGGAGGCCCGACGCGCGACCCCCTCACCCCAACCCCTCTCCCACAAGGGGAGAGGGGCTTTACCAGATGAAGATCACGCCGACCGCACCTGACGCAGGAAACGGTCGATCTGCTGTTGCAGGTGGCTGGTCTGGGTCGTGACCTCCTGGGCCACCGACAGGACTTCCTGCGCCGACTGGCCGGTCTGTCCGGCGGCGGTGCGGACCTCACCGATATTCTGCGAGGCCTGGGCGGTGCCCCCTGCCGCCTGCTGGACGTTGCGGGCGATTTCCGAGGTGGCCGCACCCTGCTGTTCCACCGCCGCGGCGATGCTGGCGGCGATGTCGTTCAGCCGGCCGATGGTCGTGCCGATGCTGCGGATGGCGTTCACCGCCTCGCCGGTCGCCTGTTGCATGGCGCCGATCTGGCCGGCGATCTGGTCGGTGGCCTTGGCCGTCTGGCTGGCCAGCTGCTTGACCTCCTGCGCCACCACGGCGAAGCCCTTGCCGGCCTCCCCGGCGCGGGCGGCCTCGATCGTCGCGTTCAGCGCCAGCAGATTGGTTTGGCCGGCGATGTCGGAGATCAGGTCCAGGACGGCGCCGATCCGGCTGGCGGCCTCGTTCAGCTCGCGCATCGTGCCGTCGGTGCGCTCCGCCTCGTTGGCGGCCTTGGCGGCGATCGCCGCCGATTCGGTCACCTGCCGGGCGATCTCGCTGATCGACTGCGACAGCTCATGGGCGGCGGAGGCCGCACCGTCGACGTTGACCGATGCGGTCTCCGCCGCCTCGGCGGCGCTGCCGGCCTGGCGGGACGTGTCGTCGGCGGTCGCCACCATGCCGGCGGCGGTCTGGTGCATCTGGGTCGCGGCGGCGGACACCGTCTCCACCACCACCTTCACGCCGTTCTCGAACTGGTCGGCCAGCGACAGCATGGCATCGCGGCGTTCGCCGGCGGCTCGCTGGCGTTCGGCCTCCGCCGCGGCGCGGGTCGTTTCCACCTCGCGCGCGGTGTCGCGGAAGACCAGCAGCGCCGCCCCCATCTCCGCGATCTCGTCATGGCCATGCAGCGCGATCTCGGCATCCAGGTCGCCGGCGGCGATGCGGCCCATCCCGGCCTTCAGCGACAGCATCCGGCGGATGACGACGCGGCCGATATAGAGCCAGACGACCAGGATCGACACCAGGATGCTGACGGCCGCCACCGCGATCTGGGTCAGGCGGCTGTTGTCCAGCATGCGGGTGGTGGCGCCGCTGGCCTCGGCGATGCCCTGCTTCTGGGCGTCGACCAGCGTGGCGATGCCCTTGGACAGGGTGCCGGCCAGCGCGTGGTTGCTCTCCAGCAGCTGGGCGAAATAGCCCTCGATCGCCAGCTCCTTCTGGCGCAGGGTGACCATCGACTCCTCGCCGACGGAATATCCGGTCAGAAGCTCCGCCTGCTTGGTGGCGACGGCGGCCAGACGTTCCGGCAGAGCCTGCGCGGCGTTCGTGAGACCGGCCAGCGACACGCCGACGCGGGTCTCGATGATCGCAAGCCGCTGGTCGTCACGGGTGCTCGCCGCTTCCATCAGCATGTTGCGGACGTTGGCCGCTTCGGCGGTGACCGTGGCCAGCGGCTTCTTCTGGGCCATGACCCGGTTCAGGGTGGTCGCGGCCTCGCGCAGGATGGCGGGATCGGCGTCGGGATCGGCCAGGGTCGAGCGCGCCTGCTCCTCCTCGTTGTTCAGGACGGAGGTCCAAGGCGCGGTGAATTTCTGGATTTCCGCTTCCGCCGCCATCACCTTGGGCAGCATCGCCTCCCGCGCCGCGGCAAGCGCGACCCGTTCTGCCGCCGCCTGATCGAGCTGCACGAGGTTGCCGAGCAGCCCCTTCGAGGAGTCTTCGATGGCGGCCAGCTGGGCACCGGCGGAACCGGTGGCCCGCAGCCGGTCGAGGCGCGCGTTGAACTCCTCCTTCGCCGCGGCGATGCGGGCGGACACCGCCTCGCGCGCGGCGGCCTTGTCGGCGGAGGTCAGTTCCGGCGCCAGCGCGACCAGCTTTTCGGCCTGCTGCGCCACGCCCATGCCTTCGGTCATCGCCGGCACCGCCTCGCCGACGATGGCGTCGATGGTGGTGCGCACGTTGGCGTAGCCGATCAGCGCCACGGCTGCGGCCACCAGCGTGCCGGACAGCACGACACCGATGGCGATCATCAGCTTTCCACGCAGGCCGGAATACCAGGCATTGCCCTTCGCGGGCTTGTTCCGGTGACTATCGTTCGACATCCCGTCCTCCCCCCCGGCGCTCGCGCGCCGGCACAGTCTGGTCTCTTCTGCGGTCGGCCGTTCCGGCTCTCGCCGCATTGGTCGTTGCGTCCGCCCCCTTCGTCGGACAGCTGGTGGCAATGTCACGGGAAGGGAACATTTGGAAATAATTTGACAGTTACGTGAATAGCAAAGCGCCAAATTCGCTAAAAAATAAATAAGGAGAATCCACGATCTTTCCGTTAGGCGGGACGAAAGTTGCTGCGGCGCGATGGCGGTTCGTCGTGGTCATAGAGCGATTTCAGCGAATGGGCGCGCCAATGGCTCATGCATGCCGCTTGGGGTGGCGCATGGCTGTCGGATAGTCGCGTTATCGTAGTGATATAACAGTTTTACTCACAACGGCCGGGCGCGGGCGTGACATCCGCGGGGCGAAGACAAGGACGGGCCGGCCCAAGGTGGAAGGACCGGCCCGCCAGAGTGGCGGCCCAGAGTGGCGGCCCAGAGTGGCGGCAATGATCAGGTGCCGCCCGTCAGGCGAGAGCTTCAGGCGAGAGCTTCCCGGGGGCCGAAGAACTCGTGGACGATCGCCGACTCCGGAAGACCCAGCGCGGTCAGCGCCTTCACCACCGCCGCCATGAAGGGCTTCGGGCCGACGACGTAGGCGGCAACCCCTGCATCCTTCGGCAGCAGGCCGCCCAAGCGGTCCTGGTCGAGCAGGCCAACCATGTGCGGCCGGTCGCCCGGCTGCGGATCGGCATAGCAGTAGACCGGCTTCAGGGTGTCGTGCAGTTCGGCCAGACGGTCGATCTGCTCGCGGAAGGCGTGGACCGAGCCATTGAGCGCCGCATGCACGTAGATCACCTTGCGGCCGGCCGCCAGTGCCTGTTCGGCCAGCGGCAACGCGGGGGTCTGGCCGACGCCGCCGGTGATCAGCAGCAGCGGGCCGGTCCCCTCGCGCAGCACGAATTCGCCGGCCGGCGGGTAGACGTCGATCTCGTCGCCGACCTGCGCGCGGTCATGCAGGAAGCCGGAGACCACACCCTGCGGCTCCCGCTTCACCGAAATGCGGTAATCGCGGCCGTTGGGCGAGGCCGACAGGCTGTAGTTGCGGTGGACGGTCTCGCCGTCGACGGCCAGCCGCAGGCCGAGATACTGGCCGGGCTGGAAATCCATCACCCGCCCGCCATCCACCGGCGCGAGCCGGAAGGAGGTGATGACGGCGCTTTCCGGCGTCTTCTCCACGATCCGGAAGCGGCGCGCACCGCGCCAGCCGCCGGTCAGCGCCGCCTTCCGGGCATACTCCTTCTCCTCCGCCGCGATCAGCAGGTCGGCGAGTTGCCAGTAGGCCGCACCCCAGGCATCGGCGACCTCCGCCGTCACCGCATCGCCCAGGACCTTGCCGATGGCTTCCATCAGGCAGGTGCCGACGATCTTGTACTGGTCGGGCGTGATGTTCAGCGAAACGTGCTTCTGCACGATGCCTTCGACCGCCGGACCCAGAACCTCCAGCCGGTCTATGTTGGAGGCATAGGCGATGATGGCGTTGGCCAGCGCCTCCGGCTGGGCGCTGCTGCGCTGGTGGCTCTGGTTGAAGACGGCGCGTACTTCGGGGAAGCGCTCGAACATCAGGGGATAGAAGGTGCCGGTGATCCGGTTGGCGTTGGCGGCGACGACGGGAGCGGTGGCCTTGATGACGGCGATCTGGGCAGGCGTCAGCATGAGAGTGAACAATCCTTTATTTGCGCGTCACGATGTCGCAACTGATTGGCAATCCCTGTGCCAAAGCGACGCAGGGCGGAAACCCGCCTCGTACGATGGCTCTGTTGTCAAACCGACCACGCCGGCTATGATGTCGGATGGACAACGGCGCAGTCATTCCGACAACAACTCTCACGCTCGATGAGGCCGGTGCGCTGCTGCGCATGCTGGACGATCCTGAGCGGCTGTGGCCGCTGCTGCTGGATCTGATGGCGCGGCACCTGCCCTGCGATGCCTGTGCGCTGTTGCGCCATGACGGTCGCTCAAGCGATGCATTGCTGGTCCCGCTCGCCACGCGCGGGCTCAGCCCGGACACGCTTGGCCGGCGCTTCGCGCTGGACGAACATCCCCGACTGCGGGCAATCGCCGAGGCGGTGGGCGGGCCGTTGCGCTTTCCCCCCGACTGCGAGCTTCCCGACCCCTATGACGGGCTGATCCCCGACCTGAAGCAGCGGCTGCATGTTCATGACTGCGTCGGAGCGCCGCTGAACGTGGATGGCCGTCCATGGGGCATGCTGACCCTGGATGCGCTGAACGAAGGACGCTTCGACGGCCGGGAGGGGGCGATCGCAGCCTGGGCGCGGCTGGCCGCCGACCTCGCCGCCGCGGTGGAACGGCGCGCGGCTCTCACAAATGGCGGCAACCCGGCGATTGGGGAGATCGACGATCCGCCGGCGGACCTCCAATCCGGCACGGTCGGCACCAGCCCGCCGATGGCGGACCTGCTGACGGAAATCGACACGGTGGCGGCGAGCGACCTCGTCGTCCTGGTGCTGGGGGAGACCGGGGTGGGCAAGGAACTGGTGGCCCGCCGCCTGCACGCCCGCTCCAGCCGTGCGGCCGGCCCGCTGGTTCATGTGAACTGTGCGGCGCTGCCGGACGCGCTGGTGGAAAGCGAACTGTTCGGCCATGTGCGCGGAGCCTTCTCCGGTGCGGTGAGCGACCGGCGCGGCAAGTTCGAATTGGCCGGCGGCGGCACCCTGTTCCTCGACGAGGTCGGCGAGCTGCCGCTTGCGGCACAGGCGAAGATGCTGCGGGTTCTGCAGAACGGAGAGATCCAGCGCGTCGGCTCCGACCGCCACATCACCGTGAACGTACGGGTGATCGCCGCCACCAACCGCGATCTGGCGGCGGAGGTGCGGGAGGGACGCTTCCGCGCCGACGTTTACCACCGGCTCAGCGTCTATCCGTTGCGGGTGCCGCCGTTGCGCGACCGCGGCACCGACATCCTGCGGCTGGCCGGGCTGTTCCTGGAGCGCAACCGGGCGCGGCTGGGCCTGCGGAACCTGCGCCTGTCGGCGGCGGCGGAGCGGCGCATGTTGTCCTACCCCTGGCCGGGGAACGTGCGGGAACTGGAACATGCCATCGGCCGCGGCGCCATCCGCGCCCGCGCCGCCCGCCCGCCGGATGGCGGCGTGCTGACCCTGACCCCGGCCGATCTCGGTTTGGAAGAGGTGGGGGAGGGGATCGCGGCGCCGATGGCGGCCATGCCTCTGCCCCGCCTGCCGGATTCGGCGGCCGATCTGCCGGCCGATTCGCCGGCGGAGAATCTCCCATTGCGGGATGCAGTCGAGAAGCTTCAGCGGCGAATGATTCAAGACCAGCTGAGCCACCACGGCGGAAACTGGGCGAAGGCGGCCGGGTCGCTCGGGCTTGACCGCAGCAACCTGTTCCGCCTCGCCAAGCGGCTGGGTCTGCGCGAATGACCGCGGAGGGGCTGTCCTGGCGAAACGACATCGACGCGCTGGTCTTCCGGCCGGCGGGGCATGGCGGCTGGTGCGCCGTCCACCGTCTGGCCTTCCGCGCCCTGCTCGACATGCGGGAGCCGACGCCGGAGTACTGCCTCGCCCATGCCGCCGCCCATCGCGCGGCGTTCGAGGCCGCGGCGGCCGATAAGATCGCCCGGCGTGGCTATGACACCGCGGCCAGCCTGCATCTGACCAGCCGCGACATCGCCCGCGCTCTTTAGAACCCCATCTGCCGCGGCATCCACAGCGCCAGATCCGGCCAGACGATCACCGCGACCACCACCAGCAGCAGGGTGAAGAGGGGCCACAGTACCCAGCGCACCGTGTCTTCCATCCTGCAACCGGTCATCCGGCAGGCGACCATCAGGTTGACCGCCATCGGCGGGGTGAACTGGCCGACGGCGATCATCAGGGTCAGGATGACGCCGAACCAAGTCAGGTCCCAGTTGTAGGCCTGGGCGATGGGGATCAGCAGCGGCAGCAGGATGATGAAGATCGAAATGCCGTCCAGGAAGGTGCCGATGACGGTCAGCATCACCACCAGCAGCGCCAGCACGCCATATTCGCCGAGGCCGGAATGGATGATGGCATCGGCGATGGGGTCGATCACCGACAGGGTGCTGAGCGCCCAGCCGAACACGCTGGCCAGCGCGATCACGGTCAGGATAATGGCGGAGATCTCCGCCGCATCGACCAGCATGGAATAGAGGTCGCGGAAGCGGATGGTGCGGTAGACCACCATGCCCAGCAGCAGGCCGTAAGCCACCGCGATCACCGCCGCCTCGGTCGGGGTGAAGATGCCGAAGCGCAGGCCGCCCAGGATGATGACCTTGGCGAACAGGCCGAGCGCGGCATCCCACAGGCTGCGCCAGAAGGGCGGGCGCGGCTCGTGCGACAGCTTGGACCCCAGATTATGCTTCCGGGCCAGCCAATAGACCGGAACGATCAGGGCAAGGCCGGCCAGCGTGCCGGGAATGATGCCGGCCGCGAACATCGAGGTGGTCGGGGCGGCGGGCACAAGCACGCTGTAGATGATCAGCGCCACCGACGGCGGGATGAGGATATCGGTGGCCGCCGCCGCCGCGATGACGCTGGCGATGTAGGGGCGGGGATAGCCGGCGCGGATCATGCTGGGCGCCATCACGCCGCAGACCGCGGCGGCGATGGCAGGCCCCGAACCGGAAATGCCGCCCATCATCATCGCCACCACCACCGCGATGACCGCCAGTGCGCCCTTGCCCTGGCCGACGATGGCGGTGGCGAAGCGCACCAGCTTCTGCGCCACCCCCGACCGGTCGAAGATGGTGCCGGCCAGCACGAACATCGGGATGGTCAGCAGCGGATACTTGGCGATGCCGGTATAGACGCTGGTCGGGACCGAAATGACGCCGAGATGGGCGAAGGCGATGGCGGCGGTGCCGGCCAGCCCCAGGGCGGCGGCGATCGGCACGCCCAGCACCATCATGACCAGGAAGGAACCGAATAGCAGGGTGGTGATCACGGTTCCCCCTCCGGGATATGGCCGGTTTCCATCGGCTCGGTGCCCTTGTGGATGCGGATCATCCGGCCCACCGTGCGGGCCAGCACCACCAGCGACAGCACCGGCAGCCAGATCGTGTAGATCCACTGCGGCAGCCCCAGCGCCGGCGACGTCACTTCGAACCGGTAGTCGTCCCATGTCGTCCAGGCGCCGTAGACCACCAGCAACCCATACATCAGCGCCACGCAGGCCATGGCGAACTGCTCCGCCCGGCGGCGGTTGGCGGGCGACATCTTGTCGACGATGAAGGTGATGCGGATGTGGCGGTCCTTCACCACCGCGGCCGAGGCGCCGAGGAAGGTCAGGATCACCATCAGGGCAATCGAATATTCCTCGGTGAAGGCGAAGGACACGTCGGTCAGGTAGCGCACCACGACATTGGCGAAGGTGATCAGCGCCACCACCGCCATGGTGACGGCGACCAGCACCTCTTCGATGCCCAGGGGGACGCGGGGTTTCGGCACCGGCCGGACGACGGTGGGGTCGTGATCGCTCATATTGCCAGGGTCCAGATGGAGGGAGCGGGATTATTCCCTTCACCTGTCAATCAATGCAAGAAACGATCTCCCCAGCGGATTACTCCGCCGGCATGTCCGCCATCCCCTCCTCGCAGAGCGCCTCCTCGCGGAGCGGGATGCGCAGCGTGAAGACGCTGCCTTCGCCCAGCCGGCTGTCCACCGTCACCGTTCCGCCATGCAGCGCGGCGATGCGGCGGACCATGTTCAGCCCGACGCCGCTTCCCGCCGCCGTCCCCGTGTTGGTGGCACGGAAAAAGCGGTCGAACACCCGCTCCACCTCGTCGGCCGGAATGCCGATGCCCTGGTCGGCGACGGAGAGCGCCAGTTCCGACTGCCCGCCCGGCCCCTCATCGATCCACGCGCGCAGCCGCACCGGTGAGCCGGCCGGCGAGTATTTCAGCGCATTGTTCAGCAGGTTGTGGACGCACAGCTCCAGCATCGGACCGTCGCCGGTCATGCCCGCCGGGCAGTCCTTCAGGTCAAGCTCGATCCGCCGGCCGGGAGCGGCGTCGCCCTGGGCCGCCGCAGCAGCGCGCAGCAGGGCCGGCAGGTCCAGCGGATCGCGGCGCAGAGCGAAGGCAGGGTCGCTCAGCCGGTCGTCGGCCAGACAGGTGTCCAGGATGTTGACCTGCCGGCGCACCGCACGGCGGATCTTTTCCAGCCGCGGCAGCATGCCGGGAACTTTCACCTCCGCATCCAGCTGCAGGATCTGGGCGGCGCCGTCGATGATGGCGAGCGGCGTCTTGAACTCGTGCGCGGTCATCGACAGGAAGCCCTTCAGCGCCCGCTTGGCCTCCTGCTCGGCGACAAGCCGTTCCTCCGCCTCCAGCCGGGCGAGGTCCAGGCGGCGGACGGTGTCCTCCAGCCGCGCCTCCGCCCGGCGGCGGTGGGTGACGTCGCGCAGCATAAGCAGACAGCCGACCTCGCGCGGTCCCGACCGCCCGCCGCCGCGGCTGCCGGAGGTCAGCGGCACCCGCGTCGCCTCGAAGCTGCGCAGGCCGCCGTCGCTCTCCAGTGTCAGCGGAACCGGAGCAGCGGCGCAGCCACCGGGCGCCAGGACGGACAGGCCGGGCAGTTCGCCCAGCCGGCGGCCGAGCGGCTCGCGGTCGCGTACCAGCGCACGTGCCGCGGGGTTCGCCTCCACCACCGTGCCGTCGGCATCGAGGACCAGAACCGGGTCCGGCACCGCGTCCAGCAGGGCGTCGCGGGCGACCGGCAGCAGGTCGAACAGGCGCCGGCGGGTGATCAGCCAGTAGAAGACCGCGCCCATGAGAAGGAAACTGAAGGGAGTGGGGTCGAAGTCGAACAGGGTCAGGTTGCCGGTGACATAGCCGACATTCGCCACCCATGGCACCGCCATCGCCACGAGGAACCCCACGTAATGGGTGCGATAAGCCGGCGTCGCCCGGTGGACCCCGTTGGCGGTGACGACGATGCTCATCACCATGAAGGCGTAGAGATAGATGGTGACGACGAAGAACAGCAGCCCGTGGCTGTAGACCAGTGCGGCACCCGGCGCGTCGCTGACGGGGTGGACCGTGGTGTACATCAGCCGGTGGCTGTCGTTGGCCAGCGCCGCCGCCCAGGTCGCCGTCCCCACCACGGCCGGCACCAGCCGCCAGCGCGACGGCAGCTCCTCCCGCGTGTAGGACCACAGGAACAGCGCCCAGAAGCTGGGGGTGCAGACGATGCCGAGCCAAGCCATCTCGGCCCAGAACAGCTTGTCCGCCGGTGCCTGGACGATGGTCTCGATGGCGGCGGCCGTCGCCCACCAGGAGGCCGACAGCTGCATCGCCATGAAATCGAACCGGCCGGGAAAGGGCGGCAGGACCCAGCTGCGCCACGCCGTCCACAGGGTCGCCAGCACCGCGGCCAGAAGTAGGGTGGCGGGCAGGCTCAGCATGGCGGGGCGGACGGCAAGGGCAAGACGGCTCCGGTGGACGGCTGCTGCCCGGCCGCGACGGGTTCGGGCCATGGCGCGGGCGCAGCATGGACCGGCCCGCCGCGACTCCGCAAGGGGGTGCGGCACCATGGTCGGAGATGGCCGCCGGCCCGTTCCGCCATTGCGGATTCGGCGTCCGGTCCCGATAACACGGGGGATGGCACGGACGGGCACAGGGGAGCGGCCGGGGTGACGCACGGAACGGACAGCGACAGGTTTTCAGGCGATGGGCTGGACGCCCGTCCCTTCGACGGGGATGCCTTCGAAGGCGGTGCCGCCCTGCTGCACCGCCGCGCCATCCCATCGCTGTTCGAGGCGCTGGAAACCCAGTCCGAAGGCACCGTGGCGGTCGACCGCGACGCCCGCGTGGTGTGGATCAACGCCAAATACGCCCGCATGCTGGGCATCGCCGACCCTGCCGAGGCCATCGGCCGCGAGGTGGAGGAGATCATCCCCCATTCGCAGATGCGCCAGGTCCTGGCGACCGGCCAGCCGATCCTGCTCGACCTGATGCTGTTCGGCACGCAACGGCTGGTGGTGACGCGCTTTCCCCTGACCGACGACGACGGCGCGGTGATCGGCGCCGTCGGATTCGTCCTCTATGACAGCCTGCACCGGCTGAAGCCCCTGCTGGCCGAGCTGTCGCGGCTGGAGGCGGAACTGGCGGCGACCAAGCGCCGGCTCGACGAGGGGCGGCAGCCGCGCTACACGCTGCAGAGCTATGTCGGCGACAGTCCCGTGTGCCTGGAGGTCAAGCGCAAGGCCCGTCTCGCCGCCCGCACCGATGCGCCGATCCTGCTGCTGGGCGAGACCGGCACCGGCAAGGAGCTGATCGCCCAGGCCATCCATGGCCTGTCGGCCCGCAGCGGCCGGTCCTTCGTCGGCGTCAACGTGGCGGCGATCCCGGAAACGCTGCTGGAGGCGGAGTTCTTCGGCGCGGTGCCCGGCGCCTATACCGGGCTCGACCGCCGCGGGCGGGAAGGCCGCTTCAAGACCGCCAACGGCGGCACCCTGTTCCTGGACGAGATCGGCGACATGCCGCTCGGCCTCCAGGCCAAGCTGCTGCGGGCATTGCAGGAGCAGGAGATCGAACCGCTCGGCTCCGACCGGCCGGTGAAGGTCGATGTGCGGGTGATCGCGGCGACGAACGTCGATCTGGAGCAGCGGATCCGCGACGGCCGTTTCCGCTCCGACCTCTATTACCGGCTGAACGTGCTGCCGATCCGCCTGCCGGCCCTGGCGGAGATGGGCGGCGGGCTGGAAGCCATCGCCGAATCCATCCTGCAGGAGATCGCCGCCCGCACCGGGCTCCCCCTGCGGGGCCTGACCCCGGAGGCGGTGGAGGCGCTGGGCCGCCACCGCTGGCCCGGCAATGTGCGCGAGCTGCGCAACGTGCTGGAGCGGGCCTGTCTGCTGACCGACAACCGCCGCCTGACCGCCGCCGACCTTGCGGAGGCGCTGCCGGATTTGGGGTACGTTGAACCGGCGGCGCTCCCCGTCACGGTTCCGCCGGCCGTGCGTGCGGAGCCGCAGCCCCTGCCGGGATACGACGAAGCGTTCGACGAGTTCGAACGCGGGCTGCTTGGCCGCGCGCTCGCCGCCCAGGGTGGCAAGGCGGCGGAAGCGGCACGGGCGCTCGGCATTTCCCGCGCCGCCTTCTACAAGAAGCTCGCCCGGCTGGGGATGCGCGCCGGCGGGTGAGGCCGGCGCGACGTCCTCACACCGGCAGCTGCTTCATCGCCGCGACCGCGGTCATCACGCCGCGGATTTCGGCCAGACCGCGCAGGCGGCCGATCATCGGGTAGCCGGGGTGAGTCGGCTTGCCGATGTCATCCAGCAGTTCGTGGCCATGGTCGGGGCGGAAGGGCAGGCGCCAGTTGTCGTTGCCGGCGTCCTGGCGGCGCTTCTGCTCCTCCAGCAGGGTGGTGACGACCGACACCATGTCGACGTCGCCGCCGAGATGGTCGGCCTCCTCGAACGACCCGTCCGGCTCCTTGGCGACGTTGCGCAGGTGGACGAAGTGGATGTCCTCGACGAAGCGCTTGGCCATCGCCGGCACGTCGTTGGTCTGGCCGGCGCCGAGCGAGCCGGTGCAGAAGGTCAGGCCGTTGTTGGGTGACTTCACCGCATCGATGAGGTGGGCGAGGTCGTCCTCGGTGCTGACGATGCGGGGCAGGCCGAACAGCGGGCGGGGCGGGTCGTCCGGATGGATCGCCATGCGGATGCCGACCTCCTCCGCCGTCGGGATCACCTCGCGCAGGAAGCGGGCCAGCGTCTCGCGCAGGCCGTCGGCGCTCATGCCGTTGAAGCGCGCGATCATCTTGCGCAGACCGGGGATGTCGTAGCGGTCATAGGCGCCCGGCAGTCCGGCCATGATGTTCGACAGCAGCTTCGCCCGGTCGCTTTCGGAAGAGCGGTCGAACCACTCCTTCGCCTTGGCCATCACCTCCGGGGAATGATCGTCCTCCGCACCCGGACGCTCCAGCATGTAGACGTCGAAGGCGGCGTGCTCATGGGCGTTGAAGCGCAGCGAGGTGCCGCCGCCGGGCAGCGCCGCGGCCAGCTCCGTCCGGGTCCAGTCGAGCACCGGCATGAAGTTGTAGCAGATGGTGGTCACGCCGCAGGCGGCGAGGTTGCGCATCGACTGGCGGTAGTTGTCGAACAGCTCCGTCAGGTCGCCTTCGCCGATCTTGATCGCCTCGTGCACCGGCAGGCTTTCGGTGACGGTCCAGCTGAGGCCGAGTTCCTCGTCGGACTCGATCATCGCCTTGCGCTTCTGGATCTCCTCGACCGACCAGACGACGCCATAGGGAATGTGGTGCAGGGCGGTGACCACGCCGGTGGCGCCGGCTTGGCGGATGTGGTTCAGCTTGATGGCGTCTTCGGGGCCGAACCAGCGCCAGGATTGTTCCATGGCTTCGAACTCCTTGGAAAGAGGGGGGCTTTGGAATTTGGAAAATCAGCGGAAAAGCAGGCTCGGCAGCCAGAGCGACAGCGCCGGCACATAGGACACCAGCAGCAGGATCAGGATGTTGCAGAGCAGGAAGGGCCAGATCGCCTTGGTGATCGCGCCCAGCGAGATCTTCGCGATGTTCGCCGCGACGAACAGGCAGACGCCGACCGGCGGAGTGGTCAGGCCGATCATCAGGTTCAGCACGGCGAAGGTGGCGAAATGGATCGGGTCGATGCCGACCTGGGTCGCCACCGCCAGCAGCGGCGGGAACAGGATGATCAGCGCCGCGATCGTCTCCATGAAGGTGCCGACGAACAGCAGCAGGATGTTGATCATCAGGATGATCAGGTACTTGTTGGTGGTCAGCGCCAGCATCGCGGCGGCGATGGCCTGCGGGATCTGTTCACTGGTCAGGATCCAGCCGAAGACGTTGGCGAGGCCCACCAGCAGGATCAGCCCACCCGACCCGATGGCGCTTTCCAGCAGGATCGCCGGCAGCTGGCGCAGGGTGAAGCCCTTGTAGACGAACAACCCGATGACGAAGGCGTAGAGCGCCGCGACGATGGAGGCCTCGGTCGGGGTGAAATAGCCGCCGACGATGCCGAACAGGATGATCGCCGTCATCAGCAGCGCCCAAAAGGCGCCGCGGCTGGCCCGCAGCAGGGCGCCGAAGCCCTGCCACGGCTCCCTCGGATAATTGCGGACGCGGGCCAGGATCCAGACCGTCAGCATCATGCCGACGCCCAGCAGCAGGCCCGGAATCGCGCCGGCCATGAACATCTTGCCGACCGACAGGCCGGTCAAAGTGCCGACGATGATCATCGGCACGCTGGGCGGGATGATCGGCCCGACGGTGGAGGCGGCGGCGGTCACCGCGGCGGCGAAGGGCGCGTCGTAGCCGGACTTGCGCATCGCCGGGATCATCACCGACCCGATGGACGCCGTTTCCGCCACCGCGGTGCCGGAGATGCCGGCGAAGACCATCGATCCCGTGACGTTGGCAAGGCCGAGACCGCCACGGATGTGGCCGACCAGCCGGTTGCTGAACAGAACGATCTGGTCGGTGATGCCGCCGCCGTTCATCAGGTTGCCGGCCAGCACGAAGCCGGGGATGCAGAGCAGCACGAAGCTGTCCATGCCCGCATACATGAACTGCGGAACCACGGCGAGATCGATGTCGCTGCCGACCAGATAGACCGCCGAGGCGCCGCCCAGCGCGATGCCGACCGGCGCGCCCAGGATCAGCAGGACGGCGAAGGTGAGGAACAGTGCGGTGACCATCAGGCGGTTTCCCCATGGCTGGGCGGCGCGGAGTCGCGTCCGAACCCGGCAAGGCGGGCGATGGAGAAGAAGGCGAGCGAGACCGGGATGATCAGCGTTACGACATAGACCCAGATCATCGGGACGTTGATGGAGCGCGCCCGCTCGCCCAGGCTGCCGACGACGTAGTCCCAGGCGCCGGGGATTATGGCGACGGCGAAGACCAGGATCGCCACGTCGACCAGCCGGGCGACCGCCCACTGTGCCGGCTTGGGCAGCAGCAGGATGAACATGTCCACGTTCACCAACTCGCCGCGCAGCAGCGCCAGACCGCAGGAGAAGGCGACGAGATGGACCAGCGCGAAGCGTGCCACCTCCTCCGTCCAGGCCGGGGAGGGAAAGCCGGGAACGCGGCCCAGCACCTGGATCGTCACGACGATGATGAGGACGCCGATTGCCGCCAGGGTTCCCCAACGGCAAAGGGCGGATACGGCCGACACCGCGGCGGCAAAGGCTGTGCGCATCTGAAGGGCTCTTGCGGTTGGGGGGAGCGCACCCGAGGAGATCCCCCTCTCCCCCCCGGGGAGAGGGGATCCTGTATCGGTTGGGCAGGGGGCTTCAGGTCCCCCTCACTTCACCGCGAGGATTTCGTCGTAGATCGGCTTGATCTCCGGCGACAGGGCGGCGACCACGGCGGCGCGGCCCTTCTCTGCGAAGGCGGCCTTGTCGACCGTGACGAACTCCATGCCCTTGGCCTTCAGGTCGGCGGCCAGCTTGGCCTCGTCCTCGATGAACAGCTTGCGTTCGGCGGCCTGGGCGGCCTTGGCGGCTTCCATGATGGCTGTGCGCTGCTCCGCCGGCAGGCGGCCCATCCTCTTCGAGCCGCCGACCAGATAGATCCAGCTGATGACGTGCTCCGTCTGGTTCACGTATTTCTGGACCTCGTAGAAGCTGGCCGACTTGATGAGGGCCAGCGGGTTCTCCTGCGCCTCGATGGTGTCGTTCTGCAGGCCGGTGAACACTTCCGAGAAGGCCATCGGCGTCGGCTTGGCGCCCAGCCCCTGCCAGAACGACACGAACAGCGGCACGTTCGGCACGCGCATCTTCAGGCCGTTCAGCTCGTCCGGCGACTTGATCGGGCGCTTGCTGGTCAGGTTGCGCGGGCCGCGGGCGAAGTAGGTCAGCGGGACCAGCTGGGTCTTCTGCTCGATGGATTCCGCGATCTTGCGGCCCGGTTCGCCGGTGACGACCTTGTCGAGATGGTCGAGGTCGCGGATGCCGTAGGGGACCGCCAGCAATGCCGCGGCCGGCGCCCAGTTCTGCAGCGACTCGCCGGTGATGGTGAAGTCGATGGTGCCGAGCTGGATGCCCTTGATCAGGTCGGTTTCCTTGCCGAGCTGCTCGTTGGGGAACACCTTGACCTCGACCGCGCCGTTCGTGCGCTTGGCAACTTCTTCGGCGAAGACCAGCGAGGCCTTGTGCCAGACATTCTCCTCGTTGGCGAGGTGGCCGAGCTTCAGGGTCGTCTTGGCCTGGGCGCGGACGATGGCCGGCGCGGCGATGCCGCCCAGCAACGTCGCACCGGCGGCGATGCCGGCGCCGAGGCCGATGCTCTTGGCCAGCGTGCGGCGCGAGATCGGGGTCTTGCTGTTCATCCTGGTGTCCCTCCGTTATGGGCGGATCCAGTCCGCCATTGTTTGCTGATGGATGCCCTTTGGCCGTCGATCAGCTTTCGAAGTCGAGCTGCACCTTGATCGTGCTGGACGGGTCGGTCTCGATCAGGGAGAAGGCGCTCGCCGCGTCGGCGATCGGGAAGACCTGGGTGATCATCGCCGCCGGCTGCAGCTTGCCGCTCTCCAGCCACTCGATCACCTGCGGCAGCAGGCATCGGTTCAGGCGAGAGCCGACCAGAGTCAGCTCCTTCTTCACGATCTCCTGCTGGCTGATGTTGCAGGGACCGGGGGAGAAGCCCAGCAGGCCGATGCGTGCGGGCCGGGCTTGCAAGGCGGCAGGCCTCCTCCAGCAGGGCCGGGACGCCGGCGCCGTCGATCACCACCGTGGGGCCGAGCCCGTCATTCTCGTCGCGCACCGCATCGGGAACCGACACGCGCGAGGAGTTGAGGACGACGTCCGCACCGAACTCCTTCGCACGCTCCAGCCGCTTGTCGTCGAGGTCGGCGACGATGCAGCGGGCGCCGTGCAGCTTGGCGACCTGCACCACCGTCAGCCCGACCGTGCCGGCGCCATAGACCAGAACCGTGTCGTCGGCCGCGATGCCCGTGCGCGACAGCACGTTGGCGGCGATGGACAGCGGTTCCGCCAGGGCGGCGATGGAGATGGGCAGATCGGAGCGAACCTTCACCGCATTGGACGCCGGCACCACGACATGGTTGCGGAAGCCGCCGTCGCGGTGGACGCCGAACACCTCCAGATTGGCGCAGACATTGCTGCGCCCGGCCCGGCAGGCATAGCAGCGGCCGCAGGACACCACCGGATCGACCACCACATGGTCGCCGGCCGCGACGTTGCCCACGCCGTCGCCGACCGCCTCGACCGTGCCGGCGAACTCGTGTCCGATCACGCGGGGATAGACCGCGAAGGGGTTGGAACCGTGGTAGATGTGCAGGTCCGACCCGCAGATCCCGGCGCGCTGGACGCGGACCAGCACCTGGCCGGCCTTGACCGGCCAGGCAGCCGGGGCGTTTTCGGGCGAAGGGCCAGCACATGCGGCTTTTCGACGATCAGGGCAACCACGGGAACACTCCCTAAGGAAGGTGATGCGCTTGAAAGAGCGGGTCAGGCGGTGGCGGCAACAACGGCGCGCGCACCCTCGGCGAACAGGCGTTTGAGCGCGGCGGTGACCGGTCCGGTGAAGCGCGGGTCGCGCGGCAGGTCGTCGCCGAACACCGCGGTCAGGCCGAACAGCGCCCCGGCCAGCTGGTCGGAATCGCCGGCGGCAGTTGCCGCGATCTCCGCCAAGCGGAAGGCCAGCGGATCGCGCACGTCGATGCGCTGGCCCTTCTCGTCGTTGCCCGCCACGTAGCGCATCCAGGCGGCCACGGCCAGGACCAGCCGGTCGATGGGCTGATCGGCGGCCAACCGCTCGCGGATCGGATTCAGCAGGCGCTGCGGCAGCTTCTGCGTGCCGTCCATGGCGATCTGCCAGGTGCGGTGGCGCAGCGCCGGATTGCGGAAGC
>NZ_VUOI01000029.1:0-7500 GCF_015390205.1 Azospirillum sp. INR13
TGCGGCAGCTTCCTGCCCGACGAAACCGGTTTCCTGCGCAACAACGCCGGCCAGTATCTGGAAGCGTGGAAGCTGAACCCCGACGGCACCCTGCCCAACGTCAGCACCGCCCGCTTCGACGACCTGCAGCCGGTCAACATCGGGAATCTCGTCTATGGCGGCAGCCGGACGACGCTGATGGACTTCTCGGGCAACCTGCCGGCCCAGGCGGCGGCCGGCGACAGCTTCACCACCAGCCCGACCTTCTATGACGGGCTCGGCAACCCGCTGGACCTGTCGCTGACCTGGACCAAGGGCGCCACCCCCAACCAATGGACGCTGACCGCCACCGGCCCGGCCGGCTACACGGTCGGCGGCGCACCGGTGACGCTCACCTTCGCCGCCACCGGCCCCTATGCCGGAAAGCCGGTGGACGGCGCCGGCCTGCCGCTGGACCCGATGCCCGGCATCACCGTCACCTCGCCGGCCACGCCGACCGCCGACAGCTTCACCATGGCGCTCGGCAACGTCACGCAGTTGAACGGCGACTATGTCCCGACCGTCACCGGCGACGGCGCCAAGGTCGGCCAGGTGACCTCTGTCAACATCGACGACAGCGGCAAGCTGTGGGTGATGTACGACAACGGCGCCCGGCAGGCGCTGTACCAGATCCCGATCGCCACCGTCACCAACCCCGACGGTCTGGTCGCCCAGGACGGCAACACCTACACGCTGGGCGCCGAAACCGGCACGCTGACGCTGGGCGCCGGCAAGAAGGGCGCCGCCGGAACCGTCATCGGCGCCGCGCTGGAGCAGTCGAACGTCGACATCGCGACGGAACTGGTGTCGCTGATCGAGACCCAGCGGGCCTACTCGTCGAACGCCACCCTGGTGCGCACGGCCGACGAGATGGTCGAAGAAACCACCCGCCTGAAGCGTTGAGCCCAGTCGCGACGGAGCCCCGGCCATGAGCGTCCAACTCGCCCCTCACCGCCGCCCTGTCCGGCCTGCGCACGACGCAGCAGCAGGCGGCGATGACCTCCCACAACCTCGCCAACGCCACCACGGCCGGCTATGTGCGCCGCGACCTCGCCCTGTCGTCGGCCAACACGGCCGGACGCGGCGCCGGGGTGCAGGTCGACGCCATCGCCCGCAAGGTGGACGAGCTGCTGATCCGCGACGCCCGGTACGAGACCAGCCGCTACACCGGGCAGGAGGCGCGTGCTTCGGCGCTTGCCGACTATGCCCTGGTGCGGGGGCAGCCGCAGGACGAGAAATCGGTCTCCACCCAGCTGTCGAAGCTGCAGCAGGCCTTTTCCCGCCTGCACGGCATGCCGCAGGACGATGCCGCCCAGAATGCGGTGGTGTCCCAGGCGATCACGCTCGCCGACAGCCTGAAGCGCGCGGCGGAAGCGGCGCAGACGGTGCAGTCCGACGCCCGCGACCGCCTGCAGACCTCGGTGGACTCGGTGAACACCGCGTTGCAGCGGATCAGCGACCTCAACGGCCGGATCGCCGGGCTGGAAGCGCGCGGCGGCGACACCGGCGACCTGCGCGACGACCGCGACCGCCTGCTCGACCAGGTCTCGCAGGAGATCGGCATCCGCACCTACAGCCGCGAGGACGGCCAGGTGGTGGTGATGACCCGCAACGGCCAGACCCTGCTCGACCACCCGCTGGCGCCCGGCGAGCAGCCGCTGACGCTGCTGGGGGACGATGTGATGGCCAATGGCGTCTCGCTGTCCGCCAGGCCCGACAGCGAGATCCAGAGCGGCCGGATGATGGGCTATGTCCAGACCATCAAGCAGGACATGCCCCGCGCGCTGGCCCAGTTGGACGAGCTGGCCGCCGGCCTCGTCCAGGCCTTCCAGGGGGCCGAGGCCGATCCGACCCAGCCCGGCCTGTTCACCGACGCCGGAGCCGCCTATGGCGCCACCGCCGGGCTGGCGTCGCGCATCACGGTAAACGACTCCGTGCGGACGGAAAGCTGGCGGGTGCGCAGCGGCATCCAGGCGGCGGCCCCGCTCCAGCCCGGCGACCAGACGCAGATCGACAGGTTCCTGACCGTCTTCACCACCGCCCGCAGCTTCGCCCGCCACCGACATGCCGGCCTCCACGACGCTCGGCGGCTACGCCACCGCCATGGTGTCGGCCCAGCAGGGCTACCGCACCGGTGCCGAATCGGAAATGAACGCGCGCAAGATCAGCGCGGACACGCTGGAAACCGCCCGCATCAACCGCGACGGCGTCAACATCGACGACGAGATGCAGAAGCTCCTGATGATCGAGCAGAGCTACGGCGCCAGCGCCCAGGTGGTGCAGGTCGCCGGCCGCATGATCGACATCCTGCTGCAGATCAAGGGGTAAGAGCCGATGCTGTACAATGCCCTGTCCACGCTGGGGATGAGCCGGAAGCTGCAAAGCACCATGACCCGGCAGCAGATGGAGCTGGTCCCGTGCGAACGAGGAGGTGGCGACCGGCGTCCATGCCGACGTCGCCGCCACCATCGGCGCCAGCACCGGCCGCGACATCGCGCTGCGCAACCTGTTCGACCGCACCGACGAGTATGTGAAGACCACCGACCTGCTCGACGCCGGATGAAGATGATGGACAGCGCGATGACCAGCATCATCGCGTCCGGCACCGACCTGCTGGCCGCCGCCTCCACCGGCCTGGGGCAGCAGTCGCCGACCGGAACCTCGCTGCAGGTGCGGGCGCGCGGCGTGCTGGATCAGGTGGTCGGGCTGCTGAACGCGTCGGCCGGCAACGCCTATCTGTTCGCCGGCACCGCGCTCGACCAGCCGCCGATGCGCAATGTCGACGGCGACAAGTCGGGCATGCGCTCGCCGATGCAGATCATCCGCGATGCCATCCAGTCCGCCACCGGCGGTGCCGAGATGCCGGTGACCGCGGCGGAAACCGCGGCGGTCATTGCCAGGCTGGACGATCTGTTCGCCGTGCGCGACCCGGCCACGCCGGCCCCCGCCCCGCTGACGATACCTTCGAGGGCGGGCTCTACACCGGCACCACCTCGGTCCAGCCCGGCGGCGCCGCCTCCCGCGCGTCGCCGGCCGGCCGGCGGACTCCAGCACCATCGCCTATGGCGTCCAGGCCAACGACCCGATGATGCGGGAACTGCTGGAAGGCATCTACATGCTGGCGGCGGTCGACACCTCCAAGATGGATGTCGACGCCTATCCCGACTACATCAAGACGGCGGTCGACAAGTTGTCCAGCGGCCTCGGCAACCTGCGGGAGGCGACGGCGCAGCTCGGCGTCCAGCGCGCCCAGATCGCCACCCTGGCCGAACAGCACAAGACGCAGAAGTCGATCCTCAGCCTGCAGATCGACAATCTGGAAGGCGTCGACCCCTACGAGGCGAGCACGCGGATCAGCCAACTGGAGGCGCAGATCGACGCCACCGCCAACGCCACCGCGCGCATCGCCAAGCTCCGCCTGACCAACTACCTCTAGGTCCCATCGCCATGAGCCCGGCAGCATCCAGCTCCCCGTTCCGCGCCGGCTCCGGCCCGCCCCCTTGAGCCGTGCGTTGACGAGCCGTGCGTTGACGAGCCGTGCTGTGGCGCTGGCCGCCGGGCTGCTGCTGGCGCTCACCGCCCTGTCGGTCCTGCCTGCCCCGGCGGAGGCCCAGACGCGGGTGAAGGATCTGGTCACCTTCGACGGGGTCCGCCGCAACCAGCTGGTCGGCTACGGCCTGGTGGTCGGGCTGAACGGCACCGGCGACCGCTGATCAACACCCCCTTCACAGAACAGAGCCTGAAGGGGATGATGGAGCGGCTGGGCATCAACACCCGCGGCGAGACCCTGCGCACCCGCAACGCCGCGGCGGTGATGGTGACGGCCAGCCTGCCGCCCTTCCCGCGCCAGGGCACCACCGTGGACGTCACGGTTTCCGCGCTCGGCGACGCCACCAGCCTGCTGGGCGGCACCCTGGTGGTGACGCCGCTGCTGGGTGCGGATGGCGAGGCCTATGCCGTCGCCCAGGGACCGCTGTCGGTCGGCGGCTTCAGCGCCGGCGGCGCGGCGGCGACGGTGACCAAGGGCGTGCCACCACCGCCCGCATCGCCAACGGCGCCACGGTGGAACGCGAACTGAAATTCGCCCTGAACGACGTCGGCATGGTGCGCATGGCCCTGCGCAACCCGGATTTCACCACGGCGATCCGCATCGCCGACGCAGTGAACGGCCGGCTCGGCGCCGGCAACGCTCGCGTGGTCGACCTGACCACCGTCGATGTGCGGATTACCGGGTCTTACGTGGGCAACGTCCCCCGCCTGATCGGCGAGATCGAGCAGCTGCCGGTCCGCCCCGACGCCATCGCCCGCGTGGTGGTCGACGAGCGCAGCGGCACCATCGTGATCGGCGACGACGTGCGGGTCAGCCGCGTCGCCATCACCCAGGGCAACCTGACGGTCCGCGTGGTGGAGACTCCCCAGGTGTCGCAGCCGCAGCCCTTCAGCAACGGCTCCACCGTCGTCGTGCCGCGCACCGACGTGCAGGTGCAGGAGGGCAACGG
Source organism: Azospirillum sp. INR13 (assembly GCF_015390205.1). Lineage (NCBI taxonomy): Bacteria > Pseudomonadati > Pseudomonadota > Alphaproteobacteria > Rhodospirillales > Azospirillaceae > Azospirillum > Azospirillum sp. INR13. Next base: position 4,518 of record NZ_VUOI01000029.1, read on the forward strand.
CCGCCAGTTCGTGACCGTCGGCGGCAATGTCAGCCTGCAGCAGCTGGTCAACGGCCTGAACGCTCTGGGCGTGGGGCCGCGCGACATGGTGGCCATCCTCCAGGCGATCAAGGCCGCCGGCGCCCTGCACGCCGATCTGGAAATCATCTGACCGCAGGAGATGACGATGGACATCGCCGCAGCCACCTTCCGCGCCACTGCCGCAACGGCCCCTGAACCCTCATCACCGGCCATCCCCAACCCGGCCGCCGCGAGAAGGTGGCCAAGGAGTTCGAGGCGATGCTTGTCAGCCAGCTGATGGAAAGCATGTTCGCGGGCATGCGCGAAAGCCCGCTGTTCGGCGGCGGCGGCCCGGCGGAAAAGCCGTGGCGCAGCATGATGCTGCAGGAATACGGCAAGGCCATCGCCGAGTCGGGAACGCTCGGCATCGGCAGGATGACGCATGACGAGATCGCCCGCCTTTATGCATCCCAAGCGGAGCAGCCGTCATGAGCGTCACCCTCAAGGAACTGATCCACGAATTCGCCCCCGACCGCAGCGCCGAACAGGCGCCGACAGAGGGACCGGCCGCTCCCGATCCCGGCTATGACGGCGCCACCGCGCTGCTGGTGCGCGACTTCCTCGACGCTGTAGAGGCTCTATCCGCCGTCCTGGAAGAGGAGTCCGCCTGCATCGCCGCCGGCATGCTCGACCGGCTGGAGGCCTTCGCCCACCGCAAGGCGGCGATGGCCGAACAGCTGGAGGGCGCCGTCCTGCGGGCGCGCAACGAGGGCATCCGCCTTCCCGACGACCTGCGGGCGATGACCTTGGAGCGCATCGACCGGCTTGAGCGGGCGGTGTCCACCAACGCCTCCGGCCTCGTCGCCCTGCGCAAGGCGGTGCTGACGATCAACCGCAACCTGCTGGTCGCGCTGGAAAAGGCGGCGAGCGACGGGACCTATGCCCGCGACGGGCAGGCGCGCCGGCCGGTGGAGCTGTCGGCGTCGGGCCTGAACGCGACCTTGTAACTTCAACCGCGGCTCTTCACGCTCGCAAGTTCGCCGGCCTGCTCCAGCTTGATGATGCAGGCGACCAGCGCACGCTGAAAGCCGCGGGCGTCCGACGGCAGCGCCACCCCGGCGCCCGTCGGCCAGAACTCGACGAAGGCGAGGCTGCCCTCCCCTTCCCCGCTTTGGCCCTCTCCCGTCTGGCCCGGCCACTCGAAGGCGATTCCGATGCCGATCTCCTTCGTCGTCCGCCGATGGTCGGTGACGAGGATATGAGCCTCCCAATGCATGCCACCGGTGCCGCGATCGCCCGCTGCTGGCTCCAGGTGCGCAGATAGTCGCGAAAGCTCTCGGACTGGCGGTCGAGCCGCACATAGCTCGACCGTCGGTGACGGCCGATACCAGCCGCGTGGTATATCGCGCCTGGGCAAGCGCACGGGTCACGTCGGCACACAGTTCCTCGATCAGCGCCAGACTGCGCCGCACCGTATCGCTCAGCGCCGCCGCAAGCGTTGGGCCGGTCAGGGGCGCCGTGGCGTGGTCCTTGCGGTAGATATCGAAAAGATCGTCCGGATCGCCCATCGCCGTCCCCACGCCACCGCCATCCGGCGGACCACTGGGACCAATCCACCAAAAACAAATTAATACCCGATGAAGCGATGAAAAAATGCGTCGTCGCGAGCCCGCAATTTCCAAAACGCGAAATGCGCCCCGTCTCATGTGAGGCGGGCGTTTTCCGATATGTGCGAAGATGCCGGCGATTTGAGCTTCGGTTTGACGTCTCTTGAGCCTGAGTGACCTGGCGGCGACCTACTCTCCACGTCTTAAGACGCAGTACCATTGGCGCGGAGGCTTTTCACGGCCGAGTTCGGGATGGGATCGGGTGTTTGACACCTCGCCATGACCACCAGGTCACCAAGGCTCAAGACCGACGCTGTTCCGAAGCGTATCGCTGTTCAGTGCAAGTGAGGGTGAGGATGTATCGAACCGGCGGCGTTGCGTCAAGCAGGGCCTTTCCAAGCAGGCTTGCTGCTGCGCATGGCGCGGTTTGTGGTGTCGAGATCAAGCCGATCGAGCGATTAGTAAGGCTTAGCTTCAGGCATTGCTGCCCGTCCACATGCCTCCTATCGACGTGATGGTCTGTCACGGCTCTCAAGGGAGCTCTGGTTTAGAGGTGGGTTTCCCGCTTAGATGCTTTCAGCGGTTATCCCGTCCATACTTAGCTACCCGGCCATGCCACTGGCGTGACAACCGGTGCACCAGAGGTATGTCCATCCCGGTCCTCTCGTACTAGGGACAGATCCTCGCAAAACTCCGACACCCACGGCAGATAGGGACCGAACTGTCTCACGACGTTCTAAACCCAGCTCACGTACCACTTTAATCGGCGAACAGCCGAACCCTTGGGACCTGCTCCAGCCCCAGGATGTGATGAGCCGACATCGAGGTGCCAAACGACTCCGTCGATATGGACTCTTGGGAGTCATCAGCCTGTTATCCCCGGCGTACCTTTTATCCGTTGAGCGATGGCCCGTCCACGTGGAGCCACCGGATCACTATGGCCGACTTTCGTCTCTGCTCGACTTGTCAGTCTTGCAGTCAGGCGGGCTTATGCCATTGCACTCGACGAGCGATTTCCGACCGCTCTGAGCCCACCATCGCGCGCCTCCGTTACACTTTGGGAGGCGACCGCCCCAGTCAAACTACCCGCCATGCAGGGTCCCGGACCCGGATCACGGGCCACGGTTAGATGCCAGAGACTTCAAGGGTGGTATTTCAAGGTTGGCTCCACCCGGGCTGGCGCCCGGGCTTCCAAGCCTCCCACCTATCCTACACATGAAGTCCCTAGCACCACTGCAAAGCTGTAGTAAAGGTGCACGGGGTCTTTCCGTCTGACCGCGGGAACTCCGCATCTTCACGGAGAGTTCAATTTCGCTGAGTTGGTGTTGGAGACAGCGGGGAAGTCGTTACGCCATTCGTGCAGGTCGGAACTTACC
>NZ_VUOI01000029.1:12500-17500 GCF_015390205.1 Azospirillum sp. INR13
TGCCTTCTGCCGCTTCACCATCCAGCAGAGCCTGCCGATGGTCGTGGAGGACGCCGCCGACGATCCGCGGTTCCGCGACAATCCGCTGGTTCTGGGATCCCCCCACATCCGTTTCTACGCCGGCGCGCGATCATCAACCGCAACGGCCTGGCGCTCGGTTCGGTCTGCCTGATCGACACGATGCCGCGCAGCTTCGGCATGGTGGACCGCATTGTGCTGGCCCAGCTCACCGTGACGGCACTCGTCGCGATCGAGAAGCGACAATGCTAGCTGTCCCAACGGGTTATAGAGCCGGCCCCCGGGTTGCTTCACAATGGCCGACAGGATAGCGCAAGGAACGGCGCCAGCCGTCATGATGCATTTCCCGCCCTTGCCCGTGCCATTGTCCCCGTCCACGCCCTCAATGCTGTCCCGCGAGGAGGGCCGGCTTGCCGTTCTTTGGCGCTACGAACTGCTCGACACTCCCGAGGAACCAGCCTTCGACCAGATCACCCGTCTGGCCGCAAAGTTGCTGCATGTGCCGATCGCGCTGCCGGTCTCGATCAACACCGCGATGCTGGACCTCGGGGCCAATGACTTCGCCGACCAGATAGCCGCCATGCTGGACCGGCCCGGGGTGCAAGGCGGACTGGATCGACTTCGAGGTGACGGAAAGCGTGCAGATGACCGAGCGGGCGGTGGTCGACCGGCAGCTCGACCAGCTGCGCCGGCTGGGATCGATGTCGAGATCGACGATTTCGGCACCGGCCAGAGCGCGCTGTCCTACCTGAAGGACATCCCGGCGACGGCGGTGAAGATCGATCAGCGCTTCATCCGCTCCATCGCCACCGAGCGCAGCGACCAGATCATGGTCTGCTCCACCATCGACCTGGCCCACGATCTCGGCTATCGGGTGGTGGCGGAGGGGGTGGAGACCGTCGAAGCCTATGAGTGGCTGCGCCAGCACCGCTGCGACTTAGGGCAGGGTGACCTGATCTCCCGCCCGTTGGCGGCGGGGGCCTTCCGGCCCACCGCCGTGGTTGCAGTGTGACCTACGCCGTCGCCGGACTCATGGGCGACAGGCAGGCGTCGATGGAGGCCCGTTCGATCTCCGCATAGAGGTCGAACGGGTTCAGGACGGACGCGCCGAGATCGGCTTCGAAGCGCTGCTGGTTCGGGCTGGCGGAGAAATCCTGCTGCGCATCGTCGCCCAGGTTGGACTGGAAGATGCCGGCAGCGCTGACCGGCAGGAAATCCTCATAGACCACCGGATCGAACCGGACGAGACCAGCCCCGATCAGCGCCTCCAGATCGGCGTCCGGTGCCGACAGGTTGCGCCGTCCGGCCTCGGTCAGCGAATAGATGAAATAGCCGAACTGCCGGCGTCGGATCTCGTCCCAGCTGTCGGGGAACGGGGCGAAGACCTCCTGCAGGGCCGTCATGTACTCGGCGGCATTGGACCCGTCGGCGGCCGGGGCGACGAGGCGGCGGGAATCCTGCAGCAAGGCGTCATACAGAGCACGGCCCTTCGGTGTCAGCGCGATGCCGCGCTGTTCGATCTCGCCGAAACGTGCGGTGTGGACACCCGAACGCCAGCCGTCGCCATCGCGGAAATCCACCGGCTCGCTCAGCGCCTTGAAGGAGGTCTGGCGCAGCAGGATGGGGCAGCGCCGGGTCGGCGGGCCTTCCACCACCGCCTTGGGTGCGATGCCCTTCTCCGGCATCATCCGCTGCACGGCGTCGATGTCCAGCGTGCGCGGTGTCAGATGGTTGATGTGCGGCCCCTTGAAGGAAACGACATCGGCGATCAGCCGGTGGGCGTCGTGCAGCCGCTTGTAGAGGTCGAGCGGCACATTGGCCCGGCTGTGCCAGCGGAAGGTTTCCAGCGCCTCCGCGACGAAGTGGGTGGCCTCCTCCTCCGTCAGTCCGCCGGCCGCCTCGGCCTTTTCGATCAGGGCAAGGCAGCCGGGGTGAAGATGCTGCGCGCGGCCAGCACCTGTTCCGCCTCCTGCCGCAGGCCGGCATCGGCGATCAGGTCGAGCCTCAGCAGCGAGGTGAAGACGCGGAAAGGATTGCGGCTCAGCGCCTCGTCGGTCACCGGACGGAAGGCGGTGGAATGGACGGGAACACCGGCCTCCGAAAGGTCGTAATAGCCGACCGGCTGCATGCCCATCACCGCGAATAGGCGGCGCATGGTGGACAGCTCATTCGCGGTGCCGAGCCGGATCGCGCCGTGACGCTCCTCCGTGATGCGGGCGAGACCGCCCGCGGCCTCCAGCCGGTGGCGCTCCGCCGGGTCGGCGGCCAGCACCGCTTCGTTCACCTCGCGAACCAGCTCGACGAGCGTCTGATAGGCGGGCACCTCCGTCCGGTACATCTCCGACATGGCGTTGGAGAACAGGGTACGGATCGCATCGGGGCTGATAAAACCAGCGTTGAAGGAACTCTGGGCACTCATTGCAAATCTCGCTCGCGTTGCCTGCGTCGGACCGGTCCGGACGATCTCCCGGCCCCTCCCATAGAGCAGCTATAGCAACGAAGCGCCGCATTGGATTGCGATTGTTTTTTACCGACTTGATGAGGAAAAGCTCATGATATGGCCGGCGGTCCTCCGGGATGTCGTCCCGAGTTTCCTCCAGTATCCAATCACGGAAGGCGGCAAGCGGCGGATAGCTCGTTCGTTCCGACGGCCACACGATGTGATAAGCGTCCTCACTCTCCATGGGCAGGTCGAGCGCGGGCACCAGTTGCCCCGTTCCCAATTCCTCATCGATCAGGAAAAGCGGCAGCAGCGCCACCCCCAGCCCGGCGACGGCCGCCTGAATGGTGGTGCCGAACTGGTCGAACAGCATGCCATGCACCCCATCGGCCGGCGTGTCGTGCAGGGTCAGCCAACGTTCCCATGCATCGGGGCGGCTGGTCAGGTGCAGCAAGGGGGCAAGGCGCAGATCGCCGGGCTGCCGGAAGCCGAACCGGTCGCGCAGAGCGCGACTGCAGGCGGGGATGACCGTCTCCCGGCGCAGCAGAGCCATCTCCCCGCCCGGCCAATCCGGCCGGCCGAAGTGGATCGCCACGTCGACGGGATCCAGCCGGAAGTCGAAAGGCGCCATGCGCGTCACCAGGTTGATGGTCACGCCCGGATTCGCCGCCAGGAAGTTCGGCAACCGCGGCGCCAGCCAGCGGACCCCGAAGGTCGGCAGGACGGCGATGCTCAGCGTGCCACCGAAGGGATTGGCGCGCAGGTTGAGCGATGCGGTGCTGATCTTGCGCAGGGCATCACGCACCTCACGCACATAATACTCCCCTCCCGCGGTCAGGCGGATGGTCTGCCGTTCGCGGTGGAACAGCTCGACCTCCAGCAACTCCTCCAGCGCCTTGATCTGGCGGCTGACGGCGCTCTGGGTCAGGGACAGCTCCTTCGCCGCCGCGGTGATGCTGCCGGTCCGCGCCGCCGCCTCGAATGCAGTCAGAAGGGACAGGGAGGGAAGGAAGCGGCGGGGGCTCTGCATCTCATTCTCACAGGGAATGACTGGTTGAGCAAACATCACTTTGCCGAAGGGGGTAGGCAAGCGAATCTTCCCAGCTGTCCGTTGAGGCGGCGACCCGCTACGCTCACGGAACCGGTTCGGGCGGTGTTTCCGGCCGGGAATGACAGGCGGGCAAGAACACGGGAAAAGGACCACAGGGAATGCTGAACGATTCGCGGTCGCATGGGCTTTGGGAACGGACGGCACCGCCGGCGCCACCGACCACGCCGCTGACCGGCCCGGTCAGGGCGGACGTGGTGATCGTCGGGGCCGGCTACACCGGCCTGTCGGCCGCCCTGTATCTGGCGGAAAGCGGCGTCGACGCGGTGGTGGTCGAGGCGGTGGAGATCGGCTTCGGCGGTGCCGGGCGCAATGTCGGGCTGGTCAACGCCGGCATGTGGGTGATGCCCGACCAGCTCGTCAACACGCTGGGGCCGGTCTATGGCGAGCGGTTGATCGAACTGCTCGGGAATGCTCCGCGCGCGGGTGTTCGATCTGATCACGAAACACGCCATCTCCTGCGAGGACGAGCGCAGCGGCACCCTCCATTGCGGCGTCGGTCCCGCGGGCTTGCGCGAACTGGAGCAGCGGGCGGCGATCTGGCAGAAGCGCGGAGCGCCCGTGCGCCTGCTCGACGCAGCGGAAACGGCGGAGAAGGTCGGCACCAGCGTCTATACCGGCTCGCTTCTCGACCTGAGGGCCGGCACCATCCAGCCGCTGGCCTATGCCCGCGGGCTGGCCTCTGCCGCCGTGAAGGCGGGTGCCCGCATCTACACCCGGAGCCCCGTCCAGTCGGCAAGGGAGGTCGGCGGCAAATGGGAGGTGAAGACGGCGACCGGCAGCGTGCAGGCCGATTGGGTTGTCGTCGCAACCGACGCCTACAGCATCGGCCCCTGGGCGCAACTGCGCACCGAGCAGGTCCACCTGCCCTACTTCAATCTGGCGACGGAGCCGTTGTCCGACACCATGCAGAAGGCCATCCTGCCGGAGCGGCAGGGGGTTTGGGACACCAAATCGGTGCTCAGCTCCTACCGGTTCGACCGTCAGGGACGGTTGGTGTTCGGCAGTGTCGGCGCATTGAGGGGAACCGGGATCGCGGTGCACCGGGCTTGGGCGCAGCGTTCGCCTGGCCGCCCCTGTTCCCGCAGCTCGGCCCGGTGCGGTTCGAGGCCGAATGGTATGGGCAGATCGGGATGACCAAGGACAATCTGCCGCGCTTCCACCGGCTGGACCGCAACGTGATCGGCTTCAGCGGCTACAATGGCCGCGGCATTGCGCCCGGCACGGTTCTCGGCCGCTGCCTTGCGACCGCATCACCGGCAAGCTCACCGACGCGGAGATGCCGCTTCCCGACACGGCCCCGGATACGGTCGGCGGCCGTGCGGTGCGTGAAGCCGCCTACGAATACGGGGCGCAGGCGACTCACCTTGTCGGTGCGCGGCTGCCGGGTCGGATCTAACCTGGTTCGGAAAAACCGGCATGGCCGGAATAGAC
>NZ_VUOI01000029.1:25000-49692 GCF_015390205.1 Azospirillum sp. INR13
GCTGTCGGCGGCCGCCGCCCCCTGCACGATCGGGCTGAGGTCGAGGACGGAAAAGGGGATCATGGCGCAATCCATAATGTGGGCCGGCTTGCGGCCAATGGTTAATAGGCAAGGTATGGTCGCGAAGACACGACTTCCACGCCCCACGGCCGCGCGGCTGCCTTGCACCGGCCGGCAGGTCCGCTTCCATATAATCGGAACAGCACAAGAAACCGATTGCAGTCGCAATGGTCTCGACAACATCGGCAGTGGCCATGATGTCACGCCGGCATGACGAGGCAAGAAACCTACTCCCAAATGGCTAGAGAACCTCGATTGCCACTCATCAGGTGATTGAATATTCTCGCGCCATGATTCGGAACAAATCCCACATTTTTTGTCGGAGCATTCGACGTCGGCGCCCCGGACCGGCGCAGGCCGATGTGAATGGCTTGTGGATGACCGTCTCCGGGGTGTCCGGCGCATGATGGCCGATCGGGTCTGGGCGGATGCGGCCCGGCTTCGCCACGCCGGCAGCCGCGATATGGACGGCACAGGCGTCGGGAGCCCGAGCATGCCGGGGGGTGCGCCGGACATCTTCACCGGCGGCGGCGAAATGGGAGCGCGGATGCGGGCGCTGGACTGGTCCGCCACCCCGCTTGGTCCGGCGGAGGATTGGCCGCAGTCGCTGCGCACCCTCGTCAACCTGATGCTGACCTCCAGCTTCCCGATGTTCGCGGTCTGGGGACCGGAGCTGACCTTCCTCTACAACGACAGCTACCGCCCGATCCTGGGCGACAAGCCGGAGGCGCTGGGCCGTCCCTTCGCCGAGGTGTGGGCCGACATCTGGGAGGATCTGTCCCCGCTGGTGGTGCGCGCTCTGGCCGGCGAGGCGACCTACCACGAAGACCGGCTGCTGGTGATGGAACGGCACGGCTATCGGGAGGAGACCTATTTCACCTTCTCCTACAGCCCGGTCCGCGACGAGACCGACCGCGTCGCCGGCATGTTCTGCGCCTGTACAGAGAACACCGCCCGTGTGCTTGCCGAACGGCGGCTGACCTTCCAGCTCGATCTGGCGGAGCGGCTGCGCGGGCTGAACGATCCGGTCGGCGTCACCGCCGCCGCCGCGGAGGCGATCGGCCGCCATCTGGGGGTGGCGCGGGCCGGCTACGGCCGCATCGACCCCACCGGCGCGACGGTGTCGGTGGAGCGGGACTGGAGCGACAGCGGGATGACGAGCCTGTCCGGGGAGACCCGGCCGCTCGACAGCTTCGGTCCCGCCGTGCTGGCCGAACTGCGGGCCGGATACACGCTGCGCGTCGACGATGTGACGACCGACCGGCGCACCTCCGGCAACGGTCCGGCGGAGGCCTTCGCCGGCATCGGGGTGCGGTCGCTTCTGGTGGTGCCGCTGCTGAAGGCCGGGCAGCTGACCGCCATCCTCTACCTGCACGAGGCGAAACCGCGCCATTGGACCGAGGCCGACGCCGCGCTGGCGGAGGACGTGGCCGAGCGGACCTGGGCGGCGGTGGAGCGCGCGCTGGCCGAAGCGGCTCTGCGCGCCGCCAACCAGGCCCTGATGCGCGAACGCGCCGCGGTTGAGGCGGCCAACGCCCGGCTGGCGGCGGAGGGGGAACGGCTGCGCACCCTGTTCCGGCAGGCGCCCAACTTCATGTGCGTGCTGCGCGGGCCGGACCATGTCTTCGAGCTGGCGAACGACACCTACCTGCAGCTGGTCGGCCGCGGCGATCTGGTCGACCGCCCCGCCCGCGAAGTCCTGCCGGAGGTGGAGGGCCAGGGCTTCTTCGAACTGCTCGACCGCGTCTACAACTCCGGCGAGACCTTCGTCGGACGCAACATGCCGATCCGCTTCCAGCGCCGTCCGGGCGAACCGCTGGAGGAACGCTTCCTCACCTTCGTCTACCAGCCGATCAAGGACGAGGCAGGGCGGGTCACCGGCCTGTTCGTGGAGGGCAGCGACGTCACCGAGGCCAAGCGGGCGGAGGAGGAACTGCAGCAGCTCAACGCCACGCTGGAGGCCCGCGTCGCCGAGGAGGTGGCCGAGCGCGAGCGCGTGCAGGTGGCGCTGCTGCAGACCCAGAAGACCGAGGCGCTTGGCCAGATGACCGGCGGCGTCGCCCACGACTTCAACAACCTGCTCCAGGCCCTGTCCGGCTGCCTGCACATGATCGAGAAACGGGCGGAGGGGACGCGCATCCAGCCGCTGGTCGATGCCGGCAGGCAGGCGGTGGACCGCGGCGCCAAGCTGGTGCAGCAGCTGATGGCCTTCGCCCGCCGCCAGGCCCTGCGGCCGGAAACCGTCGATCTGCGCGACCGCGTGCTCGGCATGTCGGAACTGCTGAACCGGGCGTTGCGCGCCGACATCCGGCTGGAAATCGACTTCACCACCGGGCTGTGGCCGGTGGAGGTGGATGCCACGCAATTGGAATTGGCCCTGCTGAACCTCGTGGTGAATGCACGCGATGCGATGCCGGAGGGCGGGGTGCTGGCCATCCTTGCGGACAATGCGACGCTGGAGCCGGGAGACCCGCAGGCACCGGACGGGCTGTCGGGCGACTTCGTGCGGCTGACGGTCAGCGACACCGGCACCGGCATGCCGGCCGAGGTGAGGGCGCGCGCCTTCGATCCCTTCTTCACCACCAAGGAGATCGGCAAGGGCAGCGGGCTCGGCCTGTCGCAGGTCTACGGCTTCGCCCGCCATTCCGGCGGCACCGCCTGGATCGAGAGCGAGGAGGGGCGCGGCACCACCATCGGCCTGCTGATCCGCCGCTCCGGCACCACCCCGCAGGCGGAGGCCGAGCCGGCGGCCGTGGCGGCCGGCGCCACCCGCATCGGCGGCCATGTGCTGGTGGTGGAGGATGACCCGATCGTCGCCCTGACCGTCGCCACTGCGCTGGAGGATGCCGGCTTCGCCATCACCCGCGCCGCCACCGCGGACGAAGCCCTGCCGCTGCTGGCGGCCGGCCGGTTCGACCTGCTGTTCAGCGACGTGGTGATGCCCGGCACCATGAGCGGCGTCGATCTGGCGCGCACCGTGCAGCGCCTCTACCCCGGCCTTCCGGTGGTGCTGGCGACCGGCTACAGCGAAGAGGTGGCCCGCGCCACCGGCGTGATGGTTCTGCCCAAGCCCTACCGCATCGAACATCTGGTCGGCGTGCTGGACACGGTGCTGGTCGACTCCGGCCGCCCCGCGTCCCGGCTTCGGTTAAGACACTGGACCGTTCGATAATTGAGCCAGATTAAAGACGTCTTGTCGGCCCGATGTTCCAATGCCGGGGTCAACCAGCAGGGCAATCGCATTTGAAAACCATGTTCCTTTGAAAGGACTTTCGTCATCCCCGCGAAGGCGGGGATCCAGACTTCGCAGAGCGAATCCGGTGGAAGAGCCTGGATCCCCGCCTTCGCGGGGATGACGGGTTTCCTTGGTAGGGAGCACGATCTTCATATGCGATTGCCCTGGGTCAACCAGAGAGGCACTTCATGGCACCGCTGGCCGAATCAGGCTCAACCGCCCGAACGCCCGCCCAAATGCCCACCGATACCCCGTGGCATGCGCTCGACGCCGGCGCCGCCGCCGGCCGGCTCGGCAGCCCGGACGAGGGGCTGAGCGGCGCGGAGGCCGCGGCACGGCTGGAACGCTTCGGTCCCAACCGGCTGACCCCGCCGAAACGGCGGCCGGCCTGGATGCGCTTCCTGGCCCAGTTCCACAACCTGCTGATCTATGTCCTGCTCGCCTCCGGCATGGTGGCGCTGATGATGCGGCACTGGACGGACGCAGGCGTGATCTTCGGCGTCGTGCTGGTCAACGCGCTGATCGGCTATATCCAGGAGGGCAAGGCCGAACAGGCGCTGGAGGCGATCCGCAACATGCTGTCGCCCCAGGCGGTGGTGATGCGCGACGGCCATGCCGTGACCCTGGCGGCGGAGGATCTGGTGCCGGGCGACCGCGTGTTCCTCGCCTCGGGCGACCGGGTGCCGGCCGATTTGCGGCTGGAGCGCACGAAGGGCCTGCTGGTGCAGGAGGCGGCGCTCACGGGCGAGTCCGTCCCCGCCGCCAAGGCTTCCGTCCCGGTTGCCGTCGATGCGGCTCTGGGCGACCGCCTCGGCATGGCCTATGCCGGCACGATGGTGGTCCAGGGCCAGGGCACCGGCATCGTGGTGGCGACCGGCGACGGCACGGAGATCGGGCGCATCGGCCATCTGCTGGCGGCGGTCGCGTCGGTGGAAACGCCGCTGCTGGTGCAGATGGCGCGGTTCGGCCGCTGGCTGACCGGCGGTATCCTGGTGCTGGCGGCGATCACCTTCGCCTTCGGCCGGCTGGTGCATGGCGAGCCCTGGCAGGACATGGTGCTGGCGGCGGTCGGGCTGGCGGTGGCGGCGATCCCGGAAGGGTTGCCGGCGGTGATGACCATCACGCTGGCGGTGGGCGTGACCCGCATGGCCAAGCGCAACGCCATCATCCGCCATCTGCCGGCGGTGGAGACACTCGGCTCGGTCGGCACCATCTGCACCGACAAGACCGGCACCCTGACCCGCAACGAGTTGCTGGTGCAGTGGGTGGTGACCGCCGACGGCACCTATCGCGTCGGCGGCAGCGGCTATGCGCCGGAGGGGGAGTTCAGCCGCGACGGCCGCCTCGCCGACCCGGCGCGCGAGCCGGTGCTGCTGGATCTGGCCCGCGCCGCCCTGCTGTGCAACGACGCCGACCTGCATCGAGGTCCCGGCGGCGACTGGCTGCTGGCCGGCGATCCGACCGATGGCGCGCTGCTGGCGCTGGCGATGAAGACGGGGTTGGAGTCGGGCGACGAACTGGGCCGATGCCCCCGCCGCGACGCAATTCCCTTCGAATCCGAACGCCAGTTCATGGCGACCCTGCATCACGACCATGCCGGCCACGGCATCCTGGTGGTGAAGGGCGCGCCGGAACGCGTGCTGGCGCTGTGCGAACGGGAGCGGCGGGCCGGCGGCAGCGTGCCGCTGGACCGGGAGCGCTGGTCCGCCCTGACCGCCGATCTGGCCGGCCAGGGACAGCGTGTTCTGGCGCTGGCGATGCGCCGCACCTCCATCGACCTGTCGGAACTGATCGTCGACGACCTGGCGGACGAGGGGCTGGAGCTTCTCGGCCTGTGCGGCCTGATCGACCCGCCGCGGGAGGAGGCGCTGAGCGCAGTCGCCGCCTGCCGTCAGGCCGGGATCGCGGTGAAGATGATCACCGGCGACCATGCCGCCACCGCCGCCGCCATCGGCCGGACCTTCGGCCTGCCGGACGGCGTCACCAGCGGGCCGGAGCTGGACCGCCTGGACGAGGTCGGCTTCGCCGCCGCCGCCCGCGCCAACAGCGTCTTCGCCCGCACCACGCCGGAGCACAAGCTGCGCCTGATCGCGGCGCTCCAGGCGGATGGCGGGACAATCGCCATGACCGGCGACGGCGTCAACGACGCCCCGGCGCTGAAGCGCGCCGACGTCGGCGTCGCCATGGGCCGCAACGGCACCGAGGCGGCGAAGGAGGCGGCGGCGATGGTGCTGGCCGACGACAATTTCGCCTCCATCGTCCACGCGGTGGAGGAAGGCCGCACCGTCTACGACAATCTGCGCAAGACCATCCTGTTCATGCTGCCGACCAACGGAGCCCAGGCGGTGGTGATCCTGGTGGCGGTTCTGTCCGGCACCATCCTGCCGATCACGCCGGTGCAGATCCTGTGGGTCAACATGGTGACGGCGGTCACGCTGGGGCTGGCGCTGGCCTTCGAGGCGCCGGAGCCGGGCGTCATGGCCCGCCCTCCCCGCCCGCGCGACGAACCGATCCTGTCCCGCCTGCTGATCCGCCGGATGCTGGTGGCGCTGGTCCTGCTGGTGGCGGCCAGCTTCGGCTTCTTCTATTTCCAGCGGATGCAGGGCGGCGGGATCGAGGTGGCGCGCACCATGGCCGTCAACGCCCTGGTGGTGGGGGAGATCTTCTTCCTGCTGAACGCCCGCGGCCTGCACAGCAAGGCCGGCCTGCTGGCCGGCATCGCCGGAAGCCGGCCCGTCTGGCTGTCCATCGCGCTGATGACCGTCCTGCAGCTGGCCTTCACCTACGCACCGCCGCTGCAATCCCTGTTCGGCACCGCCCCCATCGACGCCACCGCCTGGGCGGCCATGATCGCCGCCGGGGCGCTGCTGTTCCTGCTGGTGGAGTTGGAGAAGCGGCTTTCGAAGGGGTAAGCCGCTCCGGTATGCGCACATCTCAGTATCTTGTGAGGTATTAGAACAACGTTGCTTTCTCGGCCGTCATTCCCGCGAAGGCGGGAATCCATCCGTTTCACCCGCTTGATTGCAAAGTCTTCTGGATCCCCGCCTTCGCGGGGATGACGAGCAGTTCCTTTTCATCAGTAAGCTACCCCCGCCCATGGACCTGCGCATACCATCCCCCCGCCAAGGGAAGCCCGGAATGGTTGCGACCACATCGATATACTAGTATCCCAAGGTGACAGCCGCCGTCAGTGCCGGCACTCCCCTTCCGGAACCTTCCCGTCCGATCATGACCCTCGCCTTCCACATGATGCCGCTCGTCGGCACGATCCTGCTCCTTGCCTCCCGCCGCGTCAGCCTGCTGACGGCCGGGCTGGCCGGCATGACGATGGCGTTCGTGACGATGATCGCCGCGCAGGCGCCGCCCGACAGGATGCCGGACATGTCCGTGCTGAATATGGCGGCGCTGACCATGGCGGCGGTCAAGGCGGGCGAAGGGGCATGGCTGGCGTGGCATGCCATGTCGATCATCGCCGCCGGCCTGCTGTTCCACCGCGCTTACGAGGCCCGCGGAATCCCCGCCGCCGCGATCACGCAGGAGAATCGCCGGCGCGCCGTCTTCGTCGCCTGTTTCCTGGTCGGTCCCTTCGCGGAGTCGGTGACGGGATTCGGCGTCGGTCTGGTGGTGGCCCTCGCCATGCTGCGCCATATGGGACTGCCGCCGGTGCAGGCCGCCGCCCTCGGCCTGTTCAGCCAGGTGCTGGCGGCCTGGGGCGCGATGGGGGTCGGCACGCGGGTCGGGGCGGAATTGATCGGCGTGTCCTTTACCGAGCTCGGGACGGCCAGCGCCCTGCTGATGGCGGTCGTGCTGCCCTGCCTGCTGCCGGTGTTCTGGGGGCTGATCCACGCCAGCGGCCTGCGCTCCGGCTTGCGCGACCGGACGACCGATGCGGCCCTCCTGCTCTGTCTGGCCGGGCTGATCTGGCTGACCAACCGCTTCGTCGCGCCGGAACTCGGCGGCGGGCTGGCGACGGGCGTCCTGCTGGTGCTGGTGGAGGGGCCGCGCCTGCTGCGCAGCGACGACGGGCCGCGAATGGCGATGGCGGGGCTGATGGAGCGGTTGTGGCCCTATGTGCTGCTGATCGCCGCGCTGATGGCGACCCGGCTGCTGCCGCCGCTGTCGGACTGGACCGCGATCTATCTGGTGCTCGACCCGTTCGGCGGGTTGGCCCCGCTGGCCCTGCTGCGCCATCCCGCGACATGGCTGGTGGTGATCGCCGCCATCCTGCTGGCCGGCCTGCCGGCCGCCAAGGCGGGAGAGGTGGTCCGCGGCTCCCTGCGCGCGGCGCTGGTGCCGATGGCGGCGACGCTGGTCTTCGTCGAATTCGCCGCCTTCATGGCCGCGTCCGGCGGCGCGGCGATGTTCGGACAGGCGTGGCGCGAGACCGCCGGGCGCTTCGCCGTGCTGGCGACCCCCCGTGTTCGGCGGTGCCGCCGGCATGCTGACCGGCTCCAACACCGCGTCCAACGCCCTGATGATGCACATCCAATTGAGCCTCGCCGCCGAAAGCGGCCTGCCACCCATGCTGACCGCGGCGATCCAGACCGTTTCGGGAAGCATCTGCACCATGCTGACCCCCGGCCGCATCGTGCTCGCCGCCGGCCTCGTCGGGCTGCAGCAGGCGGAAGGCGCCATCTACCGCCGCGCCCTGCCGATCGGGCTGGCGACGATCCTGTCGCTGCTGGCCGTCGTCGTCCTGGTGGCCGGGGCCAAGGCCTGGGGCTTGGTGTAGGTCCCGGCTTACCGCCGGATCATGTGGCGGATCCGCGGGATCCGGCCTAGCCTGTTTCCGGTGGCTGCGGGGGCCATGCCGGTGACCGAGCAGGCATGCCGGTAAGCCACCGCAAGCACGCCCATGGCAAAAGCGGGATCCATGGGTTGGGACAGCATCTCGTCGCACGAATAACCCGATCCGAACACCTTCGTCCAGAACGTGTCGTCGTCCAGGAACATGACGTTCATGGCCCAGACTCCGAACCGCCGGCGGGGGACATCCTGTTCGGAATAGACGATCTCGATATGGTCATGGCGCGTATCCCGGTAGATGCGGTCGAGTGTTTCGGTGACGTCACGGACCTGTCCTTCAAGCGACTGAAGGAACACGCCGCCGCATTCCACCATGAAGCCGGTGACGCCGGCCTTCCTGTTGTTCCTCGCCGCCGCAAGGCATAACCGCTGGATGTCGAGGTAGGAGAGCAGAGTCGTCAACTGGCTTCGGAAGACAACCTGCAGCATGCTCGCGCCTCCAGATGGAACGGTCTAAACTATCCTGACACTGATGTGGCTCCTTGAAACTATTCTAAACACGAACAATGTCACCGCACGAAAAGGCAGATTAACTTTCCGTGTGGATACGGCAACGAACGGCTGTAGCCGACCTGTCCAAATGGTCAGGAAAGCGACGGACGGCGTTCCCGTCCCGGCTGCGCTCTCCCCTCGCGACGGCCGGGGTAACCAACAGCCCTCGCCACCTTATTCCGGGGCGGTCGGTTTCTTGTGTCCGGCTCCACTTGAGATCGCCGGGCCGCTTCCCATCTGCGTGCTCGCGGTACTCGCCCATGCCGGCACGGCTGGTGGATTGATCGGAAAAATCGGTTCTGCACCCTTGTTTTAAACGACCAAATCCTCATTTAGAGCAATGTCGGCGGTGACGCCGAGCTTCCCCAAAATCCTGGCCCGCAACCTTGGTCGGATACCCCGTGTCGACCCCCTCCCTGGGGCCCCACGGCAACTTTGGTGATCTCCGTGATCTAAGTTCTCCAGTTCGGCGCCCCCAACTCGGGCATGCCGACGCCTTCCTCTCCGGCCTGATGAAGAGCAGGCTGCCAGACTCCCCCCGGGATCTCCTCCCCCGGGATCGGGCGCCGCCGGCCGGGCCGGAGAGGGCCCCTCATATCTGCATCCTGTGGCGATGCACGCACTCCGGCAGCGTCGAATGCCGGATTTTGCAGCCTGCCCGCGCATCCGGCGCCGGGCCGACGAAGGAACCCAATGGGTACGAATCCGCACAGCGACACGAATACCATCGAAACCCCGCGGTCCAGCCTGGGCCGCGCCCTTGTCCTCCACCCGGTCCTTCGCGGGACCGAATCCGACCGCAGCCCCGAAGCTTCGCTTGAAGAGGCGGTGGGACTGGCGGCGGCTATCGAGCTTGAGGTGGCCGGGGCCGCCGTCGTCAAGGTCAACCAGCCGCGCCCGGCCACCCTGCTGGGCGGCGGTGCGATCGAGCAGTACGCCAAGCTGCTGGACGACGCGCGGGAGACGGGCGAGGCGATCGACCTCGTCATCGTCGACCATGCGCTGACCCCGGTGCAGCAGCGCAATCTGGAGAGGGCCTTCGGCGCGAAGGTCATCGACCGGACCGGCCTGATCCTGGAGATCTTCGGCGCCCGCGCCCGCACGCATGAAGGCCAGCTTCAGGTCGAACTGGCATCGCTGACCTATCAGAAGTCCCGGCTCGTACGGTCCTGGACCCACTTGGAACGCCAGCGCGGCGGCTTCGGCTTCCTCGGCGGTCCCGGTGAATCGCAGTTGGAGCTCGACCGCCGCCTGATCGGCAACCGCATCGTCAAGATCAAGCGGGAGCTGGACGACGTTCGCCGCACCCGCGGCCTGCACCGCAAGGCGCGCGCCAAGGTGCCCTACCCCGTGGTGGCGCTGGTCGGCTACACCAACGCCGGCAAGTCCACCCTGTTCAACCGGATGGCCGGTGCCGACGTGTTCGCCAAGAACCTGCTGTTCGCGACGCTCGATCCGACCATGCGTCAGGTGGTTCTGCCGTCGGGCCGCAAGGTGATCCTGTCCGACACCGTCGGTTTCATCTCCGACCTGCCGACCCATCTGGTCGCGGCCTTCCGCGCCACGCTGGAGGAAGTGCAGTCGGCCGACATCATCCTGCATGTCCGCGACATCGCCCATCCCGACACCGAGGCCCAGAAGGCCGACGTGGAGGCGATCCTGACCGACCTCGGCATCGATCCGGAGCGCGACCCCCGCGTGGTCGAGGTTTCCAACAAGATCGACCTGCTGGACGGGGCTGAACTCGACGCCGTGCTCGCCCGCGCCGAACGCTCCGGCAACGCCTGCGCCGTTTCGGCGGCGACGGGGGACCGGCTGGACACGCTGTTCCGCATCCTCGACTGCCGGATGACCGCCGGCCGCGAGCTGGTGGAACTGGATGTGGAGCATGGCGACGGGGCGACCCTCGCCTGGCTCTACGCCCATGGCGAGGTGATCGGCCGCCGGGACGACGACAGCCATGCCCACCTGCAGGTGGCGATCGAGCCGGCGGTTCTGGCCCGCATCGCTCCTCTCGCCCAGGCGCGCGCCGCCGCCTGACCGGGTATCCGTCACGATGTGAGACGTCCCACATCGTGGCGGAAGACCAAAAAACGAAACGGGCCATGTGGGACGTCCCACATGGCCCGTTTCGTTTATCAGGAGAGTATCCTCACTCGGCCGGGGTGGCGACCATCGGAACCTCCAGGGCGCGGGCCTGGAACAGCTCCTTCCACTTCTTCAGGGCGGCGATCAGGATCACGAAGCCCAGCGTCAGCATGATGATGGAGATGCCGGCGTTGAAGGGGTTGTAGCCCTTGGCGGCCTTGTTCAGATAGACGTTGGCGATCATCCAGTAGCCGGCGACGTTCACCGTGACGAACAGATAGGCCAGCGGGACCAGGCAGGTCAGCATGTAGACCCGCTTCTGCGCCAGCCGCAGGATGATGGTGGCGCCGATGATGAGGCCGACCGAGGCCATCAGCTGGTTCGACACGCCGAACAGGGCCCAGACCGAGTTGATGTCGCCCGAGGTCAGCAGATACCCCCAGGCCACGCAGGCGATGACGCTGGCGATGATCGAACCGGGGACCCAATCCAGCCGCTTCATCGGGGCATAGACGTCGCCCAGAAGGTCCTGGATCAGGTAACGGGCGACGCGGGTTCCGCTGTCCACGGCGGTCAGGATGAACACCGCTTCGAACATCACGACGAACTGGAAGAAGTAGGAGGCGAGGCTGTTGAACCACGGCACGCGGGTGAAGATCTCGGTCATGCCGACCGCCAGCGTCACCGCACCGCCGGTGCGGCCGTAGAGGTCGAGGCCGATTTCCTGGCTCAGCCGCGGCAGGTCGACGACGGTCATGCCCAGGGCCTTGAAGGCGGCCGGCGAGGAGTTGATGGCGAAGTAGTCGGCCGGGTGCAGAGAGGTCGCGGCGATCAGCGCCATGACACCGACCAAGCATTCCGCCAGCATGCCGCCGAAGGCCACCGGACGGATGTCGCTCCACTTGTCGATCAGCTTGGGCGTGGTGCCCGACCCGATGAAGGCATGGAAGCCGGAGATGGCGCCGCAGGCGATGGTGATGGAGATGAAGGGCCAGACCGGGCCGTTCAGCACCGGGCCGCCGCCATGGATGAAGTCGGTCAGGGCAGGGAAGCGGATCTCCGGATTGATGAAGACGACGCCGACGACCAGCGCGCCGAACACGCCGACCTTCATGAAGCTGGACAGATAGCCGCGCGGCGTCAGCAGCAGCCACACGGGCAGGGCGGTGGCGAAGAAGGCGTAGATGGGCAGGATGATGGCGACGGTCTCGGCATGCAGCGTCAGCCACTGGCCCAGCAGCGTGCCCTGGATGTAGGGGCCGGCGAAGACCGAGGCGGCGATGGCGGCGATGCCGACCTGGGTGGCGCCCTTGGACGAGCCGGTGAGCTTCTCGTAGAGGCCCAGCGCGATGGCGATCGGGATCGTCATGAACACCGCGAAGGCGCCCCAGGCGTTGCGTTCCAGCGCATGGACGACGACCATCGACAGGCCGGCCATGGTGATGGTGATGATGAACAGCATCGCCAGACCGGTGCACCAGCCGGCCACCGGGCCGAGTTCGGCCTTGGCGACTTCGGACAGCGATTGGCCTTTGTGCTTCATAGAGGCGAACAGCACGACCGTGTCGTGCACCGCACCGCCGATGACGCAGCCGATCAGCAGCCACAGGAAGCTCGGCAGATAACCGAACTGGGCGGCCAGCACCGGACCGACCAGCGGGCCGGCGGCGGCGATGGCGGCGAAATGCTGGCCGGCATTCACCCACTTCTTGGTGGGCACATAGTTCTTGCCGTCGGCCAGGATGTGGGACGGGGTGACTTCAGAATCGTCGGCACGAAGAACCTTGCGCACGAAGAACACGCCGTAGAAGCGGTAGCAGAGCGTAAGGATGCAGAGTGTCGCGATCACAAAGGTTAGTGCGTGATCCATGACGGCTCTCCTGAAAAGGACGTGCCATCGGTCTACGCCGCCACCTCGAACCCGTGGGGTGGAATGCCGCGAGCGGCAGCCAGGACGTGCCGAGCGGCAGCCGGCAGGGGGCGAGCGGCGCCGCTCAAGTCGCCATAGCGCCGCTCGGCGCCAGGATGCCGCCGTTCGCCGGGAATCGGCCCATTGCGCAGGGCCGCCGCGCTAGTGTGGGACGTCCCACACTGCCGGACAGCACCCCGGAGACCCAGCCATGTCCACCCAATCCGCCCCCTGCCCCACGCCGCTGCGCAAGGCGCTGGCCAATTTGCGCCGGCTGTTCAACGACGATTCCTACGAGCGCTACCGCGAGGCCCAGGCCCGCTTCGCCCCGGACGAGCCGCCGCTCGACCGCCAAGCCTTCAAGGCACGGCAGATCCTGATGACGCTGGGGCGGGGCTGCTGCGGCCGGTAGCGGAACCGTCGGTAGCGGGGCGGTCGATAGGCGGGCGGTGCGACCGGCTGCCCTTGCGCTCCGAATAGGCGCGGGTCAGCTCCGCCCCGAACAGGAAGATGACCGCCGAATAATAGACCCACAGCAGGATCAGCACGAAGGATCCGGCCGCGCCATAGACCGTCACCACGCCGCTGGTGGCGATGTAGAAGCCGATCAGGAACTTGCCCACCGCGAACAGGAAGGCGTTGACCGCGGCCCCCAGCCACACGTCGGTCCAGCGGATGCGGGTGTCCGGCAGGATCCGGTAGATCATCGCGAACAGCCCGGTCAGCACCGTCCAGGAAACCACCATGTCGAACAGCCACAGCAGAGACGGCATCGCCGGCAGATAGCCGGCGGCCCACCCGGTAGCCCAGGTGCCGACCGCCGCCAGCGCGGCGCTGACCACCAGCGAGACGATCAGCAGGAACCCGATCGCCCCGATCAGCGCCAGCGCCTTCAACCTCACCCGCACCAGCCATGTGATGGTCGATTCCTGAGGTGCCGCCACCTTCCAGATGCGGTTCAGCGCGGTCTGCAGCTCGACGAAGACGGTGGTGGCGCCGACGATGATGGTGCCGATGCCGATGATGCTCGCGACCAAGCCGGTTTCCCGCGCGCCGGCCCGCGCGATCAGGTCCTGCAGGGTTTGGCCGGCCTCGCGTCCGACCAGGGCCGACAGTTGGTCGACCAGCGCCCCCCGTGCCGCCTCGTCGCCGAAGACCAGCCCGGCCAGCGCGATCACCAGGATCGCCAGCGGCGCCAGTGAGAAGATGGTGTAGAAGGCGATGGACGCGGCCATGCTCATCGCATCGTCATTGATCCAGCCATAGGCCGCGTCGACGACAATCGCCCACCACCGCCGCAGATGCTCCATCACCGCCCCCCAATTCCCGCGTCACCGGTCAGGTAACACCGGCGGCGGCATTTCGGTTACGGCGGAGGGGCGTGGGCAGGGGCTGCGGGCGGTCGCCACCAACGAGAACGGGCCGCCCGACGCCGGACGGCCCGCTTTCAAGTCAGGTGGTTCGAGCGGATGGCCCGATCAGCCCAGCAGTCCGATGTCGTCGTAGGGGATGTGGTCGAAGCCCTGTCCATAAACGGGCGAGTTCGACGAAAGGGTGAAGTCGTCCGCACCCGGATTGACGAAGCCCGGGTTCAGCGTGACGGAGCCCTTGTCGTACCCGGCGGCGTGCCACTCCGCCAGATTGCCCTTGCCGCCGCCGGCCATCACCTGCGGCCAGACGTCGAAGAGATCCTTGGACGCGTCGAGGTTGCTGTAGAAGTTGTCGTGGATGTTGCCGACGCCGGCCGGGCCGTAGATATGGACGGCCATGCCCTCGCTGACATCGACGACATTGCCGGAGATGTCGTTGCCGCTCATCTCCTTGCCCTTCCAGCCACCCCAGGCGACGGGCTGCTGCAGGCCGATCTGGGCACCGCTGTTGCCGGCGATGACATTCTCGGTGACCGTGTTTTCCCAGCCGCCATGCAGGAACACGCCGCCGATGTTGTCGTGGACGACGTTGCCCTTCACCGTGGCGCCGCTGGTCCAGTCGTCGAGATAGATGCCCCAGCTCGCCACCTGACCCGAGGGGTTGGTCGCCGTGGTGCCGGACACGTCGTTGTTGACGACGGTGTGACCGGTCAGGTCCTGCTGGCGGTTGATCAGGTAGATGCCGCCGCCGTCATTCGATTCCAGGTTGGCGTCGATCACCTTGTTGAAGGCGATGGTCGCGCGGTAGGTCGCGTCGCTGCCGTCCGTCTGGACCGAGCCGACTGCGATCGCCTTCTCCGGCGAATTCTCGATCTGGTTGTGGGTGATCTTGACGTCGGAGCTGCCGTTGACCCAGATGCCGGCATCGCCGCGGTCGGCGGCGTTCGGATGCTTGATCAGGTTGTCGGACACCACCGTGGCGTTGGAGCCGGCCTTGACGAAGACGGCCTCGGCGCCGGTGCGGTCGAACTGGTTGCCGACGACCTGGCTGTTGGCGCTGTTCTGCACCGTGATGCCGTAGCCGCCGCCCGATACCGTGTTGTTGGCGAAGGTCAGGCCGGCGGCGTTGTCGGCGAAGACATAGTGGCCGTTGGCGACGCCGCCGGTGAAGGTCAGGCCTTCGATGGTCACGTCCTTGGCGCCGCCGAGGCCGAACGACACGGAGGCTTGCGCGCTGCCGTGGATCACCGCCTTCTCGTTGCCGTAGCCGGTGAAGGTGACGCCGGAATCCTGGCCGTCCAGCCAGATCGGATTGTTCGGGTAGTAATCGCCGCCGCGCACATAGGTCGTGTCGATGTCGCTCGACCGCATGGCGTTCTGCGCCTTCTGCAGCGAGGCGAAGGGGCCGTCGGTGCCGTCGGCATTGGGGGCCGCCAGCTTGCCGGACCAGCTGTCGTTGCCGTTCTTGGCGACGTAGAAGCCGGGGCCGCTCGGCTTCGGCACGCCGGGCGTGGGCTCGGTCGGCGTCGGCTCAGTGGGCGTCGGCTGGGCGGGTGCGGGCTGGACGGGCGCCGGCTCCACCGGCGTGGGGTCGGCGGGCGCCGCCACCTCGTCCCCGGCGAAATAGGTCTTGCCGGCGTTCACGACCAGCGCGCCGTTCCACCACAGGCCGTCCTGCCCGTCGACCACGTCGCGGCCGTCCAGCGCGCCCTTGTCGTAGGTGACGATGTCGTCGGTCGGCAGGACCGACTTGCCGTTGATCGTGATCTCGTTGACGATCAGGTTGCGGTCCTTGCCGTTCACATATCCGTCATTGTCGTACTGGACCTGCACCTTATGGGCCTGGTCCTCTGCGAGATCCGTCTTGAAGACGAAGTCCTTGGCCGTGGCACCCGTGGTGCCATCACCGATCTTCTTGCCGTCGACCAGCAGGTTGAAGTGCGCCTGTTCGGTGCCTTCGGCGGTCACGATGATGGTCGAGTTCCCGGAGGTCGTGGCCATTGATCCGTATCCTTAGCGGTTGCGATGCGGCGCCACGATGGTCGGACGGCTGGGGGCAATAGTGAGGCATTTTCCCAGCATTCAACGAATAGGTGGTAAATTCCGTTACAATCATGAGATCAATTTCAAATACGTACGAAAGTTTATTAAGCAAAATAGGCGTTCAATCCCGCAACAGGCTTAGATTTAACCCTTATGATGATTTCCGGCATCCATTGCCGTTCTTCTACATACCCGATACCTGACAATGTCCACGCTCTGCTTCAACATGGCGGAAAAGGAAAGGCCCCTCCCGGTCGGAGAGGGGCCTTCACTTTTCCCGGCACTGAAGACCGACGGTGCGTCAGGTCATGCTGCGCAGCTCCTCCGCGCGGGTGGAGCGCGAGGCGGCATAGTGGTCCTTGGCCAGCAGGGTGTAGACCGCCGGCAGGACGAACAGCGTGAACAGCGTGCCGATCAGCATGCCGGCCACGATGACGAGGCCGATGGAGAAGCGGCTGGCGGCACCGGCACCCGCCGCGGTCAGCAGCGGCAGCAGGCCCACCACCATCGCCGCGGTGGTCATCAGGATCGGGCGCAGGCGGACGCGGGCCGCGTGCTCGATCGCGGTGCGGCGGTCCACGCCCTCGTTCAACTGCATCTCGCGGGCGAACTCCACCAGCAGGATGCCGTGCTTGGAGATCAGGCCGATCAGCGTCACCAGACCCACCTGGGTGTAGATGTTCATGGTGGCGAGGCCGAAGAACAGCGGCAGCAGCGCGCCGCAGATCGACATCGGCACCGACACCAGGATCACCAGCGGGTCTCGCAGCGATTCGAACTGCGCCGCCAGCACCAGATAGATGACGACCAGCGCGAAGGCGAAGGTGACCATCAGCTGGCTGCCCTCGGTCACGAACTGCCGCGATTCCGACAGGTAGGCGTGGTTGAAGCCGGCCGGCAGGTTGATGCGCGCCTGCTCCTCCAGGAAGTCGACGACCTGACCCATGGAGACGCCCGGCATCGGCACGGCGGAGAAGGTGGCCGAGGGGAGCTGGTTGTACTTGTTCAGCGCATTGGGCTCCACCGCCGTTTCCACCGACACCACGGTGGACAGCGGGATCTGGGCGCCGGAACCTGAGGTGACGTAGTAGCCGGTCAGCGCTTCCGGCGTCAGGCGGTCGGCCCGCGGCACCTGCGGAATGACCTCGTAGGAGCGGCCGTTCAGGTTGAAGCGGTTGACGTAGTTGCCGCCGACCAGCACCGACAGCGTGCTCGACACCGACTGCATGGTCAGGCCGAGGTCGGCCGCCTTGGCGCGGTCGATCTTCAGCCGGACGACCGGGCTGTCATATTGCAGGTCGCTGTCGGTGATGATGAACATGCCGCTCTTGGTGGCGGCGTCCTTGATCCGCTCGATGGCGTCGTAGATCGTCCGGTAATCGCCGGGGCTGGAGATCACCATCTGCACCGGCAGGCCGCCGGTGGAGCCGGGCAGGGCAGGGGGCGACACCAGGAACACGTTGATGCCCGTCACCTTGCTCAGCTCCGCCTGGGCCAGCGGCTGCAACTCCTTGGCCGACCGCTCGCGCTCGTCCCACGGCTTCAGGATCATGCCGGCGAAGCCCTGGTTCAGGGTCGGCATGCCGGTCAGGACGAAGCGGGTGTCGGTCTCGGGGAAGCTGGCGAAGGTCTCGTCGATCTGCTTCCCGAAACTGTCGATGTAGTCGAGGTTGGCGTATTGCGGCGCCTTGGAGATGCCGAACAGGATGCCCTGGTCCTCTTCCGGCGCCAGTTCCGACATGGTGTTGGCGAACAGGTAGCCGACGCTGGCCAGGATGCCGACCGCGAACAGCAGCGTGGCCGCCCGGTAGTCCAGCGTGCCGTGCAGCCGCCGCTCGTACCAGTCCGCCAGCTTCTCGAACCGGCGGTCGAGGAAGGCGGCGAAGCGGCCCTGGGACCCGCCCTCCTTGAGGATGACCGAGCACATCATCGGCGACAGCGTCAGCGCCACGACGCCCGACACGATCACCGCCGCGGCCAGCGTGAAGGCGAACTCGCGGAACAGCGCGCCGGTCAGGCCGCCCAGCAGGCCGATGGGCGCATAGACCGCCGCCAGCGTGATCGTCATGGAGACGACCGGCCCGACGATCTCGCGCGCGCCGATCAGCGATGCGGCGACCGCCGATTTTCCGTGCTCGATATGCCGGTGGATGTTCTCCACCACGACGATGGCGTCGTCCACCACGAGGCCGATGGCGAGCACCATCGCCAGCAGCGTCAGCAGATTCAGCGAGAATCCCATCGCCAGCATGAAGCTGGCGGCGCCGATGATGGACAGCGGGATGGTGACGATCGGGATCAGCACCGACCGGAACGACCCCAGGAACAGGAAGATGACGACGATGACGATGGCGACCGCCTCCAGCAGCGTCTTCACCACCTCGTCGATGGACGCCTGGATGAAGCGGGTGCTGTCATAGACGATCTCCATCTTCATGTCCGGCGGCAGGTTGCGCCGCAGGTCCGGCTCCATCTTGCGGATGTCGGCGACGATGTTCAGCGGGTTGCCGGTGGGGGTGGCGTCGACGCCGATGAAGATCGCCTGCTGCCCGTTCATCGCCACGCTGGCGTCGAAGCTGCGGGAGCTGAGTTCGACCGTGGCGATGTCGCGCATGCGCACCAGCGCCCCGTCCTTGGCCTTCACCACCATGTCGCGGAACTGCTCGACGTCGGTCAGGCCGGTGTTGGCGGTGACGTTGGAGATGACGAAGACGCCCTTGGTCTGGCCGGGCGCCGACTGGTAGTTGTTGGCGGTGACCGCGGCCGACACGTCGGCGGGCGAGATGCCGCGCGCCGCCATCTTGACCGGGTCCAGCCACAGGCGCATGGCGAAGGTCTGGCCGCCCAGGATCTGGGCGCGCGCCACGCCGTCCACCGTGGACAGCACCGGCCTGCACCACGCGGGTCAGATAGTCGGAGATCGCCGCCCCCGACAGGTCGGGGCTGGAGAAGCCCATGTAGAGGATCGAGGTCGTCTCGCCGGTCGATTTCAGGATGACCGGGTCGTTGGCCTCGCGCGGCAGCTGGTATTTGACCTGGTTGACCTTCGCCATCACGTCGGTCATCGCGACGTTGGGATCGAAGTTCAGCCGGACATAGGCGGTGACGACGCTCTGCCCCTGGGTGGAGGAGGAGGTCAGGTAGTCGAGCCCCTCGGCCGAGGACACCGCCTGTTCGATCGGCGTGGCGATGAAGCCCTGCATCAGTTCGGGTGAGGCGCCGGGATAGCTGGTGGTGACGGTGATGACCGTGTTCTGCAGCTGGGGATACTGCCGGATCGGCAGCTCCAGCATCGCGCGGGCGCCGACCAGCAGGATCAGCAGGCTGACCACGACGGACAGGATGGGCCGGCGGATGAAGATGTCGGTGAAATTGCCCATGGCGTCGGCCTCAGTTCTGCGGCAGGGACTGCGGCGGGGTCAGCGGGTTGCTCTCGGCCGGGACGACGGCGGCACCGTTGGCGAGCTTCAACTGGCCCGACACCACGACGCGGTCGCCGGGGTTGATGCCGCTGCGGATCTCCACCCGGTTGGCCAGACGGTCGCCGGTCTTCACCGCCTTGCGTTCCACCACCAGCTGCTCCTTGCCGTCCGGGGTCTTCTGCGACGACGCCACGAACACGGAATCGCCGTAGACGGTGTAGTCCACCGCGGTTTCCGGCACGGTCAGGGTGTTGGGCTGCGGCGGCAGGACGACGCGGACGTTGGCGAACATGCCCGGCCGCAGCAGGCGCTCGCGGTTGTCCATGGTCGCCTGCACCTTGACCGCGCGGGTGTCGGCGCTGACCTGCGGCTCGATGGTGGTGATCTTCGCCCCGAAATCGCGGCCGGGCAGGGCGTCGACGTTGATCAGCACGTCCTGGCCGACGACAGCCTGGGGAAGGCCTGCTCCGGCAGGGTGAAGTTGATGTAGAGCTGCGACAGGTCGGTCAGCGTGACGATGGTGGCGCCGGGATTGACGTAGTCGCCGACGTTCACCTGCCGGATGCCCAAGTCGCCGTCGAACGGCGCCTTGATCAGCTTCTGGCCGATCAGGGCGCTGGTGCGCTTCATGTTGGCGTTGATCTCGTCGAGCTGCGCCTGATACTGGTCGACGTTGCTCTGGGGCGTGGCCTGGCTGCGGCGCAGGTCGCGGTAGCGTTCGAGGTTCAGCTCCGCCAGCCGCGCCTGGGCGCGCTGGGCCAGCAGGTCGGCCTGCTCGGTGGCGTCGTTCAGCTGCACCAGCGGGTCGCCGGCCTTGACGCGGGCGCCCGATTCGAAGGGGATGCGGTCGACGCGTCCCGCGACCTCGGGCGCCACCGTGACCTGACGCGCCGCCTGCAGCGTGCCGATGGCGGACAGGTATTTCGGCACCGTCTGCACCGTCGCCTCCGCCAGCGCCACCGGGGTGGGCGGCGGCTTGTTGTTGGCGAAGAAGTCGGCGATGGCCTTGGCGCGGAAGCTGTTGAAGCGTACAGCGCCGCCCCAGCAGCCCCAGCACCACCAGCATGATGATGATGCGCACGGTCAGCCGCCCGCGGGTGACGGGCTTGCGCGGCGGGCGCGGCGGGGACGGCGGCGTGCCGTGGCCCGGCTCCGACGCCGGATGCCCGAACGACGTCTCGGTCTTTGGCGAATGATCCAGGGTCACGATCGGCTACTCCGCTTTCTCGGGTGTGGATTCGTCATTCGTCGGTCCGCCTCCGGCGGCGGGGGGTCCGCCCTCCGGCGGCGGGGGTCCGCCTCCGGCGGCGGGGGTCCGCCCTCCGGCGGCGGGGGTCCGCCCTCCGGCGGCGACGGGGGAGGCACGAAGACCAGATGCCCGCTGCGCTCCTGCGCGGCGAAGCCCTTGCGCGCGAAAAGCGGCAAGGCGGCATCGACGATGGCCCGCCGCCGGGCGCGGCTGTCCAGGCGTGGAGCCATGGGCTTCTGTCTTTCAAAACTGGGCATATTAGGGAAGTGAGCGAACACTCCACCTCGTTCGGAGCGGTTTGTACACCGGCCCGATGCGCTTGTCCATCCGGTGCGCTGTTGCGCTCCATGTCCGTTACATCGGATCACGGCCTGAACTTCTCCCGGCCGTCATTCCCGCCTTCGATATGGCATTCACACACTTCCA
This sequence comes from Azospirillum sp. INR13, assembly GCF_015390205.1. Lineage (NCBI taxonomy): Bacteria > Pseudomonadati > Pseudomonadota > Alphaproteobacteria > Rhodospirillales > Azospirillaceae > Azospirillum > Azospirillum sp. INR13. Next base: position 46,101 of record NZ_VUOI01000029.1, read on the forward strand.
GGCATTGCTAAGCTTCTGGAACAAAAGGAACCTTGCGTCATCCCCGCGCAGGCGGGGAGCCAGTGTTCCCCGAGAGAAACCAATGGGTTAACCTGGATCCCCGCCTGCGCGGGGATGACGAGCGGAAAGGTGCGGGGCCATCGGGAGGCGCGCAAAGGTCCGGTAAGTTAGCGCCCATGCGCCTTCGCGGGAATGACGGCCGACAGGCGTTGAGCATAAACACGCAGCCTCACCCCATCCCCAACCGTTCCTTCAGCGGCCCCAGGAAGCGCCGGCTGACCGGCACGGTGTGGCCGCCGGTGGTCAGGATCTCCGCCAGACCGCCATCGACGAAATGGATTTCCCGGATGCGCTCCGGGTTGACCAGGAACTGGCGGTGGCAGCGGAACAGCTGGCTCTTTTCCTGGATGGTGTGCAGCGTCAATTCGGTAAAGCGTTCCTGCCCGTCCTCTCCCACCACATAGACGCCGGCCGGGCGGGAGACGACATACTCGACGTCCGCCAGCTTCATCAGGGTGATGCGGTTGACCCCGGTGCAGGGGATGTGGCGCAGCTCGGCCGCTCCCGGCAGCACGCCGACCTCCTGCGGGGCATGCTGGCGGCGCAGCCGCTGCAGGGTCTTGGCCAGGCGCGCCGGATCGGCCGGCTTCAGCAGATAGTCGAAGGCATGTTCCTCGAAAGCCTTGACGGCATACTCGTCATGGGCGGTCAGGAAGACGATGCGCGGCATGCGATCTGGGTCCAGCATGCTCAGCATCTCCAGCCCGCTGACCCGCGGCATCTGGATGTCGAGGAACACCACGTCCGGGGTCTGCCGGTTGATGGCGCCGATGGCTTCGATGGCGTTGGCACATTCGCCGACGACACGGATGTCGGCGGCCTCCTCCAGCATCCGGCGCAGTTCCTCCCGCGCCAGCGGCTCGTCGTCGACGATCAGGATGTTCATCATGGGCAGACCATCAAGGGGAAGACCATCGGGGAGCGGGCCATCACGCGGGAACCGTTTCTTCGGCGGGCAGGGGGAGGCGCAGGGTGACGCGGGTGAAGACGTCGGGATCGCAGGCGATGGAAACGCCGTACGCCTCACCGTAGCGGTTGCGGATCCGGCGGTCGACGATGGTCATGCCCAACCCGTCGCCGCCCGGCTTCGCCTCGTAAAGCCCGGCATTGTCCTCAACCGACAGCAGCAGTCGCCGCCCTCCCGCCTCGCCGCGATCCGGACATGGCCGTCGCCCAGCAGCTGCGCCGTGCCGTGCTTGATCGCATTTTCCACCATCGGCTGGAGCGAGAAGGCGGGCAGGGCGGCATGGCGCAAATCGTCCGGCACGTCGATCTCCACCGCCAGCCGGCCGGTGAAGCGCGCAAGCTCGATCTGCAGATAGGCGCTGACATGCTCGACCTCGTCGGCCAGCGTCGCCGTCTCGCTGGGGCGTTTCAGGTTCTTGCGGAAGAAGGTCGACAGGTTCTGCACCAGCTGGCGCGCCCGTTCCGGATCGTTGCGGATGACGGCGGAGATGGTGTTCAGCGCGTTGAACAGGAAATGCGGGTTCACCTGGGCGTGCAGCAGCTTGATCTCCGACTGCGCCAGCAGGGCCTTCTGCTTCTCGTAGCGGCCGGCCAGGATCTGGTTGGACAGCAGGCGGGCGACGCCCTCGCCCAGCGTCCGGTTGATGGTGGAGAAGATCTTGGTCTTCGGCTCGTACAGCTTGATGGTGCCGATCACCCCGCCATCCTCGCCGACCAGCGGGATCACCAGCGCCGCCCCCAGCCGACAGGCCGGGCTGATCGAGCAGCGATAGGCCACCTCGTTGCCGTCGGCATAGATCACCTGGTTGTTGGCGATGGCCTGATGCGTCTGGCGCGAAACTGATCGGCGTGCCGGGCAGATGGTGGTCGTCGCCGATGCCGATGAAGGCCAGCAGCTTCTCGCGGTCGGTGATGGCGACGGCGCCGACGCCGGTCTCCTCATAGATGATGCGGGCAACGCGGGTGCTGTTCTCGCTGTTGAAGCCGCCGCGCAGCACGCCGTCGCAGCGCGCGGCGATCTTCAGCGCCTTGGCGGAGAAGGCGCTGGACTGCTTCTCGTCCAGGACGCGGCGCTCCAGCAGGATGCGCATGAACAGCGCCGCGCCCAGCGTATTGGCGACGATCATCGGGGCGGCCACCACCTCGACGAGATGCACCGCCGCCTCGAAGGGCCGCGCCACCGCAAGGATGATCAGCATCTGCACCAACTCGGCCACGAAGGTCACGGCACCGACGCGCAAGGGGTTGAACAGCGGCTCGATCCGGCCTTGGCGCACCATGTGGCGATGGACCAGCCCGCCGATCAGCCCTTCCGCCATGGTGGAGATGGCGCAGGCCACTGCCGACATGCCGCCCAGCGAATAGCGGTGCATGCCCCCGGTCAGCCCGACCGCCAGCCCGACCGACGGCCCGCCGAAGATGCCGCCCAGAACCGCACCGATGGCGCGGGTGTTGGCGATGCTGTCGTCGATGTGCAGGCCGAAATAGGTCCCATGATGCAGAAGATCGAGAAGATCACATAGCAGGCCAGCTTGTGCGGCCAGCGCACCGTCACATGGGTCAGCGGAAGGAACAGCGGCGTCCGGCTCAGCAGATAGGCGATCACCAGATAGACGCACATCTGCTGAAGCAGGGAGAGGATCAGGGTGAAGGGTTCGACAGGCATGGCGGCATTCCCGGCAGCCGCCGCGGACATCGGGCGCTGCTCCGCCGCCATCCTACATCAGCATGCCATCCCCGCCGATGGGACATCATTGCATGACCATCCCCCGGCGAGGCGACGCCGGCCTTGGCAGGTTCCGTCGCACCTTGCTGTCGGGCCATTTTCCCGCCGCCCCGCCTTGAGCCTGAAGGCACTTGCTTTTGGACTTCAAGAGTCTAAGTTCCCGCCAACACCTCCGCGAAAAGACCCAGTCTGAATGGGATACAAACCGGACGGCGGGGACATGACCATGGCGACGGATCCTGTCGGGCGTTCCCATGCCGGTGCAGCATTGTCGATGCCGCAATCGGCAGTCACCGACCGCAAGACCTCACAACGGACCACCCCGTTCAATAGCCTGACGTCAGCCGACACCGGATCGACAACCGATGCGGCCGACAACTTGCTCCAGACACTGAAGGCCGACTACCGCAATGTATGATTGGTTCCCTTTAGTCTTCTTTCCGTTCAAGATCATCGTGCTGGGAACGGGCATGTTCTTCGCCGTCAAATGGCATCACGATAAGGCCAAGCAGGAGCGAGCGAAGAAGAACTCCGAAGCCCGCGGACCGTAAGCACCATGATGGACAAGCGATTTCTTGGGGGCCGGTGCGGCCCCCCCGCACTCAGCCGAACAGCCCCCGGTACGTCTCCCGCAGCAGGTTCTTCTGCACCTTGCCCATGGCGTTGCGCGGGAGCTCCTCCAAGAAGACCACCACCTTCGGCACCTTGAAGTTGGCGAGCTGCTCCCGGCAGGCGCCGATCACCGCCGCCTCGTCGACAGCGTCCGCACCCGGCCGGCGTAGAACCACCGCCGCCACCGCCTCGCCGAAGTCCGGGTGCGGAACGCCGATCACCGCGGAC
>NZ_VUOI01000030.1:0-44755 GCF_015390205.1 Azospirillum sp. INR13
GGTCGAGATCGTGCGCAAGCTCGCTCATGTCGCCTCTCTGGTCGTGGTCCTGGATGGACAACGCCGCAGGAAGGCTTTTGTGCCGTGCATACCTGTCCGAACGTGGGGGGCTGGACCGCCTGTTGGTGCAAGTGCGGCCGCCTGCCTACCCGTTCAGACGCTCACGGGCTTGCGGGTGCGCAGGGCGGCGAGGGAGCGGTCGAGCAGGTCGTAGAGCCGGTCCTCCTGCGCCAGGACCGCGGCGGACGGGGCCTGTTCCAGTTCCTTGGCCAGACGGCCGAGCGCCGCCGCGCCGAGGTTCAGCGAGGTGCCCTTCAGCGTGTGGGCCGTGCGGTTGTGCGGCTCCCCGGCACGGGCCTGGGCGATCATGCCATCGACGGTCTTGCGGCCGTTGTCGGCGAAACCGTCCAGCGAGGCGCTCCAATCCTCGGCGGTCAGCACCTCCAGCAGGAGGGAGACCTGTTCCTCGTCGATAATGCCGGCGTCCGCGGCGTTCGGCGTGTCGGTCATGGCGGCCTCCGGGGCAGCGGGTTGACGAACGGCCATGGGGGCGGCAGCGTTCCGACCCTGGAACTATGCCGGAAGATATAACATTGAATAAATGCAGCAGATAGGGGCAAGCGCAGACAAGCCGGCCGGGTTGCGACGGGCTTCGGGCCAAGAAAGATCACGCTTTGGTTGCGGGCCGGTCCGCTATGTGTCGGAGGACTTCACCGCCCACCAGGGAATCCGCCGTGCCGGAACGATCCGCCGACCCTCAATGCGCCATTTACCGCGCCATCCGACTGTTGCGTGAACACAGCCGCAGCTGCGACAGCGTGGAGACCCGGCGCCTCCTGATCCACACCGAACGCTGGCTGGTCTGGATGCTCCGCCGCGAGGAGGGGGAGGAGCTTCCGGTTCCGGCGGAGCTGGCGGGGTGAAGTTCCGCGCGGTGGTCCTCCATCTTTCGCCATTTTTTGAAGCTGTTGGGACAGGAGCACGGTTTTCCGCACCCGCACACTCGCCGTAGACTCCACGCCGGAGAGGCCGGTCCCGGACCCTGTGCGGCCCGGACCCTGTGCGGCCCGGACCTTGAGCGGCCCGGACCTTGAGCGGAAGGAGCGCGCGTGTGATGGAGCCCATCCTGTGGGAGTGGATCAACGCCCTGGCGCGGTGGCTGCACGTCATCACCGCCATCGCCTGGATCGGATCGTCCTTCTACTTCATCCATCTCGACGCCTCGCTGCGCCGGCGCGCAGGCGCGCCGTCCGGGACGGCGGGCGATGCGTGGCAGATCCACGGCGGCGGCTTCTACCACATGACCAAATACATGGTCGCGCCGCCGCAGTTGCCGGAGGAGCTGACCTGGTTCAAGTGGGAATCCTACGCGACGTGGCTCAGCGGCTTCTTCCTGATGTGCGTGCTGTACTACCGCGGCGCCGACCTGTTCCTGATCGACCAGGACGTGATGGCGCTCGGTCCCTGGCAGGCGGTGGCGATCAGCGTCGCGGTGCTGGTGGCGGGCTGGGTCGCCTATGACCTGATGTGCAAGTCGCCGCTGGGCCGCAACGACGGTGCGCTCGCGGTTGCCGGCTTCGTGCTGCTGGTGGCGACCGCCTGGGGCATGACGAAGATCTTCAGCGGGCGCGGCGCCATGCTGCAGGTCGGTGCGCTGATGGCGACCATGATGGCCTGCAACGTCTTCATGCTGATCATCCCCAACCAGCGCAAGACGGTGGCCGCCATGCTGCGCGGCGAGACGCCGGATCCGGCGCTGGGCAAGCAGGCCAAGCAGCGGTCGCTGCACAACAACTATCTGACCTTGCCGGTCGTCTTCCTGATGCTGTCCAACCATTACCCGTTGGTCAGCTCCACCCGCTACAACTGGGTGATGGTGGCGCTGGTGCTGGCGGTCGGCACGGCGATCCGCCACTTCTTCAACAGCCGCCATGCCGGCAAGCCGACGCCCTGGTGGACCTGGGGCGTTGCCGCCGCCGGTATGCTGGGCTGCGTCTGGCTCAGCACCATGGGGCCTGCCGGCGGCGACACGGCCGCGGCAACGCCGGTGAAGGTCGGCTATGCCCAGGTCGAGGAGATCGTCGCCACCCGCTGCAGCATGTGCCACGCCGCCCAGCCGGTGTGGGAGGGCATCGCCACCCCGCCGCGCGGCGTGGTGCTGGAAGGCGACGGCATCCGCCGCCATGCCGAGCAGATCCGCCTGCAGGCCGGTTTCAGCAGCGCCATGCCCCCCGCCAACATCACCGCAATCACCCCGCAGGAGCGCGCGGTGTTGGCGGCGTGGTCGGGGGACATTAAGTAACCCTCCCTCATAGCTATCGAAGCGAACCGGATCCCCATGCCCGACCAGTCCGTCGCCACGCCCGTGTCCGCCGCCATCCGCGGACGCCTGCTCAGCTTCCACCGCGCGCCTGCCGGGCCGGGCGATTTCGATGCCGTGCGTCATCACGAGGACGGGCTGCTGCTGGTGGGGGCCGACGGGCGGATTCTGGAGGTCGGGGACTGGTCGGACCTGCGCGGCCGGGTGCCGGAGGGGGTGGCGGTCGACGACCACGGCGGCAAGCTGGTGCTGCCGGGCTTCATCGACACCCACATCCATTTCCCGCAGACCCAGGTCATCGCCTCATACGGCGCGCAGCTGCTCGACTGGCTGGAGAAATACACCTTCATCGAGGAGCAGCGCTTCGCCGATCCGGCCCATGCCGCCGCCAACGCCGCCTTCTTCATGGACGAGCTTCTGCGCAACGGCACGACCACGGCGGTGGTCTACGGCTCTGTCCATCCGCAGTCGGTCGACGCCCTGTTCGCCGAAGCCGAGGCGCGCGGCGCCGGGCTGATCGCCGGCAAGGTGATGATGGACCGCCACGCCCCGCCGGCCCTGACCGACACGGCGGAGAGCAGCTATCGCGACGGCAAGGCACTGATCGACCGCTGGCACGGCAAGGGGCGGCAGCGCTATGCCGTCACCCCGCGCTTCGCCATCACCTCGACCGAGGCGCAGCTGGAGGCGGCGGGCGCGCTGCTGCGCGAGCATCCCGGCGTCCACATGCAGACCCACCTGTCGGAGAACACCGACGAGATCGCCGAGGTGCGCCGCCTGTTCCCCGGCGCCCGCGACTACACCGACGTCTACGACCGTTTCGGGCTGCTGGGTCCGACCTCGCTGTTCGGCCACTGCATCCATCTGTCGGAGGCGGAGATGTGCCGGCTGTCGGAAAGCGGGTCGGTCGCCGTCTTCTGCCCGACCAGCAACCTGTTCATCGGCAGCGGCCTGTTCGACCTCGACACCCTGTCGAAGCCGGAGCGGCTGGTGCGCACCGCCATCGCCACCGATGTCGGCGGCGGCACCAGCTATTCGATGCTGCGCACGGCGGCGGAGGCCTACAAGGTGCTGCAGCTGCGGCGCCAAAACCTGCCGGCGCTGTCGGCCCTGCACTGGATGACCCGCGGCAATGCCGAGGCGCTGGGCATGGCCGACGAGATCGGCAGTCTGGAGCCCGGCTGCTGGGCCGACCTCGTCGTTCTCGACCCCGCCGCCACGCCGGCTATGCGACATCGCATGAAGGCGGTCGACGGCGACCTGGAGGAGGAGCTGTTCATTCAAATGACGCTGGGCGACGACCGGTCGGTGGCCGCCACCTACCTGCGCGGCCGCAATTCGCACCTGCGGCAATCGGGCGCTTGACCGAAGCCCCTAGTCCCTGTAGGACTTCCGCCGTCATTGGGGAGTAGCCACCCGCCGGCATTCGGACCGGGCGGGGTTCGCGTCAACAGACTTGGATGGTTCCGGCCTCCGGCCGTTACCGCCATGGCGCGCACGGCGGCCAGCGGGCCGACCCGGCGAGACCAGTGGATCGGGCATCTCTGCGGCCAGCCGGAGTCCGTCCGTTTCCACTGCGTTGTCTGGCCTGGGAATAGCCATGATCGCCACGTCCCTCGTGCTCGCCTTCAGCCTTTCCATGGATTCCTTTGCCGCCGCACTCGGCCGCGGTGCTTGTTCGCGCCGCGCCGGCCTGCCCGAGGCGGTGCGCGTGGGCGCGGCCTTCGGCATCTGCCAGTTCGCGATGCCGCTGGTCGGCTGGGGTGTCGGCATCGCCTTCGCCAGCCTCGTCGAATCGGTCGATCACTGGATCGCCTTCGGCCTGCTGCTGGCCGTCGGCGGCGCGATGCTGCGCAACGCCATCATGGACGGCGAGGATGAGGGCGAAGAGGATTGCGGTCCGGTGCGCAGCATGCGGTCCGAATGGCTGGCCCTGCTGACCACCGCCGTCGCCACCAGCATCGACGCCGCCGCCGTGGGGGCGGGTCTGGCGCTGGTCGATGTGGACATGGTGACGACATCGGCGCTGATCGGCGCCGTGACCTTCGCGGTGGCGTTCGGCGGCGTGCTGATCGGCCGCGCGGCCGGCAAGCATCTGGGCCGCTGGGCGGAGATGGCCGGCGGCGTGGTGCTGATCGGTCTGGGGGCGAAGATTCTGCTGGAGCATACGCTGGGGTGAAAAGAGTCTGCTCCTTGCGAGGTTAGGGTGGGGGCAATTCGAAGCCGACACTCACCCCGCCAGCGTCATCCCCATTTCCCAGAAATCCGCTTCCAACCGGCAGGCCTGCCGGAACACCGTAGCCAAGCGGGGGAAGCGCGCCTCCGTCATGCCGTCGGCCGCCAGCCGTCCAAATTCTCCCGTGCTGCCCGTGCCACCTCCTGATAAGCCTCGCCCGCATACTCCGTGATCCAGACGCGGTAGGGGTTGGCGTCGTCCAGCGCGCCGGGCCGGGCCGCCAGCCGCCGGCCGATCTCGGCATAGCCGATGATGCAGGGGCTGAGCGCGACATGCAGGTCCAGCAGGTCGCCGCGCAGGCCGGTCTCCAGCACATAGCGGGTGTAGGCCATCGTCGCCTTCGCCTCCGCCGCCTGTTCCAATTCGGTCGCCGACAGGCCCCAGCCGGCGCACAGGCCGACATGCAGGTCCATCTCCACGTCCAGGATCGCCTTCAGCCCGCCCAGCGACGCCCGCATCTCGCGCAGGTCGCGGCCCTTGTAGATGGCCAGCGCATAGGCACGGGCGAAATGGATCAGGAACAGGTAATCCTGCACCAGATAATGGCGGAAGCACGCCTGCGGCAGAGTCCCGTCGCCCATCCCGCGCACGAAGGCGTGGTCGACATAGGCCGACCAGTCCGGCCGTGCCTCGGCGACGAGCCGGTCGAACAGGTCGGGGCGGGAGGCAGAGGCAGTCATGATGGCGGTCTCCGGTGTCAATGACGGTGTCGGGCGCATACTCTACCGATCATTCGCCCGTTTGCAGCAATGCGCCACGCACCCGCGCCTGCCGGAAGGCGTACAGGAACACCGCCACGCCGGCCGCCATGTAGAGCGCGTTCAGCCCGACCGCCCAGGCCAGATGGTCCCAGCGCAGGACGCCCTCGAACACCAGCGCCCGCATGCCCTCGAACACATGGGCCGACGGCAGGGCCAGCGAGACCGGCTGGAGCCACGCCGGCAGGACCGAAACCGGATAATAGACCGCACTGACCGGGGCCAGCATGAAGACGACGATCCAGGCCAACCCCTCCGCCCCCATGCCGTAGCGCAGGATCAGAGCCACGATCAGCAGCCCCAGCGACCAGCCCAGCACGATCAGGTTGGCGAAGAAGGCTGCCAGCGGCAGGCCGAGCGCGAAGACCGAATAGCCGAAGAAGGGAATCGCCAGCGCCGCCGCCGGCAGCACGCCGATCAGGGTGCGCAGCAGGCTCATGGTCATCAGCGCCGTCACCCATTCGCCGGGGCGGAGCGGGCTGACGAACAGATGGCCCAGGTTGCGCGACCACATCTCTTCCAGGAAGGAGATGGATACCCCGAGCTGGCCGCGGAACAGCACGTCCCACAGCAGGACGGCGCTGACCAGCACGCCGGCCCCCTGCGCCACCCAGCCGCTGCCGCCGCCGCTGGTCGAGGCCATGAACTGGTTGATGTAGCCCCACAGGATCATCTGCATGGTCGGCCAATAGGCCAGCTCCAGGATGCGCGGCCATGACCCGCGCAGCAGATACAATAGCGCAGCACCATGGCGCCGACCCGGCGCAGCGAGAAGTCGGCCCGCGGGACCGGATGGGCGGCGGTCGCGTCATTCGGCGGCATCGGCGGCCTCCCCGGCCAGGAGCGTCGAGCCGTCGCAGGCGCGGGCGATGTCCAGGAACACTTCCTCCAACGTCTGGCGGCCATAGCGGGCGAGCAGGGCCAACGGCGCGCCGCGGTCGACGATCCGTCCCTGCCGCATCATCAGCACGCCGTCGCACAGCCTTTCCACCTCCAGCATGTTGTGGGAGGCGAGCAGGATGGTGGCGCCGGTGCGGGCGCGGTACCGCTCAAGATATGTCCGGATCCAGTCGGCGGTGTCGGGGTCGAGCGAGGCCGTCGGCTCGTCCAGCAGCAGAAGCTCCGGGTCGTTCAGCAGCGCTTTCGCCAGTGCGACGCGGGTTTTCTGCCCCGCCGACAGCCCGCCGGACGGGCGATCGAGAAAACGCGTCAGGTCAAGATGCTCGGACAATTCTCGGACGCGCTTTTTGACGCATGTCAAACCGTAGAGGTGGGCATAGACGGTAAGGTTCTCCCGCACCGTCAGCCGATGGGGCAGTTCGACGTAGGGGGAGGAGAAGTTCATGCGCGGAAGCACGGCATGCCGATGGCGCGCCATGTCGACGCCCAGGATCTCCACCGTCCCGGCCGTCGGCAGCAAAAGCCCCAGCAGCATCGAGATGGTCGTCGTCTTGCCCGCACCGTTGCCGCCCAGAAGGCCGGTCACGCTGCCGCGCGGCACGGTGAAGTCGATGGCGTCGACCGCCGTCACCTCCCCGCCGCCGGGCGTGGGAAAGCGCTTGGTCAGCCCGGCCACCCGGATGGCGGACGGATGCTGTGGAATGGTTCGCTCGGTCATGGGCACAGAATATGGCGGCGGGAGCCGCAACCGCCAGGGGCATGCGGGCGACGGGCTTGCAGGCCGGGGGTATGGATCATGGTGACGCTCGCCAGCGTATTGCCAGCCCCGGTTCCGGCCGCGGCGCCGCCGCAATGGGCGCAGCCCGACGGCCGCATCACGCTGCGCACGCTGATCCTGATCCGCTGGGTCGCGGTGATCGGGCAGCTGGCGGCGGTCGGTTTCGTCAGCCTGGGGTTGGGCTTCCCGCTGCCGCTGGGGCCGGTTCTGGCCGCCGTCAGCGCGTCGGCCCTGCTGAACGTGGTGGCAATGGCCCAGCAGGGCGGCCGGCTGCGGCTGGCCGACCGCGACGCCGCGCTGTATCTCAGCTACGACATGCTGCAGCTGACGCTGCTGCTCTATCTGACCGGTGGCCTGAGCAACCCCTTCGCCATCCTGCTGCTGGCGCCGATGACCGTGGGTGCCGCCATCCTGTCGCGCTACAGCACGGTGCTGCTGACCGGGCTGAACCTGATCTGCCTGACCGCGCTCGCCCTCTGGCACTTCCCGCTGCCGTGGGAGGAGCCGGTGCGTTCCATGGCGCCGCTCTATGCCTTCGGCGTGTGGCTGTCGCTGTCGGTGTCGTCGGTTTTCATCGCCGGCTATGTGTTCCGCGTCGCCGCCGAGGCGCGGCGCTTCGCCGATGCGCTCGCCGCCTCGCAGGTGGCGCTTGCCCGCGAACAGCGCCTCGGCGCACTGGGTGCGCTCGCCGCCGCTGCCGCGCACGAGTTGGGCTCGCCGCTCGGCACCATCGCCGTGGTGGCGAAGGAACTGGCGCGCGACCTGCCGCCCGACAGCCCCTATGGCGAGGATGTCGAGCTTCTGCAGAGTCAGGTGATGCGCTGCCGCGAGATCCTGGCCGATCTGGCGCGCAAGCCCGAGGCCGACGGCGGCGACCCGTTCGAACGGCTGCCGCTGACCACGCTGATCGAAGCCGCCGCGGCGCCGCATCGGCTGGGGCACATCGACTTCGTCGTGGAACCGCACCCGGTCGGCGAGGCGGAGGAACCCTTCCTGCGCCGCAGCCCGGAGATCATCCACGGCATCGGCAACTTCATCCAGAACGCCCACCAGTTCGCCCGCCACAAGGTGACGGTCGCCGCCGCGTGGGACGGCCGCGGCGTCACCATCACGGTGATGGACGACGGACCGGGCTTCCCGCCCCATCTGCTGGGCCGCATCGGCGAGCCGTACCTGTCCGTGCGCGGCGAGCGCTCCGGCCCCAAGGGGCAGACCGGCGGCGGGCATATGGGCCTGGGCATCTTCATCGCGCAGACGCTGCTGGAGAAGACCGGCGCGACGGTGCGCTACACCAACAATCCGCCGGCCGGCACCCCGCCCGCCGATCAGACCGCCGCGGGCACTCCAATCAGGGCGGCAGTGGTGCGCGGATTTCCGTGCGCTGGAAGACCATCAACGCCAAGAAGTGAGGTTTTACGGTGGACACCCTCAAAACAACCGATGACCTGCTGTCGGGCGATGCCGTCAAGCTGACCTTCACTGGCGACGTCACCCGCAGCCTCCTGATCGTCGACGACGACGCCCCCTTCCGCACGCGGCTGGCCCGCGCCATGGAAAAGCGCGGCTTCAACGTCGTCGCGGTCGATTGCGTGCAGCTCGGCATCGAGGTGGCGCAGGAATCCGCGCCCGCCTTCGCGGTGGTCGATCTGCGGCTGGGCGACGGCAACGGGCTGGACGTGGTGTCCGCCCTGCGCGACGCCCGCCCCGACGCCCGCGTCGTCATGCTGACCGGCTATGGCAACATCGCCACCGCCGTCGCGGCGGTGAAGGCCGGTGCGGTCGACTATCTGCCCAAGCCCGCCGACGCCGACGCCGTCGAATCGGCCCTGCTGGCCGATGGGCGTCCGCTGCCCCAGCCGCCGGAAAACCCGATGTCGGCCGACCGCGTGCGGTGGGAGCATATCCAGCGCGTCTTCGAACAGTGCGACCGCAACGTCTCCGAGACCGCGCGCCGCCTGAAGATGCACCGGCGCACCCTGCAGCGCATCCTGAACAAGCACGCCCCGCGCGCCTGACTCCCCGGCCCGGCGCTTTCCGCGAAAACACGAACGGCCCGCCCCCGGAAGGGAGCGGGCCGTTCGCATGGCGGGCTGATGCGCCCGTCAGGCGGTGCGGTCTTCCGTGCGGCAGGTCTTGACGCCCAGCAGCGTATAGGCCGGGCAGTAGCCGACGAACGCCGTCAGCAGCGGCACCAGCCCGACCAGCCCCCACAGGGTCTGCGGCCCGACGACGGTCAGCGAAAGCAGGATCAGCCCGACGATGGCGCGCAGCGCGCGATCCACCGGGCCCACATTGCGGCAATTCATGACGGCACCTGTCGTGTTTGTGTGGTGATGTCCACCGCTCTACGCCTGGGCCGTCCTTCCGTCTGTGATGGAATCACACTTGGCTACGCAATGTCGGTCGGGCCACGGGACGGATGGTGATACCTGTCCCTCTTCGAGAAATTGGATGATCCGCCGTTCGATCCGCAGCAGCATTTCGCGTGCAGGCAGGCTGTTGCATTCGCGGCTATGGTTGCGGATTTGTCGGATCACGCAGACGGTGGGGTATCGTGACGGCACATCATGACGCAATCCTCCGTCTAAGGAATGACTGACTCTATCCTATTGCTCATATTCTTTGTAGCGCAAAAGTTGGTGTGCATAGCATTTAAGTGTAAACCCTAAGTCATAGATGACCTCCGGTCAGAGCCGCCAACTCCGCCGCATCAAGCACCTGGATCCGTCCGCGCGACAGGGCCACGAGGCCGCGGCGCTCAAATTCCTTCAACTGGCGGCTCACCACCTCCCGCGCGGTCCCCAGTTCCACGGCCAGCGCCTGATGCGTGATGTCCAGCCCCCCGGCACCGTCGCGGCGGTCGGCCAGGAAACGGGCGAGGCGCAGGTCGACGCGGCCGAAGGCGACCTCCTCGATCAGCATCATCATGCCGGTCAGCCGGTTGCCGAAAGACGCGAAGACGAAGTTGCGGAAGGCGGCGGAGCGGGCCACCAGATCGTGGAAGGGGCCGGCCGCCAGCGCCACCGCGTCGATGTCGGTCTCCGCCACCGCTTCGGCGCTGTAGGGGTTGTCGGTCAGCAGGCAGGCGGTGGTGACGATGCAGGTCTCCCCGCGGGAGACGCGGTACAACACGATCTCGCGCCCGGTTTCCGACGCCATCTGCACCCGTACGGCGCCGTCCAGCACCATCATGAAGGTGTGACAACGGTCGCCGGCACGGAACAGGACGGTTCCGCGCGGAACGTTCACCCGCCGGCCGGCGTTGCCCAGGCAGGCTGCCGAGTCCGGTTCGAGCCTGGCCAGCGTGGGGAAGAGCGTGGGGATCAGCGCAGCCCAGTCGGTCCGTTCGCCCGCTCGTTCGCCCGCTCGTTCGCCCGCTCGTTCGTTCGTCATGGAACCTGTCCTTCCGAGTAACCCCTATTATTCCCCGTCCTGGCCCCGCGGTCCATACTGCACTGCAACAGGGTCAGGAAGGCTACCCACTGCGCGCCCATTGCTCGCCGCATGCACTGGATGGCCGATGCAACGGCTGGACTAACACTGCGTTTCAGCCAATCGGACGAACCGCCGAGCCTGCCCGCCGGACAGCAGCCACTGTCCGAAACGGCGGATCGGGCTAACGGACGGTCCTATGGCCGCGCATTCGGTCGTTACGCGAGGAGGACCCCCTTGGCCACCCAGGAACTTCAGGATCAACCCCGACGCAACACCCCTGAGTCTCGGCGGGGCCCAGGTTCCGTCTCCCCCGGAATCTCCTACGATCTGTCGGCCAGTGCGGCCAGTGCGGTACGCCGGACCACCGGGCTGTTGCGGCGGCACAAGCTGCTGATCGGCACGGTGGTCGTGGTCGGCACCGGACTGGCGGTCCTCGCCGCGTTCCGGATGACGCCGCTCTACACGGCCGAGACCCTGATCATGGTCGAGCATCGCAAGAACACCGTCCTCAATTTCGAGGGGGTGGTCTCCGACATGACGCCCGACATCAGCTCCCTGCAGAGCGAGGTCGCCATCCTGAAGTCGCCCGCCTTCGCCGAGAAGGTGGTGGCGAAGCTGAAGCTGATGAACGATCCGGAATTCAACGCCTCGCTGCGGCCACCGCCCCCCGGCTGGGTGGCGGCGCTGAACCCGCGCAACTGGATCCCCGACAGCTGGAAGCAGACCGGCGGCGTGCCGCTGTCGCCCGAGGAGATCGAGCGCAACCATCTGACCTCGGTGGTCAACGAGGTGCTCGACAACACGTCGGTCCGGCCGCAGGGCCGCTCCTACGTCATCGCCGTCAGCTTCGACAGCGAGGATCCGCGCAAGGCCTCCCTGATCGCCAACACCATGGCCGACCTGTATCTGGTCGACCAGCTCGACGAGAAGTTCAAGGCGTCCAAGCGCGCCACCCAATGGCTGGAAGAGCGGCTGGCAGACCTGCGCCGGGAAGCACAGACCACCGGCGACGCGGTGGAGAAGTACCGGACACAGCATGGCCTGACCACCTCCTCGGTCAATGAGAGCACCGTGGTCGGCCAGCAGCTGAGCCAGCTGAACGCCGACTACATCCTGGCCCGCACCAAGCGGCAGGAGGCGGAGACCAAGCTGCGCGACGTCACCGCGATGGCCAATTCGCCGCGCGGCGCCTCGGCGGTCGGCGACGTGCTGGGATCCCCGCTGATCCAGGCATTGCGCGAACGCGAGGTCGATCTGCAGCGGCAGATCGCCGACGCCACCAACCGCTACGGCAACAGGCACCCGATGCTGCAGGCCCTTCAGAGCCAGCTGCGCGACCTGCAAGGCCAGATCAAGGCCGATGTCGGCAAGATCGTCTCCAACCTCGGCAACGAGGTGGAACTGGCGAAGGGCCGCGAGCAGGCGCTGAAGGCCAGCCTGGATCAGGCCGAGCTCAAGCAGAACGAACAGCAGCAGGCGACCGTCGGCCTGCGCACCCTGGAACGCGACGCCACCACCGCGCAATCGATGTACGAAGCGCTGCTGACCCGGTCGCAGCAGATCGCGGCGCAGACCGACATGCGCCAGCCCGACGCCCGCGTGGTGTCGGAGGCGTCGATCCCGCTCGACCCGTCGCAGCCCAACCGCAAGCTGATCGTGCTGCTGGCGCTGGTGGCGTCGGGCACGCTGGGCGTGCTTCTCGCCATGCTGCGCGAACGGGCCGACGGCGGCTTCCGCAGCCCGCACCAGTTCGAACTGGCGACCGGCGTGCGCAGCCTGGGCATCGTGCCGCGCATCCCGCGCTTCGGCGGATCGCCTGCCAGCTATGTGGTCGACAAGCCGATCTCCGCCTTCGCGGAATCGATGCAGAACCTGCGCACCTCGCTTCTGCTCGCCAACCCCGACGGGCGGCACCGGGTGATCCTGTTCAGCTCGTCGGTTCCGGGCGAGGGCAAGAGCTCGGTCGCCGCGGCCTTCGCCCGCACCTGCGCCAACGCCGGCCAGCGGACGATCCTGGTCGACTGCGACCTGCGGCGGAAGAGCCTGCACGAGATGCTGGGCATGGCCAACACCCTTGGCCTGTCGGAGGTGCTGGCCGGCACCGCGGCGCTGGAGGACGCGATCCAGGTCGATCCGCGCACCGGCCTGCACGTCATCCCCGCCGGTCACGGCCCGTCGCTGCCGCAGGATGCCCTGGGCTCGTCCGGCATGCATCAGCTGCTGTCGCGCCTGTCGGTCAACTACGACCGCGTGGTCCTGGATTCGCCGCCGGTCCTGGCGGTGTCGGAGGGCAAGCTGCTGGCCGCGCTCGCCGACCAGACCGTCTTCATCGTCCGCTGGGGACTGACCAAGCGCGGCACCGCCATGGCCGGACTGAAGGAGGTGGTCGAGGCCGGCGGCGAGGTGGTGGGCGTCCTGTTCAGTCAGGTCGATACCCGGCGCCACGCCCAGTACGAGTTCCCGGACAGCGGCCGATACCACGGCTACCGCCGCTACTACGCGAACTGAGGACGGCTCCCCCCTCTCCCGCCCCAAAAAGGCGGGAGAGGCCGTTTTGCCCTGCGTATCGAAGATTTCTTCCACCACCGAAGAGCCTGTGAATGTCCGCTGGCCACCGCATCTTCCGGAACATCCGAGCCCTTGCCGCCGCGAAGGCGGCGACGATGGCGAGCGGGCTGGTCACTGCCGCCTGGACCGCGCGGGTGCTGGGGCCGGACAGCTTCGGCGTTCTGGGGTTCGGCACGTCGCTGATGGCCTATGCGGCCCTGTTCGTGAACATGGGCCTGTCCACCTACGCCATCCGCGAGATCGCGCGCGACCGCGATCGGAACGACCACCGGGACCGGGCGGCCGAGTTGTCGGAGCATGTGCTGACGCTGCGCACCGTGCTGGCCCTGGTGGTGGGTGCCGTCTATGCAGTCTTCATCCTGTCGCTGGACAAGCCTATGGAGGTGAAGGCGGTTCTTCTGGTGCAGGCGGTGCAGCTGCTCGGGAACGCCCTGGTGCTCGACTTTGTTTACCAGGCGACCGAGAAGATGGGGGTGATCGCCACGCGGGAGATCGGGACCTCCATCGGCTCCATGCTGCTCGTCTTCCTCCTGGTGCGTGGACCTGAGGACGCCATCACCGCGGCCGCCATCACCGGCGGTTCCATCACCGTCAACGCGCTGATCATGATCGGCCGTTTCCGCCGCGATTTCGGCACGTTGCGCCCGAGGATCGACCTGAAGGTGTGGCGCGAGATCCTGACGGCGGCGACGCCGATGGCGGTCGGCGTCTTCGCCTGGGCGATCTTCACCCATCTGGACGTGGTGATGCTGGGTTTCCTGGCCCCCCACACCGAGGTCGGCTGGTACAGCGCGGCGGTGAAGATCCAGACCCTGGCGAATCTGGTCGGCAACATCGTGATGAACGCCTTCCTGCCGCAATTGGCTGCGTCCTATGGCGAGATCGGGCCGATGCGCGACCGGATGCGCGCCTATGCCGGCGTCATGCTGGCGGTCGGCGGGCTGGTCATCGCCGGTGGCTTCGCCCTGGCGCCGGTCATCCTGGGCACGCTGTTCGGCGACGCCTACGCCCCGGCGACGCTGGCGCTGCGGCTGCTGATGCTGGCCTCGGCGGTGGTCTACGCCAACATGATCCTGGGCAACCCGCTGCTCGTCTGGCACCGGCAGACCGGCTACATGATCGCCATGCTTGCGGGTGGCGCGCTGAACGCCCTGCTGAACATCTGGTGGATTCCCCGCTACGGCATCGAGGGCGCCGCCATGGCGACCTTCACTGCGGAGTTGGCCGCCACCGTCGCCATCGCCTGGATCCACCGTCGGGCAGTGGGCGAGCTGTATGTCGGGATCACCGCGCGGGCGATGCTGTGTGCCGGCGCGGCCATCGGAGCCGCCTTCACCCTGGCCCATGTCGGCGCCCCGTTCTTCGACCGCATGCCGGCGCTGGTGCATTTTCGTTGCCGGCAGCGCGGCGATGATCGCGGTCTATGCGCTGGTGGCCGTCCTGACCGGCCTGGTGCGCCCGAAAAGGCTGCGTCGGCTGACCAGCGCGACGGCGTGACGGAGGTGAAGCATGACGGCCCGGCTGTCTGCCCCGGTGATCGCGCCCGACAATTTTGCAACGCCGCCCTCCGGTTTTCGGCAGCGGGAACGAAATGCGTCTATTGCACCACTTTCGAACGTCTCTGTTGGTGCCTCCAAGCATTCATTAGGGCGCGGCGAGGGTTAGTACCATTAATACGGCCGTGATCTGCAATCATGGTCTTTCCATCGGACGGCGATTTCTGAAACACTTCGCGCTGCACAACGCCGGTAACGAGGTACTTCATCGTCACGGCGAAGTCACAACAAGAAAACAATTTCGAATTTCGAGGTTTCTCCGTCTGCATCCTTGGCGACAGGGCAGGGCAGTCGGGGCGTCTCCGAACTCCAAGGCCCCGCCGCCGGTGGCGGGGACTCAGCAAACGGCAGGAGCGACGATGCTTCCCAAGACTTTTTCCGATCGTAACGTCAGCGTCCTCGGGCTCGGCTATGTCGGCCTGACGCTGGCGGTGGCGATGGCGGACGCCGGCTTCCAGGTGCATGGGGTCGAGGTGCGGCAGGACGTGCTCGACAAGCTCGGCCAGGGCAACCCGCACTTCCACGAGCCGGGCCTGACGGAGAAGCTGCGCCACGTCATCGCGCGCGGTCGCTTCACCTTCAGCCGCAACCAACAGGATTGCAGCCAGGCCAGCGTCTTCATCATCACGGTCGGCACGCCGCTCGGCAAGGACGGCCGGGTCCGCACCGACATGATCGAAGCGGCCACCCGTCAGGTCGCCAGCTGCCTGCATGACGGCGATCTGGTCATCCTGCGCTCCACCGTGAAGCTGGGCACCACCCGCAACGTCGTGGCGCCGATCCTGCGCGCCACCGGCAAGCAGTTCGACATCGCCTTCTGCCCGGAACGCACGCTGGAAGGGCAGGCGCTGCTGGAGCTGAACCAGCTGCCGCAGATCATCGGGGCGGAGAGCCTGGACGTCGCCACCCGCGCCGCCCAGATCTTCGGCTTCCTGACGCCGACCACCGTCAAGGTCTCCACCCTGGAGACGGCGGAGCTGATCAAGCTGGTCGACAACACCTACCGCGACGTCACCTTCGCCTTCTCCAACGAGATCGCCAAGCTGTGCAACGCCATGGAGATCTCGGCGGTCGAGGTGGCGCGCGCCGGCAAGCTGGGCTATCCGCGCACCAACCTGCCGCTGCCCGGCCCGGTCGGCGGCCCCTGCCTGGAGAAGGACCCCCACATCCTGATCGAGGCGGCGCGCGAGGTCGGAGTCGAGATGGCGATCACCGCCGCCGGCCGTCTGGTCAACGAAAGCCAGCCGGTCGAGGTCGCCGACTTCCTCGGCAAGCTCGCCCATTCGATGCAGGGCTTCCCGGAGGTGCCGACCATCAGCCTGATGGGCCTCGCCTTCAAGGGCCGGCCGGCGACCGACGACTTGCGCGGCACCATGGCAAAGCCGGTGCTGGAGGAGCTGCGCCAGCGCTTCCCCGCGCCCGTCTGCGCGGCTTCGACGCGGTGGTGCGGCCGGACGACATCCGCTCCTTCGGGCTGGAGCCGGCGGCCAACATGACCGAGGCGGTGTCCGGTGCCAATCTGGCCGTCATCCTGAACAACCACCCGGTCTTCACCTCCATGCCGCTGCCGGATCTGGCCCAGCGGATGGACCGGCCGGGCGTGATCTACGACTTCTGGAACAACTTCAACAGCCGCGACGTCGACCTGCCGGACGGCACCGCCTACGTCGCGCTCGGCAGCCATGGCGCCGCCCGCTACGCGCATGTGGCCTGACGTCATGCCGGGCCTGCCAAGCGGTTTTGGAAGAGGAATTTGATCGACATGAAACACTATCTCGTCACCGGCGGCAGCGGCTTCATCGGCGCCGCACTGGTCCGGCGGCTGGTCCGTGACGGCCACCGCGTCCGCGTGCTGGACGACAACTCGCGCGGGCATACCGGGCGGCTGGCCGGCGTGCTGGACGATGTGGAGTTCGTCCAGGGCGACATCCGCGACCCGGCCGCCGTGCGCGAGGCGGTGCGCGGCGTCGACGGCGTGCTGCATCTGGCCGCCGTCAACGGCACCAGGCATTTCTACGAGAAGCCGGAAGTGGTCCTGGACGTCGGCGTGCGCGGCATGCTGAACGTGCTGGACGCCTGCCGTGCCGACGGCGTCGGCGACCTCGTCGTCGCCTCCTCGTCGGAGGCCTACCAGACCCCGCCGGTGGTGCCGACGCCGGAGGATGTGCCGCTGGTGGTGCCGGACGTGCTGAACGCCCGCTACAGCTATGGCGGCTCCAAGCTGATCTCGGAGCTGCTGGCGATCAACTGGGGCCGCAACGGCTTCGACCGCGTGGCGATCTTCCGCCCGCACAACGTCTACGGCCCCGACATGGGCTGGGAGCATGTGGTGCCGGAATTCTCCCGCCGCGCGGTGGAGGCGATCGCCTCCCATCCCAGCGGCCCGGTGCCCTTCCAGATCCAGGGCGACGGCCGCCAGACCCGTGCCTTCTTCCACATCGACGACGCCATCGACGGCATCGTGACGGTGGTCGACAAGGGCGAGCATCTCGGCATCTACCATGTCGGCAACCCGGAGGAGGTCACCATCGCCGACCTCGCCCGCCAGACGGTGTCCTGCCTCGGCCGCGAGGCCCAGGTGATGCCCGGCCCGGCCGCTCCCGGCGGCACCGACCGCCGCAGCCCCGACATCGCCAAGCTGACCGCGCTCGGCTTCACCCCGCGCATCCCGCTCTCCGCCGGCCTGCCCGGCGTGGTGGAGTGGTACGCGGAGCGGGCGCGCGCGGATCTGGGGCGCATGGGGCAGGCGGCGGAGTAGGGGGGCGTTAGACCCCCAGTCCTCTGCCCCCTCCCTAACCCTCCCCCGCTTCGCGGGAGAGGGGACTGCCGCCGCTTCGGCGGTCAGGTCACGCCGACAAGCGTTCTACCCCCTCTCCCGCGAAGCGGGGGAGGGATGGGGAGGGGGCCTAGGAGCTTCCACCCCAAGACACCTCTTCATCAGGAGACGGCCCGCATGGACCGCAACAGCCGTATCTTCGTCGCCGGCCACCGGGGACTCGTCGGGTCCGCCATTCTGCGGCGGCTGACCGAGGCCGGGCACACCGACCTCGTGATCCGCGACCGGTCGCAGCTCGACCTGACCGACCAGGCGGCGGTGCGCGCCTTCTTCGACCGCGAAGGGATCGAGCATGTGATCCTGGCCGCGGCGAAGGTGGGCGGCATCCTCGCCAACGACCGCTTCGGCGGCGACTTCATCCGCGACAACCTGCTGATCCAGAACAACGTCATCGACGCCGCATGGCGCGCCGGCGTGAAGAAGCTGCTGTTCCTCGGGTCCTCCTGCCTCTACCCGAAGCATGCCGAGCAGCCGATCAAGGAGGAGGCGCTGCTGTCCGGCCCGATGGAGCCGAGCAACAAGCCCTACGCCGTCGCCAAGATCGCCGGCATCACCATGTGCCAGGCCTACCGGCGCCAGTACGGCTTCAACGCCATCTGCGCGATGCCGTCCAACCTCTACGGCCCCGGCGACCATTTCGATCCGGAGACCTCGCACGCCCTGCCGGGCATGATCCGCCGCTTCCACGACGCCAAGCTGGCGGGCGATCCGACGGTGACGCTGTGGGGCACCGGCACGCCGCGGCGCGAGTTCCTCTATGTCGACGACATGGCGGACGCCTGCCTGCACCTGATGGACCGGTACGACAGCGAGGAGATCATCAATGTCGGCCCCGGCGACGACATCGCCATCGCCGACCTCGCCGCGCTGATCCGCGACACCGTCGGCTACACCGGCACGCTGACCCACGATTTGAGCAAGCCCGACGGCCACCCGCGCAAGCTGATGGACGTGTCGCGCCTGTTCGCCACCGGCTGGCGCCCCAGGGTGTCGCTGGAGGAGGGGCTGCGCCGTACCTACGACTGGTTCCTGGAGAATGCCGCTCCGGACCGTCGCCAAGCTTCCAAGCAGGCTGCGGAGTAACGCCCGATGCCGGACGATTCCATCCATCTGCGGGAGCCGGTCATCGACCGGCCGTCCAGCTCGCTTTCCCTGTCGGACGTGCCCGTGCCGGAAGAGCTGCTGCTGGTGGCGCAGAGCTATTGGCCGGAGCCGGCCGGCAGCGCGCCGATGATGACCGACCTCGCCACCGCCTTCGCGGCGGCCGGGGCCGAAACGACCGTACTGACCGCGCGGCCCAACTATCCCGGCAACAAGGTCTATGACGGCTACGCCGACGGGTCGCAGGACCGCAAGACGGTGGACGGGGTGCTGATCGAGCGCCTACCCACCATCCCGCCGGCCGGCGGCGGCATGAAGGCCCGCCTGATCCACGAGGGCGTGCTGCATGCCGGCTTCGCCGCCGCACTCGCCCGCGGCCGGGTCGGGCGGCACGACGCGGTGCTGTCGCTCTGCCCGTCGATCCTGTCGGTGGCCATCGCCGACCGCCTGACCACGCCGGGCGGCCGCCACGTCGCCATCGTCCACGACATCCAGTCCGGGCTTGCCGGTGCGCTCGGCATGGGCGGCAAGGCGGCGGTCAAGGCGATCCGCGCCATGGAGCGCACGGCGCTGAACCGGGCCGACGCCATCGTCGTCCTGTCGGAGCCGATGCGCGGCGTGCTGGAGGAACTGGGCGTCACCAAGCCGATCCATGTGATCCCGCCCCATGTCGATGCCGACGCGGTCCATCCGCTGCCGCGCCCCGACCAGTCGCCGACCGCACTCTACAGCGGCGCCTTCGCCCGCAAGCAGGGGCTGGAGCAGGTGCTGGACATGGCAGGCCATCTGGCCGAGCTGATGCCGCAGGCCCGCGTCAAGATGCGCGGGCAAGGCGGGCTGGAGGACGAGCTTAAGTCGCGCGCCCGCGCCATGGGCCTGGGCAACGTGATCTTCCAGCCGCTGGCGCCCAAGGACCAGTTGAACGAAGCAATGGCGGAGGGCGACGTCCATCTCGTGCCCCAGCGGCCCGAGGGGGCGGCCTTCGCCATGCCCGGCAAGGCGGTGACCATCCTCGCCGCCGGCCGGCCCTTCGTCAGCACCTGCCTGCCGGGGTCGGCGCTCGCCACGCTGGAGGCGCAGGTCGGCGCCTTCCTGTGCACCCCGCCGGAAGAGCCGCGCGCGATGGCGGAGGCGGTGGCGGCGCTGCTGTCCGATTCCGCCCGCGCCACTGCGATGGGCCGCCGCGGCCGTGCCTGGGTGGAGGCCAATGCCACCCGCGCCGTGGCGCTCGACCGATACGCCCGTCTTCTGTTGGGAGAGGCAGAATGAAGAAGCCCGCGCTGGTCTTCAGTTGGGAGATGTTCGGCCCCTACCACATGGACCGGCTGGAAGCGGTCGGCCGCCGGCTGGGCCATGTCTATGACGTGATCGGGCTGGAGGTCGGGTCGAAATCGCACACCTACGCCTGGGATTCGACCGGAACGGGCCAGAACTTCCGCAAGGTCACCCTGTTCCCCGGCCGGTCGAAGGCCGATTTGTCGAAGGCCGCGGTCTACCGCGCCCTGCTGCGCGAATGCCGGCGCGTCGACGCGCGCTTCGTCTTCCTGTGCCATTACGAGGATCCGGACGTCTTCGCCCTTGCCCTGACCATGCGGCTGACCGGGCGCAAGGTCATCAACATGAACGCGTCCAAATACGACGACAAGCCGCGCATCCTGTGGCGGGAGATGGTCAAGAGCGTCTTCTACTCCCCCTATCAGGCGGGGATCGGCGGCAGCCACCGCACGGTGGATTACTTCCGCCTGTTGGGACTCCCGAAAGACAGACTCTATATCGGGTACGACACGCTGTCCCTGGACCGCATCCGGCGGCTGTCCGGGATGGAGCCGGCCCCGGGGGGAGTACCCTTCGCCGACCGCCACTTCACCATCATCGCGCGTTTCGTCCCGAAGAAGAACTTGTTCCGGGCGGTCGAAGCCTACGACATTTACCGGCGGCTGGCCGGTCCGGCCGCCCGTCCGCTCCACCTCTGCGGGTCCGGTCCCCTGGAGGCGGATCTGCGGGCCGAGGTGACGCGGCGCGGGCTGGACGGATCGATCATCTTCCGCGGTTTCCTGCAGGAGAAGGGGATCGCCGAAACGTTGGGGTCGACGCTGTGCCTGCTGCTGCCGTCGTTGGAGGAGCAGTTCGGCCTGGTGGTGAACGAGGCATTGGCCATGGGGGTTCCGACCATCCTGTCCGATCAGTGCGGCGCCCGCGACGTGCTGATCCGCAGCGGCCTGAACGGCCACATCGTGGAGCCGGACAACCCGGAGGGGCTGGCGCGCTACATGCTGTCGGTCGCGGGGGACGAGGACGAATGGCGCCGTCTGAGCTTGAACGGGCGGCCCTTCCAGGCCTTGGCCGATGCCAGCTTCTTCGCCCAGTCGGTGGAGAAGGCCGTGGTGGCGCTGGGCGGCCCGAAGGCGGAGCGCAGCGCGGACACGGAGTATGCGTCCGACTATTCCGCCGACCCGGAGGATGGCCAGCATGGCCGGTCCGCCGGAGCGGCCCTGACCGGGAGTTGACGATGGAACGGAACGCGCGCACCCATGTGGTCGTCTCGGGACGGCTGCCGCCGCCGGTGGACGGGATGAGCCGGGTGACCGCCCTGGTGGTGGACCGTCTCCGGGACCGCATGCGGGGGCGCGGCCGTGTCGAGGTGGCCGACCTGTCGCCGGGATGGAACGGCGGCGGCGCCGCCTACCACCTGCGCAAGATGGCGCGGGTGTTCGGGACCATGGGCCGGCTGGCCGCCGGGCTGGGCAAGGCCGACCGCCGTTTCTACATGCCGGTCGATTCGGGTTGGGGTGCGCTCTACACCACGGCGCTTGCCGGCACCGCGCGTCTGTTCGGCTATGAGCGGGTGCTGCACCACCATTCCTTCGCCACCATCAGCAAACCGACATGGCGGATGCGGCTGCTGACCCGCGTCGCCGGGGCCGACTGCACCCATGTGCTGCTGTGCCCGGCGATGCAGATGCGCTTCCAGTCGATCTACCCGGCGGCGCGCAGCTGCATGACCATGTCGAACGCCATCTTCTCCGTTCCCGACGCTGCCCCGCGTCCGCGGCGCGACGGCCCTCTGCGCATCGGCCATCTGTCGAACCTGTGCAGCGAGAAGGGGCTGGACACGATGTTCGCCCTGCTGCGCGCCCTGCAGCTGGATGGGGTGGACGCCAAGCTGGTGCTGGCCGGCCCCGGCCTGAAGCCGAAGGACAACGCGATGATCGCCGCGGGCCTGATGGCGTTCGACGGGGCGGTCGAGTATCACGGCCCGGTTCATGGCGACGCCAAGGAGGCCTTCTACCGCGACATCGACGTCTTCGTCTTCCCCACCCGCTACCGCAACGAGGCGCAGCCGCTGGTCCTGTTCGAGGCGATGGCGGCCGGCGTGCCGGTCCTGGCCTATGAGCGCGGCTGCATCGGTTCCGACATCCCGGCCGACGGGCTGGTCCCGCAGGATGCCGACTTCGTGAAAGCGGCGCTGCCGATCCTGGCGGCCTGGGCCGACGACCGCGAGGCTCTGGCCGCCGCGTCCGCCCAGACGCTGACCCGCGCACGGGTGGCTTACGAGACCAGCCGAACGGGTCTGGATCTGCTGCTCGACCGCATCGCCGGCCCGCACCCCGCGACCGCCGCCGCCGCAGTGCCGGCCAAGCGCCGGGTGGCGGGGTAGGGGAGGCCACCGCTTCATCGGCCGTCATTCCCGCGAAGGCGGGAATCCAGGCGGCTCGGCAGCCGAACCGCGGAGTTTCCTGGATCCCCGCCTTCGCGGGGATGACGGCTGAAAGACGTGGCTGCGGCAAGCACAACCACACTACACCCCGTCCCCCAACGTCCCCCCCAATGGCAGCGCCGTCTCGAACTTGATCTCTTTCAGGGCGAAATTGGAGCGGATGCGGACCTGGAAGGGCAGTTGGAAGACGAACTCCTCCAGAAAGCGGTTGTAGTCGGCGATCGCCCGCACCGCGACCCGCAGGAGATAGTCCGCATCGCCCGACACCGCATAGCATTCCAGCACCTCCGGCCGCTTGCGCACCGCGTCGATGAAGACGGCGGCGGTCTCGGCCGAATGATGGTCCAGCGTCACATGGGCGAACACGCACTCTCCCACCGACGCCGCCTTCGGATCGACCAGCGCCGTGTAGCGGCGGATCACCCCGGTCTCCTCAAGCGAGCGCAATCGGCGCCAGCAGGAGGAAGGGGAGGTGCCGACCCGGTCGGCCAGCTCCTGCACGGTCAGGCGCGAATCCTCCTGCAGGGCGATCAGGATTTTGATGTCGATTTCCGATAGAGACGCAGGCAACGGCAAACTTCTCCGGTGGGGCGGTGACCAGCGAAAAATCCTTCCAAAATCATAGGTGCGCCCGCCCCACTTTGAAAGCTATTTCCACGAACAGTCCGGCATACTGATCGCATAACGAACCAAGGGAGAGGCGATCATGGCCGACATGTGGGAAAACCCGATGAAGACCGACGGATTCGAGTTCATCGAATTCACTGCGCCGGACACCGTGGCGCTGGGCCGCCTGTTCGAGCAGCTGGGCTTCTCGGCAATCGCCCGCCACCGGTCCAAGGACGTGACGCTCTACCGCCAGGGCGACGTGAACTTCATCGTCAATGCCGAGCCGTCGGGCTTCCCGCGCAATTTCGCCGCCCAGCACGGCCCATCGATCTGCGCCATCGCCTTTCGCGTCGCCGACGCCGCCTTCGCCTACCGCCGCGCGGTGGACCTCGGCGCCTGGGGCGTCGAGAACCGGGTCGGCGCGATGGAACTGAACATCCCCGCCATCAAGGGCATCGGCGATTCGCTGATCTATCTCGTCGACCGCTATGGCGAGCGCGGCAGCATCTATGAGGTCGATTTCGTGCCGCTGCCGGGTGTGGACCAGCATCCGAAGGGCGCCGGCCTGACCTACATCGACCATTTGACCCACAACGTCCACACCGGGCGGATGGAGGAGTGGGCCGGCTTCTACACCCGCCTGTTCGGCTTCCGCGAGATCCGCTACTTCGACATCGAAGGCAAGCTGACCGGCCTGCGCTCGAAGGCGATGACCAGCCCCTGCGGCAAGATCCGCATCCCGATCAACGAATCCGCCGACAACAAGTCGCAGATCGTCGAATATCTGCGCGACTACAAGGGCGAAGGCATCCAGCACGTCGCGCTGGGCACCAACGACATCGTCCGCACGGTGGAGACGATGCGCGGCCTGGGCACCCCGTTCCAGGACACGCCCGACACCTATTACGAGCGCATCGATGCCCGCGTGCCCGGCCACAACCAGGATCTGGAGCGCCTGCGCGCCAACCGCATCCTGGTCGACGGCGCGCCGACCGAGGGCCAGGGCCTGCTGCTGCAGATCTTCACCCAGAACGTCATCGGTCCGATCTTCTTCGAGATCATCCAGCGCATCGGCAACGAGGGCTTCGGCGAAGGCAACTTCAAGGCGCTGTTCGAATCCATCGAACTCGACCAGATCCGCCGCGGTGTGCTGAGCGAGGACGCCGCCTGATCATCGGGCGCGTTCCACGGCCAGGGTTCCGAACGCCGTCCGGTCGCAAGACCGGGCGGCGGCGTCCCTCCCTGGACCAAGCCTGCCTTCTGGTCAGCGGCGCAGTTCGTTCACAATCAAAACCGGCGGTCCCGCCGCTCATGGCACCAGTTCGCAGCGATAGAGCCTGCCGCGCTGCTGGTGCAGGTTGATCACTGCCTCGTCGGACCCGCGAAACACGCCATTGCCATAGCATATGTCGTCGCGGCACAGGAGCATGCCCACCATGTGGATGGTCAGTCCGGTATCGGCCTCCACATAATCGAGCTGGTCGAGATAGGGCTGGAACATCAGGCTCGGCCAGTCGCCGCGAATCAGTCCGGCCCATTCATCGGCGCTGCACCGCGACCGCACCAGCGTGCCGATGCCGCGCCCGCCGCTGTTCTGCTTGGCGATCCAATCCCCGTCCTGCTCCAGGAATCGCTCCGCCTCGTCGGCCGAACCGATGCAGAACGATGGGATCAGGTGTGGCTGCAACTCGGCATACAGGTCTCCGGGCATCGCCTCACGCATGATCGACCCATCGGACAACACGGCAAGGACGCGCTTGTCATGCACCAGGATCAGCGTGCGGACGTCGTTGAAATAGTCGCCGGACTCCATCAGCCGATCGAGAACGGCGGGCTGGAAGCAAAGCAGTTCAGTGCGGTCCATCTGCAGGATCAGGCGATCCAGTACCGTCCCGCGGGCCGTCAGGCGTCCGTCGCGCAGGTCCATCTCCTCCGGCTTCACGGAAAGGAAATGGACACCGGTGCGCTGCAGATGGTCCGACAGGCAATCGACCTCGCCGCCGGGCTCCTTCCGGTGCACCAGGGCCAGAGTGCTGCCGGGCGTGTAGGGGGCGCACAGATCCGTCCAGAAATCGGTGTGTCCCTTCGACAATGCGCGGCTGACCATCCAGCCGTTCATGGAGTAACGGGCGCCGATCTCGCAGATCCGTGTCGTGCCCTCGCGGTCGAAGATCACGTCCGGCCGGTACCAGCCGACCCGATAGTGCCTCGGCGCAGCCCGGCGCAGGATGTCGTCCAGTTCCGGCGGCAGGGCGTAGATGGCGCGGATGCGTTCATCCTCGCCATACCTCCGGACGACCGCTCGCAAGGCCATGTCGAGCAGGACGGTCAGCCTGCGCATGCGGTCGCGATAAGCACTGGATATGGACAGCACCTGATCGGGGCAGTCCTTGGGGTCCAGCAATGCGCGCAGGGCGGCGGGCGCATCGGCCATCCATCCGCCGCCACCCGTCCCAGCCGTCTCTTCGATCTGCGGCCGGGTCAGGACAGGGAAGAGACCGTTATTCAAGGCTGCCGGAACAAGGGCTTTTTCCATATCGGTTCTCTCAAATGGGTTTTTGGCGAGCCGACCTCGGAAAGTCGGAGGTCTCGAAGGCTGTCCGTGCCTGCGAAGCTCTTGGCCGCAAACCGACAAGGAGCAATTGCAAGGCGCGCGCAACAATCAAGAATGCGCGTGAAAAGTAATATAAATTTCGAGATACGTATATGAAAAATACGTTATCCAGACGCCTTCAAAACCTGAGATGACATAAAACAAAAAATTACACGTTTTAAGGGTTAAGCATGACCGCGTCTTCATTTTCCATAATGATAGTTATGTATTTTTCGTGTGCAGGCGCAAAGTCAAAATGTCAGTCCCTCGCAACATAGAACTGTCAGTCTCCGGTCCGGGTCACTCCGCCCGTGTGTGGGCGTCGAAGCGTTCGCGGTCGCTCTTGTCGCTCATGAAGATGGCGAATGGACGTAGCGCGTCGGCGTGGTTCAGGGTGATGGCGATCAGCACCGCCATCGGGGCGGCCAGCAGCGCGCCGGCGGCTCCCCACAGCCAGCTCCACAGCAGAAGCGCGATCATCACCACCAGGGGCGAGATCGCCAGCTGCTTGCCCTGCATGTGCGGCGCGACGAAATTGCCCATCACCTGCTCGATCACCAGCAGGCCGGCGGCGACCGCCATCGCCGTGCCGGCGTCCTTTGTCGCCACGGTCAGCAGGACCGGCAAGGCCCCGGCCACCACGGATCCCACCACCGGCACATAGTTCAGCAGGAAGGCCAGCAAGCCCCACAGCAGGACCAGCTCCACCCCGAACAGCGACAGCCAGCCGATATAGAGCGCACCGGTGATCAGCCCCAGCACACTGCTGACCACCAGATAGCGGCGAAACTGCTGGGCGATGGCGGCCACCGCCTCCACGGCGGCTTGGCAGCGCTCGCGGCCCAGCGTCATGACGATCTTCTCCCGCCAGACCGGCGCTTCCAGCTGCATCAGCAGGGAGAGGAAAACGGTCAGCACCAGAATGGAGGCCGTCTGGCCGGCCGATGACAGGGCCGCCTTGGCGAAGCCGGTGATCGGGTCGACCGGCACCTCTCCGCCGCCCTGCCCGGCCTGCTGGCCGCTCCCCTGCCCGGCTGCCGGCCCCAGATCGGCCTTGGCGCCCTGGATCCACTGTTTGACCTTCGCCCACAGCTTGCCGAGCGCCTCGGCATATTGCGGAAAATCCTCCGCCACGCGCTGTGCCACCAGCGCCATGCTGCCGAAAAAGGCGGCCAAAATGCCCAGGATCAGCAGCATCGACGCGGCCAGTCCCAGCCAGGACAGGCGGCGTGGAACCCGCTCGCGCACCCAGCGGCTGACCGGGGCGACGGCGACGGCGACGAAGAAGGCCGAGATGATTGGGATCAGGATCGAGGCCGCCGCCTGCAGCACCCACAGAACCGCCACCCCGGCAAGGATGCCGAGCAGCCAGAGGGCGAGGTTGACGCGGTCGATGCGCCCCCTGCCCGGTGCCGGCCCGTCGTGCCCCTGCCCTTCATCCCAACGCCCGCCCTCCGTTCCGCTGTCCACGCTCTCCGCCTCCGCATGCCGCATCCTGCGTCGCCGGGGACGCTCGTTCTAGACGCAATTCCGGGCCCTTCGGTTCCATTCACCCGACAGGGTGCCTCCCGCGGATGGCAATCCCATGGTGCCAAGTCGGGCTGCCAAGAACGTGGCGTTTGAGCTTATTCCGCAACGCTTTCGTCAAATATAAACAGCCAAGCTCAAGGTAACCGGGAAAATCTGCCGCCCGGTTGCTCCGGGTTTCCCCGGATTGCTGAAGTTTCGTTTTTGGCTGAATCATGACCAACGAGAGATGCCCGTTTTTTGTTGTAGGCTGACAAAAATGTTTGCCCCTGATTGCGCGCTAAGTCATTGAATTTGCGAGAGCGCTCTATGCACTGAAATGGGTAAGTTTGCTCCTCATGGCACGCTCTGAACGGCACCTATCATGAAATCCCGACAAAAATGTTTGCTCTTGAGAGCTCCCTTGTCGACTTGTCGCATCAGCGTCTCAAGGCTTCGGCAGGCTTGCCGCAATCCGAGAATGTTGCCGATGGCGATCAGGCTGCCATGGACGGCAGCGCGGTGGCGGCGGCGTCAAGGATGATCCGCATAATTTCGGGGGCAGTGGCGGCGTCCCACACAACCGCGCCGCCTCGTCCTCGGAAGCTGTGACGACGAGCGTTCCATCGGACGAGAACGCAGCGATGGTCGTCATCCTGAACGCCGATAAATCATCGTTGGGAAGCATGGCGGTTTGAGTGCCGGTGACGACGTCCTAGACGATCATCACCCCGCAGGCTGAGGACGGTCCCTCCTGTAAGTCGTGAGGAAGACTTCCCGATCCGGCGGCAGGCGGATGCTGGGATTACCGGCCACCCACACCTTAATCTTGCTCCGACCGCCGTTACGATCTCCCGACAGGAGACAGGCACCGGCAGGCGCCATGCGCTGGGCCATTGTGAAATCGATCGGTTGGTCGATGCTCCAGAATCGGAAACGGAAGTCTTCTTCCCACGTCTTCAAGTCGCGCACCCCGGCCTGGAAACCGCTTGTCGCCTTGATATGGGCGATGCCGTAGGCGTCCATGAGGCGGGAAACGTTGGGGAAGCGTTCCATCACCTTGGTCGGCACCGTCAGAGCGTCAGGCATGCCGCAGAACGGAAAGGGCATGTCCTGGTCGAGATAGACTTCCTTCGTCGTCCATGCCCGGTGCAAGAACTCGCCGAGGTCGATCAAGTTTTCGGCGGTCGCGGTCTCCGCGTAGAACGACCCGCTATAGTGGTCCCGCAAAAGGTAGTGGACGAGGTGGTTTCGTTTGGCCGTGTCCAGTCGTGCCAAGTCGATGTCGATGGCTTTCCACTGGAATGCGACCGTTCCGTTGCGCCGGACATAGAAGTGTTTCGACACACTGACCAGGAGCTGGTGGACTTGGTTGGGATGATCGGTTCGGTACCGGTGAAGCATCCGCACGCAGTCTCCTATTTCAGATCAGCGATTGAGGTGCTTGGCGCGCCAAACTGGCAGTGTGGCCAGAAGCGCCACGAAGCCGAGAATTGCAAGTGGTTCGCCGTAGAACGGACGCGTTTCGAAAGGGAGCTGCTTTTCCCAAAAGTCGAATCCCGCGACGTGGTGGGCGCGCTCGATGAGCAGAGGCGTAACGGCAACGGCGAGGGACGGAGCCAGAACGAGAATACGGAGTAGGGTGTCGGACGAGGGATCAGTGGAGAGCAGCGGCACGACCATCGGAACCGTGAACGCGAGGATCACCAAAGCCATGGTGACATAGACAATCGGCTCCGGGATCCCGGTGAGGGCAATGATGACCCTACAGAGTATTTCACCTGCGCCGAAGACAATTGAGATGCCGAATATACCTGTAATGGCATCAACAAAAAGGTTTTTCATGGACAGTTCCTTTTCTATGATATCGATCATGCATTGATTATATGCGTTGAAGCTAAGCTCACCATATTTCAATCTTCCGGAAGTTTCCCCCTGAAGAACTTCTCGACACGACGAATTTGCTCGTCTTGGTCCGTTGGCCAGCCAGACGCGGTTCGAAGATAGGATCGTGCGTGGCTGACGGCGTCGCTGACGGTCAATCCGTAGACCTTCGCTTGGTCCAAATAATTCCTGGCGCGTTGCCGATCAAGTGGATGCACCGCAAAGGGAGCAGTCATATGAGAAAAACCTCCTCCAATGAGTTTAACCCAATCAACCTCTCCTTTTCCCTCGGTCATTATCATCGTCCTACGTTGGTTGTCTGTTCTATAAGTGCGGATCCTGATCTCCGCTCGTTCTCTTGATTTCCTGACATCTTTTCTATTTAGCGTTGAAATGATGTTTTCTTTGCAAGCAGCTGATAAGATGCCGAGGTGGTGTGTAGGAGCACTGGATGATCAGGCCCATCCGAAAACGGACGTCCCACCAGACCTGCGGATGAGACAACCTGAGATTCATCCCATGCCCCCTCCTCATAGATGACGTCCTCCACGAGCCGCCGCAGTTGCCGTCCGCCGCCGGCAGTGCAGGCGTTTACGGCATCGTCACGTCCGGCCACGCCGCTCTCAAGTGACTGCGACGCCGCGTCGCGCTTCACCGGGTAGGGCAGACCGGGAGAAAGAAGCCCCCCGCATCAGGCGAAGGCTGCGCGCAAAGTTCGGACGAGGCCTTCGCGGTCGCTTCCGGACAGCAGAACCAATTCTCCCGGTTTCACCTCTTCCAACGGACGGAACGCCTCGGGAACAAGTAGAACGGCTTGAGGAACAATGCCATGCGCCTCGGCGGCCCCCACAGCCTGCGTAACCCAAAGATCCCGGAAGTCGTGAAGATAGCCGAACATTTTGTAAACGCTGTCGGACAGATACTGGCCGTCTGTCGATTTCTTGACCTCGACCAGGACCGTCACGATCGTGTCGTCGGGCTTGGACAGTCGCACCAGCACGTCGGGTCGGCGCTCCTGGCCACCGATTCCTGCATGGGCATCGCGCACCACGGAATAGCGGCTCGTCACCCCGAGAGCGACGGCCGGCGTCTGGTTGAAATACACATGCACCTTACCCATGCGCGAATCGAAGCACGCGACGTGCTTCCGTTCGGGTGCGACGAGACCGTATTCGACCGGCTCTCCGAAACCGAGTTCCTCGGCGAGGACATCGATGGTGAGCACCAGAGAATACAACTCGAAGAGGTTGTCGTCTTTGATCGGCTCCAGCCAACCCACGGCCAGAAGTTCCAGAATGGTCCGCCATTGCAGATCGTGCTCCTTGGAGCCGAGGGCGAGACGATGAGCCGCCAGAGCGGCCGCTCTTCGGTATTCTGGGCGACGATGCCGACGCGCGGCGATCAGCATGGCGTTCGTCAGCGTCGGCGGTTCGTCGATGCTTCCGAACCAATGATGGCGTAGGGCTTCTTCACAACGTGCCGACAGAACACGCAGATCAGGATGAAGCCCTTTTGCCTTCACCCGGCGGCGGATGTCGATGACCGCTCCGAGAAGGTTACCGACGAGCCAACGCAGAAGCAGATTTTCGGGAAGATCGAACGACCGGTGAGCCGTTCTGCTGACGTAGCGTCCGGGGGGAAGGCTCCCCGCCATTCGCCCCAGAACCGTCCGATCCCATCGGGGATTGCCCCGAAGTGCGGGGCCGACAACCTCGTCCCGTCTGACCATTTCGTTGGAGAGATGATCGAGCAGACGGTGAAGATCCTGAACGACGAACGCGAGGCAATCGCCGAGAATGAGATCGACGGCATTCACCAACAACGCCACATCAGCCGGACCCTGCCGAAGCCGATCGAGAAAGCTCCGGAGAACGTCCAAATCGACCGCATCGGCCTTCTTTCCTCGAACCGCGGTTCCGATGCTCGAAAGATATCGACCGGCATGACGGGGGGAGCAGATGAACTTGCTCCACACCTCCCTGGACGTCACTGGGCGTAACCTGTCCAGACGGACAGAACACGCTCGAACTGGCCGATGGAGTCCTGGAGCAAAGGTCCGAGCAGGTCGATGCAACCGGAATGGACGTCGGCCCGCCCTTGAAGTTGAGGGACGACGTACAACTCCAGCGCCGACCTGAGCACTTCCGTTTGAGATCGAGCGGCATCGATGTCCCATTCGCTTCTGGCGTGCCGAATCATCGACTGGGGAATTGCCGCCCCCATGGGCATTCCTATCTCTGCGAACCCGTGATCCCGATGCGAAAACAAATCCACCAACCGTTCGACGAACATGCAGAGCTTTCCTTTTTCGGCAGAACGCTCCGTTGCGGTCATCTCCCTTCGGAGGAGTTCGGCATATATCTCGGGCTCGGGAAGATCGACGGGCACGAAGGCGAAACGCCGCACGAACGCCATCGACAGCCGCTTCAAGCTGGCCTTGTCGGCATCGTTCATCGCACCGATCAGACGCCACCACGAGGGTACCATGATCGGGTCGATGCCGGTAACGTCCGTGACCGGCCCGACTTGAAGCCTGACGCGCCGGAAACCACCGCCTTCGCTTCGGCGGCGATAGGGAAGTGTGACCGATTTTCCGCTGAGCAGTGTGAAAAGTTCCCCGAAAGCCTTGTCGATATCGGCCCGATTGATCTCGTCGACGATCAGGCATTGCCCACGCTCAAGCGATTCGACCACCGCTCCCGCGAGAAAATCCAGCCGGTCGGCTCCTTCGTTCTCCGGCGGCGGTGTCGGAAAGTAACCGCCGATCGTCTCGAAGGTGGTCCATTGATCGGTCGCGGGCACGGTCCAATAAGGGAAAGCCGCTTGCTCACACAGGCGGATGGCAAGCTCCGTTTTGCCGGTGCCGGGCGGACCGGTGAATATGACGTGCATGCCGGCCTGTAACGCCGCCACGGCGCGAAGCGCAGGTTCCCTCAACCCGACCAGCCCGCCCAGATTTCCGAGGTCGGCCTCTGTCAAGTCCCAGCTTCCAGGAGCCTCCTGTGGTATCCAAACCTGGGGGCGCTCCCGCTTTGCCGGATCGAGGGGAGCGAGTTCGTCGGCATCGGGAAGCCCCTCCTCATGCTCGGGTTGCGCCTCGGTGCGATCGGGTTGATGGCGGACGATCAATTCCAACAGAGTTGCGTCGCTCACCGGCTCGTCCGCCATCGGCAGCGCCAGAAAATCGACCGGTGCATCAAAGGTGAATATTTCGTTCAGGAGGCCATAACGGTCCAGACCGAACTCTTTCGCGAAGTCGGCGGCGGCGTCTTGGGCCGAAAGAACGTCACGATCTCTGTAACACCAAGCCGCCAGAATCGGGACCGAAAACGGAATTGTCCCGACCTTGTCATTCGGCATTTCGCGGATCGCTCGGGCGAAATCGGGTTGCAGCAGCCAACGCCGATTGTCCTTCGGGTTTTGGACGAAAAGGTCGTTCCGGTCCCGCCGCTGACGCTGGAGACTTCTTCCGGCGAAGTTGTGATTTCGCCAACGGGAAACGCCCCGATGCGCTCCGAAGGGCATAAGGAACGGTGCCGTTTCCGGACCGCCTCGCGGCGCGAAATACCGTTTGAGCAGGCGGTTCTCATTCCGACTGCCGAAGGGTATCGCGTCCTCGGCCTTCGCGGAAGCCGGCACTCCGTCGTGCAGCATGGCGAGCAGGCTCATCAGCGTGGGATGAGCCTGTTCTTCGAAATAGACGAGGCACCGGGCGAGGTGCTCCTCGGTAAAGTAAACCATACACCCTCTCAGGGGAGTCCTGTCTCCATCTGCGTTGCTGCCCGCTGCTTGCGAGGCGCACGCAATTGGAGAATGTCCGTACCGGCTACTCGATTGTCAATAAGTATCGTATCGCGCACCGGTGCGACGACCGCCCCGTATACATCCCGGACGACGAGTGGCAGGATGGCCTCTGCCAAGCAGCGCCCCAGCATGGGTGGTACGGCATTACCGATCTGGTGGCGGATTTGGCTCGGAGAACCTGAGAAAACGAACGAGTCCGGAAAAGATTGCAGTCGAGCCGCCTCCCGAAGCGTCAGCGTACGTGGCTGCGACGGATGGATGAAGGCTCCTGTGGTCCCCTCGTTGAACTTCGTGGTGATCGTATAGGCGGGGTGATCCGGACGTAGGCGCTTCAGCAACGTGGTGGCGTCATAGGGACGGATGCGGCGGAAACGATCGGGAAGGACCTCCATCGGGAGGTTGCGCCAGTTCTCTCCCGGCTTCAAGGTGCGGGCTGCGATCCGGTCGAGCGCAGGGAGTTCAGCCGCAGCATGCTGCCGGACGAGGTGCGAATCCGCCCGCATCGCCTCCTGATAGGCACCTACGGGCAAGGTGCCGTACGGCACCCCGTCCAGCTCCTCCCCTTCGCCGACCGGCGGAAGATCGGAGCAGGCCTCATCGAAGGTGACGTGCGGCAGAGCGGCATCCACCCGCCCGTGTCCGATGCGCGAGAGGTGCGCGAACGGCAGGGCGTAATTTTTCCAAAGCTCCGGGTTTCCGTGAGTGGCGCTAGGAAACGCGATGTCCGATCCCGTCCGGTTGCCGACGAACACCAATCGGCGCCGCAGTTGGGGCACGCCGAAGTCCGCCGCCAACAGAATCATCGGCACCATGACGTAACCGATTTCCCGGAACGCCCGAACCATTTCGAGCGCGACACGTCCGTTCTCGTAAAGGAGAAGACCGGGAACGTTTTCGAAAACCAGCCACGACGGACGCAGCCGCTCGACGATGTCGAGATAGTTGAGGAACAGGCGGTTACGTGGATCCTTCTCGTCTCGGCCGGTCGAGCGGCTCAGGCCGCCCGAGGTGCTGAACCCTTGACAGGATGGTCCGCCGACGATCACGTCCACGTCGCCGCCGACGAACTCGGCAACATCCTCCAAGTCGGGGACACGCAGATCCCTGACGAGCCCCTTCGCTCCGGAAATGTTGGCCTCGAACGAGCGGACCGCCACTTCCCAAGAGTCGATCCCGCCTACCACACGGTAGCCGGCTTGCGCAAATCCGTGGGCCAAGCCACCCGCCCCACAGAACAAATCAAGAACGATCGGGCGATGCAGACACTCGGCCCGCTTTGCAGTTCGTTCCGTCACGTGCTCGTCCCCCGTCCGGTCGTTACCTCGGACTTTAGATGTTGTCCCTCGTGAAGGGAAGGCTTCGATAGTCGGTTCCGAATGCAATTGCAACGCTCCAGCCGTGCCGACGTTCCCGATCGCCCGGAAACCGCCATATTCAGAATGCTTCAGCCGAGCTCGTCCGAGCGGCTTACCTCGCGACGGAGCGCCTCCAAACCCTGTTGCATATATTGCAGTAATTTGAGCGCTTCGTCAATATCGCGAATTCTCGACCCAGGATCCTCGTCGGACGCGACAGCCCGACAAGGAGATGCGTCCGGGGTCGCATCGGACACTCGCCCCTCCAGCCGGTCGAGCCCTGCCCCGATCCGTGCGACGAGAGCTTTGCTCCAACGCCCATTTTTGCAACCTCGGTAGAATGTGGACGGCACTTCGCCCATCTGAACGGCAAGCCCGGACAGGGCGCAGCCTCGCTCTCGCGCCACCCTCTCGAGTCTGCGCGCAAGATCTTCTGACGAAGGTTCGGGTCGTCGAGCCATCGTGCGACTATGCCTCAGTTGCTGCCGTAGCACAACCATAATGCAATTATCGCAATTATCGCAAGCCCACCGATCCGCGAATCGGCCCGGTCCTACTCGACCGAGAAAGGTTGCGAGCGTTTCAGCCAAGCGCTCGTCGTTGCGGCTTTCGCATTCCCAAATGACCAGGACACGCCAACCGGCATCCTCGAGTGCCTGCACGGCTTGACGGTCGCGCATCACGTTGGCGTCGAATTTCCGAAGCCAAAATTCGCGGTTCGCCTCGGGGACCGACGCCTTCCGGCATCCCACGTGACGGTGCCAGAAGCAGCCGTGCACGAATATGGCCACCTTGCGACGTGGAAAGACGATGTCCGGGCGTCCCGGCAAGCGGGCGTCATGCAGTCGGTAACGGTACCCCATGGCATGAGCTATCCGTCTGACCCGCATTTCCGGCGCCGTATCCTTACGCCGGACCTTCGCCATCATATCGCTACGCTTTTCGGCGGAAACCCGATCCATCACGTCCACCATGCGGCGAGCTCCGCCGAACATTCCGAACATGTGGGAGTCCGCAGCCAAGCCTTCAACGAAGCTGCCGCCCGGAAGATCGTAACGGTCGGATGAACACCCCAGGTGCGGGGACGGACACGGGCGCTTCGTCGCATCCTGTCATTCGTTGACCTCGACGAAGCCAAGCCGCACGCTGAGTCTTTCGGCCCATGCCGCCAGATAATCCGCGTCCGCCAGCCGATCGCGGCACCGCAGCACCCTCGGGAGCCGTTTCACCATGACCAAGTCGTTCCATTTCCTAACCGCATCGGTGTCCCAATGCCCGCCGGCGTCCACCAGCCCACCCAAGAGCGCCGCGAGATGCTCTTCAATCTCCCGAAAGGCGCAGGGGCGGCGGTAGGTAAGGGCGAGGCTGGACAGAGCATGCTCGCCGGAGTGATCGACGTTCAACAGCACCAGCGGGATCCCCGTCTTGGGGGTGAAGAGTGCGGTCAGGCAGGGGCGGCGGTGCCGGCCGATCAGGGAAAAGGCCCGGCCTGGCTTCAGGAGACACAGCGAACTGGCGACCTGCACGGTCGGCAGTGCGTTGGCCATCAGCCGGATCACCGTCATCATCGGTTCCAGTTCCCCTACCTCGTCCGGCCCGGCGGGCTCCAGCAGGCGAAACTCGATGGGCGGCAGGGCATCGGAGGAATCCTCCTCGGCGACGCTGACCGCGCTTCGGAGCCGGCGTGGATTCCGGCGGTCCCGCTGTGGCCGGGATGGCGCCCGCGCCGCCGTATCGTCCGATGACTCGGAAGGCGGGCGCGCCTCAAGGATCACCCGCTCGATGGGAACAATGCGGTCGAACGTGCCGAGCTTGCCCGGAACGTGTAACGCGGTCTGCCGAGCATTGGCCCGGCTGCCGGTGGCCGTGACGTCGATTTCCGGGTCGTAGGCGTTCACCGGCTCCACCGTCGTGGCGGCACCGTCCTTATCCTGGTGATGCTGCTTCGCGCCAACGGAGCGGAACGGCTTGGTTTTCCGGATGGACGGATGCGAATAGCGGAGGACATCGCAGGGAAAGCGCTTGCCGGTCATCGACAGAATTTCCAGGACCAGGATCGTCTCCTCCCATTCCACGGCACGCACCATCCAACACGACTCACGCAGAGACGGCGGCGTGAGGCTCACGTGTGGCCTCCCCACTGTTCGGTCGCGGACGCTGTCCCAGGAGCGGCGCCCCTCCGGAGCGACGGCGATCCATGCGAATTCGCTGACGAAGGCGTCGGACAGGCAGGAGCGAGGCATTCCCCTGGTGAAACGTAGATGTAGGTTCGATTGAAAGCCGGGCTCCTCGGGGCAGAAAAG
Source organism: Azospirillum sp. INR13 (assembly GCF_015390205.1). NCBI lineage: Bacteria > Pseudomonadati > Pseudomonadota > Alphaproteobacteria > Rhodospirillales > Azospirillaceae > Azospirillum > Azospirillum sp. INR13. The sequence goes on from NZ_VUOI01000030.1 coordinate 36,261, forward strand.
CTCCATGATCCCATCGGGACGCATCAGGGTATTGGCCATAGTCTTGTTGTGTAGGAACAAATAGCGGACCAGCTCGATGGTCGGCACGAGGATGTCCATGCCTCCCTGGCAATAGCGCAGCAAGCGCTGGACCCCTCGCTTGCGCTTTCCGAAGGAATAGAGCTCCGGCGGAATCTCGGCGCTCGTGACCTCCTCACCAGCCCCGACATCGTCGATCTGCAACGGCATGGCACGACCGCGGCGCGGAACGGTGGAGCGGCAGCCACGGATGAAGGCGTAGCCGGGCGCCAGCAGGGGCAACAGCCCCATCGGCAACCACCATTTCCTCAAGGTACCGGCGTCGATGTCGCTGGTGACGGCCAGGGTCTGCCACTTGTGATCGAGCGTCTTCCGGAAGCCGGCCAGCCAGAAAATCTCCAGGTCTCCAGGATGTTTGAGAAACTGTGCCACCAAAGTCATGGCGTCTTCCGCTCCCACACCAGCGCGCCCACCGGAGCTATTCTCCCGCGCATCGAGAACGTCGCGGGAGCCTTCGGCAGGGACGCAACGGGAAGGGTTTCCAGCAACAGGTCGAACAGAACGTGGTGCAGGGGGTGAATCGGCGGGCCGTCAGGGTTCGTCATCGACCGCAGCCAGTTGGTGCCCCGCACTTCCGGCAGCACCGAACGGATTGGATCGACGAACCCGGCGAAGGCCTCGCACGACGCCCTGTGGTCCGCCCGCGTTGGTCCCTCGGTCAGCCCCCGCGCGGCCAAGGCGTCAAGGCGGGTCGTTGCCGTCTTCTCCGCCGGCAACGCCGACAGCAGTAGGCAAGAGCGTCGGGCGATGTCCAGGAGCAAGGTGGCGCAGGGGCCGTGCCGCGCCCAGGCCGGCAGCGACGGCTTGGCGAAATCCGACAACAGCGGTGCCGGGATCAAGCGCTGAGACTCGGCCCGCCCCGCCGTGTCGGCGGTGATCAACGGAACGGCATGTTCCGGGCAGAGCATCACGCCGGGCAGTTGATGCGCCCGCCGCCAATAGGCTTCGCCGAACCGCTCGGCGGCCTCGACCAGGCACACGGGGCAACAACGCAAGGCGGCTGGGAAATGGGCTGGCCCGGCGGCGATGTCCCAGCCTGCATCGGCGCGGTCGCCGGCCGGTCGGATCAGGCCACTCAGCACGGCGTGGCGCACCGGTGCCGGTTCGTAGGCCACGCAGTAGGGGTAGAATGTGGTGGAGAGCGCCAGCCGCTCGGGCGTCAGGTTGCGGTCCGGCGGCAGACGGCGGGCGAGATCCCCGAGACGTCCGACCAGGACCGGCGTGAGGCGCACGGCCCGGCTGCCGAACAGATCGATCAGCGTTTCCTTCACGCTGTTGGCCGCGGTGTGGCGATGATAGCGCGCCACTACGCTGTACAGCGTCTCGTCCGGATAGATGGCCGGGAAGTAGGGCAGCACCCCGCCCTCACGCGGCGAAATCCGCCAGCGGCGGCTTTACCACCCCGGCGTCGAGGAAAACGGCGTGGGCGGAGCGATCCTCCGTCTTCGCCCGTGCCGCGAGCGACCGCAGGTCGTCGGCGTCCAGCGGCGGCGGGGCGACCTTCCCTTTCCGGACGGCGCGCCGCTTCACCGGGCGCATCTCCGGTCCACGATCCTGGAGTTTGCCCGCGATCCGACCGATCACGTCGATGGGGTTGAGGCCGGGCGCTTCGGCAAGGATCTCGGATAGGATGCGCTCGGCAATGTCGGGGGCCAGTCCGAGGGTCTCCATCGCCTGCAACAGCGCAGCCCGGTCACCGCCGGCCACCGGGGCGGCTGGCGCCGATGGAACCGCGCGGGATGGCGCCGATGCGGCGAAGGCGGCCAGCCGCGCCGTCGCGTCGCCGATTGTCTGCTGGACGAGATCGTGCAGCGGGCTGAGATCGTCGAACAAGGCCAGTGCCTTGAGGTCGTTGGTGCGCAACGCCTCGATCATCGGGGCCACCAGCGTGAAGCTCTCGCCGGCGACGTGGCGGAGCAACCCGGCGTCCAGCTTTTCGTCGCGCCCGCGCATGACGCCGAGCTGGATGGCGTGGACCTGGGCCAGCATGAACAGCTTCACCACCAGATCGACGATCCCCTGCGTCTCCTGGTAGAGGACATGCCGGATGTCATCGGTCAGCGGCGTGTGTTCCCGAGTCCACTGAAAGCTCCACATGCGCTCGACGAAGCCGTCTCAGGCCGGGCCCGGCGGCAGCCGCTCCCAGGTCAGGCTGCCCATGCCGCTGGCGCGGCGCGCCTGACGGAAGGCGCTTTGCAGCAAGGGAACGGCGGCCAGTGTGCCGATGATCATCACCGGAATGCCGATGGTGTTGACCAGCGTCACCAGGAAGTTCAGCAGATCGTCGCGGCTTGCCCCCGGCGCTTGGCGCAAATGCTGGATTTCATCGACCACCAGGACGCCCAGCGCGTGCAGTTCGACGACGTAGGCCACGCGCGCCATCATCTCGTCGACCGCGTGGCGGCTGGCGCCGTACTTGCGCTGATAACGGGTGCCGAGCAGCCGGTCCATCGCGGCGAAGAAGTTGATGCAGAGCTGCTTGGGCGAGCCCTTGTAGGGGCAGTCCAGCTTCAGCCAGACCACCTGCTCCAGGCTGAACGGCCGGGAATGGTGGACGGTCTAGGGGTAGAGCGACAGCACGCGCTCGATGCCACGGCTCTTGCCGATGCCCGAGCAGCCGACGATGGCGAAGCCGTTGGCGGTCGGCTCGATGGCGTGGCGGACGACGATGTCGAGGTCGCGCTGTTCGAGCCGCTCATGGGCGTTTTGCAGCCGGCGGACATAGTGGCCGTTGGCCGGATTGCGGCCGAGATAGCCTTGGCGGATCAGTATCGAGAACCGCGCCTCCAGGACCAGGTGGCGGTCGAGCGGGTCGAAGTAATGCCCCAGCCGCTGGACGCAATGGGCGCGCAAATGGGCGGGAAAGCGCCGCTCGGCCGCGTCGAAGCGGGGCAGATCGGTCAGGCGCCCCAGAGCCTCCGCCGTCGACAGGATCGGCGGCAACCGCTCGATGAAAGGGTTGTCGCGGTATTCCGGCAGGGTCAAGGGTGCGTCAGCGCTGTCCATCGTCGTCCGGTCCCTTCGCCAACAGGGCGCGGATTTCCGCGGCGGTCGGCAGGCTGTAATCCTCGGCGGGCGGTTGCGGCACGATGGGAACCACTTTCCCGCCAGGCGACGTCTTGGCCGGGAGTGAGCCGAACCGGAAGGCTTCACGCTCCTGGTTCTCGCGGCGCTCCTGCCGGCGGTTGTCGCGAATGCCCTTCAGCTTGCCATGATCGCTGCTCACCTCCGCCGGAGCGGCAGCGTGCTTCGCTTCGGCGGTGGCGACGATGTCCTTGACCGACTGCATGAGGTCGATCCGGCCTTGCAGTGCCTGGGGCTGGTGAACGTTATGGACCCGGCGCTCCTCCTGCCGGACTTGGTCGATCTCCCACAGGGTGCGGTCGCGGTAGGCCGCGCTGCGGTCAGTCATGACGCAGGGAACGAAGCGGATGCGGCCACCATCCGTGCCATGCAGGTAGACCTCGTTCAAACAGCGCGGATCGTAGGACACCCGCACCGTCCAGCTTCCTCGCTGACGAGCACGGTCGAACCAATGCTCGGCCATCGCCTTGGCACAGGTGTAGAAGCAGCCGTAAAAGCGGATGCCATGTGGGGTGACGGTGGCGTCATCCGAAGGCAGCACGCTCTGCCTGACCAGATCGGGCGGGTAGGCGCGCAGTTGGCCGCTCCGCCGCGCCACGCCCCATTCCCACAGCTCGATGGGAATCGCTCGGACCTCTTCGGCAATCATCTCGGCGTCCCGCGGATACCCTCGGATCAGGTGCTGCGTGTTGTAGTAACGCGCGCACTGGATGACGATGGCGGTGAACTCGTCGATGTCGAGGGTGCCGTCGAGACGGTAGTCGCGGGCGCCGCGCTGCTGGAAATCCTCCTCGATGTAGCCCGGCGTGTAGGCGCGAAACTTGGCCGGCAGCAGGCGGAAGCGCTGCTCGACGATGCCCTTCCAGTCGGCCCGGTAAGGCGCGGTGTTCTCGATCTCGACGTGAAAGTTCCGGATCAGGGTTTCGACCGCGGAGCCGATCATCTCGCCGCGGTCGCCCAGCAGCCGGTCGGGCATGTGGCGGCAGGGCCAGTCGGCCTCGCCGATCTCGATGCCGAACGACCGGCAATAGGTCCCCTTGTCGGTGGCGGCGTTGGCGATCGCCATCATGGCGCCGACCCAGGACGGCCCCTCGAAGCCGATGTAGAGCCCGGTGATCATGCGGCTGAACACGTCGATGACGACGTAGAGCACCGGACGGCCGACGATCCGCAGCCGGTTGAGCCGGGAGACGAGGTAGACGTCGGCGATGGTCGCGTCGATCTGGTAGCGGGAGCCGGGGCCGAACACCTCGCTGGTGGAGGTGTTGAGCAGCGCTCGCAGATCCTTGTCGTAGACCCGGGCCGTCCGCCGCTGGCGCTCGATCCGGAAGACGTCGTTGTCCTTCTCGAACCAGTAGCGGAACTGGCGCAGCGTCGGCAGGTCGGCGCGGATGACGGCCTTCTGGCGGCCGATGTCCTCGTCGAGCCGGAGATCGGTAAAGTGGTCGTTGATCAGTTCATCGTAGCAGCCGGCCATGTCAAGGCGGCGGTTGACGGCGAAGTGACGGGTCACGGTGTCGCGGAACAGGCGGCGCATGTCGGCATCCACGTTGACGCCGGCGATGCCGGTCGCGCTGATCCGGCCGCGCTTCTTCTCCGACACCGCCTTGGCCTTACCCCGCCCACCGCAGCGGTCGTAGTCGGGCAGCAGCGCGTTGGGCGACATGCCACGCTGCCAGAAGCGCCGCAGCAGCCGGTAGAGGGTGAAGCGGTTGGAGCCCATCTCGGCACCAAGCTGCCGAACCAGCGTGGCCCGCCGGTCGGGATGGAAAATGTCCGGCTGTTCGACGACGAGCGGACGGATCAAGGCCCAGGCGGCGTCGCGGCGTGTCCGGTGACCTTCGGGAATCGTGGCTTCGGCCAGCGGAGCGAGCCAGGGATCGTCGGCGACGTCGGCCAGCAGAGCGTCGGAGCGCAGCCGGTCGATCTCCTCCGAGGAGCGGAACACTGGCATCGCTGCCCCGTCGTCGAGGTCGATGAGGAAACCGCCCCGGCCGAGTGGGTCGAGCCACAGCACCCGTTCGGTTCGCGATTCCGCGACGAAGCCGACAAGCGCGTTGATGCGGAGGAGGGTCATGCCGACTGCCTCCCCTGGCCGGAAGCCTCCGGTCGCAGCCACGTCAGCGGAGCGTCATGGTTCAGGGTCTGGGTCATGTCGCAGACCAGAACCCGCGTGGCGATGAGGTGGCGGATCAACATCAAAGTGGTGGCCGGCGGCAGGGCAAGCCGAAGGTCCATCTCGGCGCAGAACTGGTGGAGCGTCAGGTAGTGTCGCAGACCAGAACCCGCGTGGCGATGAGGTGGCGGATCAACATCAAAGTGGTGGCCGGCGGCAGGGCAAGCCGAAGGTCCATCTCGGCGCAGAACTGGTGGAGCGTCAGGTAGGCGCGCATCGGCACCTCGCGGGCGATCAGCGCGGCCTTCTCGGCGTAATAGCCAGGGAAGGGCTGCGCCAGGTCGGCGACCGAGGCGCAATTGTGGACCCGCCCGATGTTCTCGGCGTAGGTCGCGGGGATGTCGGCGTCGGTGACGATGCCCCAATCGACGTCCTGCTCGACCCAATAGCGGCGCTCGATCTCCTGCTTTTCGACGACCCGGTCGTCCTGGAGCTTGTCCACCGGCTTCACCGAGCGCGCGATCAGGACACGCCGGCCGTCGCGCATCGCGTCGCACAGGAAGTCGGTGGTCATCACCAGCGGGGTTCGGGTCGCCGTGTCGCGGGGATGCCGAACGCCGATCCGTTCGGCGATGGCCTGGGTGATCCCGCGGTCGAGGGGGAACTGCTCGCGGATGTCGATGACGGATGGAGACCAGTCGAGGATGTAGAAGAGATCGCGCTCGATGTCGGACAGCAGGTGGTGGACCCGGCCGGTCTTCATGCCGTGGGGCCGGTGCGTGCGGCCGCTCGACGGCACGTCCTGGATGGTGAACCACGGCTTGTAGTCCGCGCCGGCGCCAGTGCCGCGCCCCATGCCGTTCCCTCGGAAGCGATCTACCTCTTTCGAGAGTACGCCGATTCCGGTGAAGCGCAAGCTCGGCTAAGAGCAAACATTTTTGTCCATGTGCAGACTATTTTGTCCATGTACAAACATTTTTGTCGTCTCACATTTGTCTCATTCATGCCACGGGAAACCGCCTCATTCATAATTTCCTAACCATAAGTGTTAGTACCCGATTAAGGCTAACAGACGAGCCTGCGGAACAAGGCGATACCCAAAAAGCGGAGTTCCAAAATGGCTACCACCAACACCGACGGCACGATCCAGGTCACCTTCGCGGTCAATGCCTGGGGCACAGTGGCTGGCGGGAAATGGCCGCATTTCCAACTGCTTGTCGATGGCAAGGTCATCGGCGACGCCACCGTCGCCTCCGCCTCCCAGTCGCGCTACGTCTTCACCGCCAACGTGCCGGCCGACAAGGCCCACGCCCTCCAACTGATCTACGACAACGACGACACGGTTAACGGCGTCGACCGTAACCTGTTCGTCAAGTCCTTCGAGGTCAACGGCAAGACCATCCTCGCCATCGATCCCTCGGTGAAATACGACACCGGCAAGATCGACGGGCTGAACGTCATCGCCGGGCAGAGCGAGATGTACTGGCCGGGCGCGCTGAACCTCGCGCTGCCCGCCACGCTGTTCTCGACGGCCCCGGTCGACACCGGCACCGACACCGCGACCATGACCACGACCATCAAGGTGAAGGCCTACGGCATCAGCGCCGGCGGACAGGCCCCGCACTTCAAGCTGCTGATTGATGGCGAGGTGGTGGGCGACGCCTGGGTCAACGCGACCTCGGCCACCGACTACACCTTCACCGCCAAGGTGGACCCCAACGAGGCTCACAAGATCCAGGTCTGGTACGACAACGACGCGACCGTGAACGGCGTCGACCGCAACCTGTACGTCAAGTCGATCAACATCGACGGCAAGACCATCGCCGCCACCTCCGAGATGGCCTCCTACGACAAGGGTCCGGTGGACGGCAAGTATGTGGTCGCCGGCCAGGAAGGGCTGTTCTGGGGCGGCGCCCTGTCCTTCGGCGTGCCGGAGGAGTATTTCGGCGGCGCCTATGTCCCGCCGCCGCCGCCGATCCCGACCAAGCCGGTCGACATCGTCGTCAACGCCTACGGCACCTCGGCCGGCGGACAGGCGGCGCATTTCAAGCTGCTGGTCGACGGGCAGGTGATCGGCGACGCCAAGGCGTCTGCCACCACCACGGGCTACAAATTCACCGCCGACATCGATCCGACCAAGGCCCATACGGTCCAGGTCTGGTACGACAACGACAGCACCGTGAACGGGGTCGACCGCAACCTGTTCGTCAAGTCGGTGGTCATCAACGGCAAGACCGTCGCCGCCACCGACAGCATCGTCACCTATGACAAGGGCGCGGTGGACGGCAAGGACGTGGTCAAGGGCCAGGAAGGCCTGTACTGGGGCGGTGCCCTGACCGTCAAGGCTGGCGCCGACATGTTCGGCGACACGCCCGCTCCGCAGAACCCCGTCCCGACCCCGCCGACCAAGCCGGCCTTCTACGTCGCCGCCAACGGCAAGGACAGCTGGTCCGGCAAGCTGTCGGCGCCGAACGCCGACGGCACCGACGGTCCCTTCGCCTCGCTGGAAAAGGCGCAGGCCGCCATGCGGGCCAGCTCGACCATCGACACCACTTATGTCCGCGAGGGCACCTATCACCTGACCAAGACGCTGGAGCTGACCTCGCTCGACAACGGCCACAGCTTCCAGAACTATCCCGGCGAAAAGCCGGTGCTGAGCGGCGGCGAGGTGGTGAAGGGCTTCACCAGCGAGGGCAACGGCCTCTATTCGGCCAAGCTCGCCACCGCCAGCAACCTGGACCTGATCGTCGGCGACGTGCGCCAGCATCTGGCCGAGAAGTACGCCTATGACGCCGGCGACGTCACCAGCGGCTGGAAGTTCGCCGATGCGGCGTCGGGCGGCCCCAGCGGCTGGTACATCCGCTCCCACGGCACCGAAGTGACCGCGGCCGACATCCAGCCGGGCACGATGATCCAGGTGATGGACGCCGAGCGGCTGGGCGACACGCTGACCAGCATCGACAGCTTCAACGCCGCCACCCGCACCATCAAGCTGAAGAACGGCGCCTCCCTGCCGTTCGCGGAAGGCACCACCTACAAGCTGCTGAACAACGCCTCTTATGTCGATCAGGCGGGCGAGTTCGCCTGGCGCGCGTCGGACGGGAAGCTGCTGTACAAGGCCGCCAGCTCCGGCTTCGCGTCGACCGGCGTGGAGGTGCCGCGGCTCGGCACGCTGATCAAGCTGACCGGCGCCAGCGACGTCACCATCGACGGGCTG
>NZ_VUOI01000031.1:0-45517 GCF_015390205.1 Azospirillum sp. INR13
AACCGTGGTCGGCCGCTTCGACCTCGGCCCATCTGTGGATCGGCCGCGCATTCCGCCGACTGGCCGCACAACTGGGGCATGGTGCTGGAGCCGTCGACAACAGCCCGTGGATACCACGCCCGGCGCCGGCGCATTCCGGATCGCCGGCCTGGCGCCGGTGTGTAAAACAGTCGCGCTTCGACGACCTCGCCGAGGATGAGGCGATGCGCATGCACGACATCGGTCTGCGTGCGGGCAAGACCGATCCGCTGCTGATGATCGAGGATGTCGCAAGGCCGTCACCAGTGGCGGCGGGTCAAGCTCGCCACGCTGGAGGATGGGACCATCCCCGTCACGCAGAGCGACGGCGACCTGTGGTCGCCACCCTGAAACTGCTGGATCATCGGATGACGACGACCCGCCCGACCGCGGCGATCGAGCGTTTGCGCGACCGCCACACAACGAGAACGCTTACGATCCGGAGGAAAACCCCGGTGGGCTGGATGAGTCTGATGACGGGCTGACGGCCGGCCATGTCACCAACTTTCCGGCGGCGTTGGCGGATGTGGGGGACGCGGCGGCCTATGTGGGAGAGGCGGCGGCCGATGTCAGCGCGGATGCGGCGGTGGCGCATGGCGACCGCCTGGCAGCCGATGCGGCGGCGGTGGAGGCGGCGCGGCCGCAAGGGCAGAGGCGGCGCAGTCGGCACTGACGGCGGCCAGCATCGTCCAGCACGTCGACGTGACCGAGATCGTGGGGCTGCCGCCGGTCGTCGATCTGCGCTTCTGCGATCCCGGCGGGCGTGCCGGCCTGGGGTGATACAGGGCGGGTCGGGCAAGTGGGTGCGGGCGGACAGTCGGGCTGCTGACCTACGTGCCGGCGGGAGTGCCGCCTATCGAGTATGACGCCGCCGGGGCGGTGCTGGGTCTGCGCTGTGAACGGTTGGCGCCCAACCTCTTGACGGCCAACAACGGTGCCTTTGACGCCGGGCCAGTGGACCCGCGTCGGCGCCAACCGTTGTCGCGAATGCCGGCGATCGGCCCGGACGGGGCGGCGACCAGCCGACAAGGTGGTGGAGGATGGCAGCAATGGTGTTCACACCGTCTACCAGGGCTCCACGGCGACGGCGGGTGCGGTGTGCTGTGGGTCGGTGTATGCCGCGCCCGAGGCCACGCACCCGCGGCGAGTTGATGCTGTACAATCCCGACCGATGGCATCATTTGCCTTGCGCATTTCGACCTGTCGACCGGCGCGGTCGCGCTCGCCACTGGCGTCGGCGACTGCGGCATTGAGCCGTGGGGCCGCTACTGGCGGCCGTGGGTCAGTGGCACCGCCACCGTCGCCGGCACTGCGCTCTATGTCCGGCTCAGATCGGCCACAGGGGCTACGAGCTATCAGGGCGACGGCGTCAGCGGCATGTACCTGGCGGCGGCGCAGGTGGAGCCGGGCACGCGGCCGTCCTCTCCGATCCCGACGCCCACCGGGACGGTGACGCGCGGAAGTGACGCCAGTGCTTTGCCCCTGGCGTCGGTGCCGGGGTGGTCGGCGACGGAGGGCGCGCTGTTTATCAGCTTCAGGCCGCTCGGGGCCATGCAGACCGGCAACTTGGTCTCGCTGCACGACGGGAGCGCAGCCAATTTCCTGCGACTGCTGATCAGCGCCGGGTCCCTCTCCTACGACATCACGGCCGCCGGAGCGTCTCAAGGCTCTCTGCCGGGTGGGGCGGTGGTGGCGGGCATGCCCAAGCGCGTGGCGATCACGTGGCGGGCCGGTAGTTTTGCAATCAGCGCTCAAGGTGCGGGCGCCTGCTACGGCGGCCTCTGGCGCGGTGCCTAATGGCCTGACGACGCTTGGGATCGGCGGGTTCGCCGCGTTCAGCGGGTATTTCGGGCACATCGACCGCTTGACCGTGTGGTCTCGCTCCGTGGGCGTCGACACCCTGCCGCTTTTGACTGCTGCGTAGGAGGGGAAATGCAGACGCTGAGATTGAGGGCAGGAGACGAGCGGGCGCTCATCTCTGCCCTGCCGATGCTGCGGGTGACCGATCCCGATGATGGCGAGCGGTGGCTGACCATCTGTCATGCCTGCTACGTCGATCCCATCGGCCCGCTGGTGCTGACGCCGTCTCTGATCGATCCGGCCAGCGGGCAGGAGGTCGCGCCCGCAGTGGTGGACGCGCGGTGGCACCTCAACATCATCGGCCCTCGCGCCGGCGCTGATCCAGAGGCATGGGCGGCCATCGTGGTCGCCGCCGCCCCCTACACGCTGGCCGAGATCGCCGCCCCGCGGCGGGGGTGGCAGCTATGAGGTACATCGCAAGTCGTTATCGCGCCGGCCTGATGGGGCCGGGGCATGTCGAGGCGGTCGAGCAGCTGCCGGGGCTGGTTGCCACGGTGGCCGCGCACACGGCCGGCCTGACGGCGGCACAGGCAACGGCCGGCGCCGCCCTGCCGCGGGCGGGCGGCGCTCTGACGGGTCCTGTCACCTCCTACGACCTGCAGGTGATGGACGCGGCCACCGTCTCCCTGGATGTGCGGCTGGGCCAAGTGTGGGACTGGACCGTGCCCGCCGACCGGACGCTCGGGCCATTGCTCGCGGTCGGGCTGGCCGACTTGGGGGCGGCGGCGGTCTGGGAGGGGGCGATCTTTCTCCACGCCACCAGTGCCGCGACCGTGACCATCGACCCCAGCTACAAGCTGCCCTCTGGAGCCGCCTACACCATCGTCATGGCCGCCGGGGACGTGTGGCGCGTGCACATCCTGTATCGGAGACGTCGGGGCCGGGCCTCGGCCAGCATCGCCAAGGAGACGCCGTAATGCTGTCCAGTGGCGGCGGGTTGATGATGGCCGGCGAGCGGCGGCTCAAGCGCTACCGCGCGCGCCTGCTGGGCGGCACAGGCGGTGCCGGCGGCGCTGACGGCTCTGTCGCTGGTCAGGATGGCCTCAATGCCATCAATGTGGGGCTTGGGGCGGTGCCGGTCGAATTCGACTTCTATGCCCCACAAGGTGATCTTGCGGAGATCATCATTGGGCGGCGCGGAACCGGGGGTAAGGGTCGCCGGGCGCGCCTCGATCCGGATCCGCGATTTGACCAGGGGGGTGCCGGGGGCGGCGGATGGGGCTGGCGCGTCGGCGGGCGTGGCGGCTGTCCAGGGACGGTAGGAGCCGCCGGGTATGGTGGCGGCGGCGGTGGGTCGACGGCTCTGCGCGTGGCCAGCGTGCTGCGTGGCGTGGCGCCCGGCACGCCGGGTGGCAAGGGCGCCTGTGCCGCCGGTCTATTCATCGTCGCGGACCTCGACCGGTATACGGCTGGCACCTATGCCGGGGCCGACGGTGCAGGGCAAGAGGGTGCATCCCCACCGCCTGGACAGGAGGGGTGTGGCAGCGGCGGCGGTGGTGGCGGGCATGACAAGGGCGGCAATGCTGGCAACTGGGGAAGCGACGCCGGCGGGCCGGCCAGCAACAGTTGTCGCGGCAACAGCTTCAGCGCGGCCGACAACCTGCCCTACAGCGGCACCATTGGCGACTACAGCGCCTTCGCCGGTCGTGGGGAGGGTGGCCTCGGCACCGCGTCGGGTGATGGTGACGGCGCCGATGGGCAGGACGGAAGGGTCATCCTAGAGGATGTCGAGACCGGGCAGAGCTACGTCTACGACGTCGATGCGGCGGTGGCGCTGCCGTAACGTCAAACCACGCTGCGTCTCACGTCAAACCATTTTGCGCGCTACACGCTGGAGGATGCGCAGGATCGCGCGGTCCTGGTCGTCGAGCTGATCCGGAGGCCGAGCGGTTGTTGAGCGCATGGGGGCTCTTGCGAAATAACGATGCGTCGATGGGGCAAAACTTAAGCGCTCAGCGCCATTCCGTCACAGTATCTTTTCGTCCGCACCCACCCTCAATCCGGAGCCCCCGAGCGTGGCGAACGCCTCCACCGATCCGACGACCGCCGGCAGGACGGAGCCTGCGGCGCTTCCCCTGCTTCTCCTGCTGGCCTCGCTGCTGTCGCAATATGTCGGCGGCCGCATCGGCCAAGTCGCTGTTCCCGCTGGTGGGGGCGGAGGGCGTCACGGCGCTGCGGGTCGGGCTGTCGGCGCTGATGCTGGCGGCGATCCTGCGGCCCTGGCGCAGCCGACCCGGCCGCGGCGATCTGCGCAACCTGCTGGTCTACGGCACGACGCTGGGGGCGATGAACCTGTCGATCTACCGCGCGATGGAGCTGATCCCCATCGGCATCGCCATCGCCATCGAGGTGACCGGGCCGCTGGCGGTGGCGCTGCTCGGCTCCCGCCGGCTGAAGGATTTCCTGTGGATCGCTTGCGCCGCGGCCGGGCTCGCCCTGCTGCTGCCCTTGCAACAGGCGGCGACCGCGCTCGACCCGCTGGGCGTCGTCTATGCGGCGGCGGCGGCGCTTTTCTGGGCACTCTACATCGTGTTCGGCAAGCGCGCCTCTTCCCTGCCCGGCGGACAGGCGGTGGCCTGGGGCATGCTGGTCGCCGCCAGCTTCACGGTGCCGCTGGGGATCGCCCATGCCGGCGGCGGATTGCTGGTCCCGTCCGTGCTGGCGGTCGGCCTCGCGGTGGCGGCGTTGTCCAGCATGCTGCCCTACACGCTGGAGATGATGGCGCTCCGCCGCCTGCCCGGCCCCGTGTTCGGCCTCGCCGTCAGCGCGTCGCCGGCCGTGGCGGCGCTGATCGGCTTCCTGATGCTGGGCGAACGGCTGAGCTGGGTGCAGTGGGCGGCCATCGCCTGCATCATGTGCGCCTCGGCCGGCAGCGCGCTGGGCAAAGCCAAATCAGGCTGATCGGCGTTCTGCAGCTTAGGCCGGTACGATGCGGACACCCGCCGCGTGAGCCGCCCTGCCCGCTCGCCGTCGAGGCCGCGGTCGCAGCAGAGGATGTCGAAGCTGTCGAGCTTGGCGAAGAAGGCCGGCTTGACCTGATCGAACTTGCTGGTGTCGATCACCAGCGCCTTGGTCACGGCGTTGGCGATGGCGGTCTGCTTGATCTCCACCTCGTGGAAGTTGGAGCAGCTGATTCCCAGCGACTCGTGCACGCCGCCGGCCGAGATGAAGGCGGTGTTGATGCCGATGCCGCGCAGCATCTCCAGCGACTCAGGGCTGGAGAAGGACGCCGACGAGGCGTGATAGAGGCCGCCCAGCATGACCACGCGCACGCCCCGGCTTGCGGCAGACGATCTCCGCGATGTTCATGGCGTAGCAGACCACCGTGATCTGGCTGTCGGCCGGGATGCGGCTGGCGAGGTGGGTGGTGGTGGTGCCACAGTCGATGAACACCGTCTCCCCAGGCTTCAGCAGGGTCGCCGCCGCCTCGCAGGCCGCCCGCTTCATCTCGATATGGGCGTCGCGCTCCCGGTCCAGCATGTAGCCCATGCCGCCGCTGCTCTCCAGCCCGCCGGCGATGTAGCCGCCGAGATAGGCGAAGCGCCCGCCGCAGGACGCGATGTCGCGCCGCACCGTCATCTCGGAGACGCCCAGCAGCCGGGCCGCGTCCTTCAGCCGAAGATATCCGCCGGCATCCAGCGCAGTCTGTAACCGGTCGAGGCGATCGGCCCTTCTCATCGACATATCCGCATCCCGTAGCGCTTCCCACCCGGCCGGTTCCGCCCTGCCCGGGCACGGCCGCAGCCTACAATCCAAACGGGTTAACCCCAATGGCGCGATCCCCGGAACGGCATGGCCGTAGCCAAACTCACAATCGCATGCATTGATCTTGACACACTGCGCGGCAGCGTGAAACTATCCTTTCAGAAAATGTTAGGATGTTAACACCGGAACATACGGGGTTGGCATCACGGCGACAATCGAGGAGAGGCCCGGCGAAAAGGGTCTCCCCGGGAGGACCAAGATGCCCGTTCCCAGCGTCCCGACGGAGTCGGCCGGTCTGGCTCCGTTCATCGACCACACCATCCTGCGCCCGGACGCCCAGCCTGCCGATGTCGAGCGGCTGTGCGACGAGGCGCGCGCGCATGGCTTCAAGGCGGTCTGCGTCAACCCGGTCTTCATCCCGCTGGTGACGGAGCGGCTGGCCGGAACCCCGGTGGCGCCCTGCGCCGTGATCTGCTTCCCCTTCGGCGGCCGACCCCACGGCGATCAAGGCCGACGAGGCGGAATGGGTGGTCCGCCACGGCGCCCGCGAGGTCGACATGGTGATCCCCATCGGCCTGCTGAAGGCCGGCCGGACATCGGAAGTCCGCGACGACATCGCCGCTGTCAAGCGCGCCTGCGGCGACGCCCTGCTTAAGGTCATCATCGAGACCTGCCTGCTCACCGACGACGAGAAGATTCTGGCCTGCCGCTGTCGCAGGAGGCCGGGGCCGATTTCGTCAAGACCTCCACCGGCTTTCGCCGGGGGCGGCGCCACCGTCGAGGATGTGGCGCTGATGCGCCGCACCGTCGGCGACGAAATGGGCGTCAAGGCGTCGGGCGGCGTGCGGACGACCGAGGATGCCCGCCGCATGATCGCGGCCGGCGCCTCGCGCATCGGCGCCAGCGCCAGCGTGGCGATCGTCGGCGGCTGACGCCGCAGACCCTTGCCGCACAGCGTGCTGGTCGGGCGGGTGTTCCGTCCGTCCCAGCCGGCACGGCATCACGAAAAACGGAACGCGGAAGGGGGTGGCAAACACCCCGGCGCCGTCGGCGGGTCGAGGTTTCCCCCTCCCCCACCTTGCGGCGCACATCGCCTGCCATGGGAGTCACGCCAACATGAAGAAGTTGCTGTCTTCGCTCATCGTCGCCGCGTCGCTGGTCGCCGGGCCGGCGATGGCCGCCGATCCGGTTCCGACCCCGGATGCCGTCAAGACGCTGAAGTCCGACGCCACCAAGAAGAAATACTCCCATCGCCACCGTGGTGAAGGTCGACGGCATCGCCTGGTTCGACCGCATGCGCGACGGCGTGAAGCAGTTCGCCGGCGACACCGGCCACGACACCTGGATGGTGGGGCCGAGCCAGGCCGACGCGGCGGCACAGGTCCAGCTGGTCGAGAACCTGATCGCCCAGGGCGTGGACGCCATCGCCATCGTCCCCTTCTCCGTCGAGGCGGTGGAGCCGGTGCTGAAGAAGGCGCGAGACCGCGGCATCGTGGTGATCGCGCATGAGGCGTCGAACATCCAGAACGCCGACTATGTGCTGGAGGCCTTCGACAACTTCGCCTATGGCGCCAAGCTGATGGAAGTGCTGGGCAAGGCGATGGGCGGCGAAGGCAAGTATGTCTGCACCGTCGGCAGCCTGACCTCGAAATCGCAGAACGAGTGGATCGACGGCGCCATCGCCTACCAGAAGCAGAATTTCCCCAAGATGCAGATGGTGACCAACCGTCTGGAGACCTATGACGACGCCAACACCGACTACAACAAGCTGAAGGAAGTCCTGACCACCTATCCGGACCTGAAGGGCATCATCGGCGGCCCGATGCCGACCTCGGCCGGTGCCGGGCGTCTGGTGGCCGAACGCGGCCTGAAGAACAAGCTGTTCTTCTCCGGCACCGGTCTGGTTTCGGTCGCCGGCCAGTATCTGGCCCAGGGCGACATCCAGTACATCCAGTTCTGGGATCCCGCGGTCGCCGGCTATGCCATGAACATGATGGCGGTGATGGCCCTGGACGGGAAGAAGGACCAGATCAAGGCCGGCCTGAACCTGGGCCTGCCCGGCTACACCAACCTGACCACGCCGCAGGGCGCCAAGGCCAACCTGCTGTACGGCCAGGGCTGGGTCGGCGTGACCAAGGAAAACATGGACGCCTACGACTTCTGATGACCTGAAGGCGGGCGCCGATGGCCGGCGGACGGCTGCCGGCGCCCCCGTCTTCATCCTTTCCTCGAACCGCCGGGCGGAAGACATGTCAGACGGTTTCATCGAACTCCGGAACATCCGGAAGGTGTTTTCCGGCGTCGTCGCGCTGGACGCCATGTCCCTGGTCATCAAGCCCGGCGAGATCCATTGCCTGGCCGGAGAGAACGGGTCGGGCAAATCCACCGTCATCAAGATCATGTCCGGCGTCTACCAGCCGGACGGCGGCGAAATCCTGATCGACGGCAAGCCGGTGCCGGCCATGTCGCCGATCGAGGCCATCGCCCACGGCGTCCAGGTCATCTACCAGGACTTCTCCCTGTTCGGGAACCTGACGGTCGCCGAGAATCTGGCGATGAACGTCCATCTCGGCGAGAAGCGGCGCCTGATGAACTGGCGGCGCACCCGCGCCATCGCCCGCGAGGCGGTCGACCGGCTGGGCGTGGAGCTGGATTTGGATGCGGAGGTCGCCTCGCTGCCGACCGCCGGCAAGCAGCTGGTCGCCATCGCCCGCGCCCTGATGTCCGACGCCCGCCTGATCATCATGGACGAGCCGACCACGGCCTTGACCCGCAAGGAGGTCGAGACGCTGTTCCGCATCGTCCGCGACATCCAGGCGCGCGGCATCGCCATTCTGTTCGTCAGTCATAAGATGCGCGAGATGCTGGAGATCAGCGAGCGCATCACCGTCATCCGCAACGGCCGCAAGGTGGCTGAGGGGCCGACCGGCGACTTCGACGAGGCGTCGATCACCCGCCACATGACCGGCGGCGACATCCTCAACGAACCCTATGTCTGGACCCCGCCCGCCGGCACGCCGGTGCCGCCGCGGCTGGAGATCCGCGGCCTGACCTTGCCCGGCAAATGCGAGGGGCTGAACCTCGCCATCCGGCCGGGCGAGATCGTCGGGTTGTCGGGCCTGCTGGGCTCCGGCCGCACCGATCTGGCGCTGGCGCTGTTTCGGCATGGTCCCGCGCCATGAGGGCGAAATCCTGATCGACGGCGCGCCGGTGCGGCTGCACTCGACCCAGGAGGCCATCGCCGCCGGCATCGCCTATGTCCCGGAGGACCGGCTGACCGAAGGGCTGTTCCTGCCGCAGAGCATCAAGCGCAACATGCTCGCCACCTCCTACGAACGGCTGGCGCGCAAGCTGGTGATCGACCGCGAGCGGGCGGAGGAGATGACGCAGGGCATGGTCCGCGCCATGCAGATCGCCACCCCCACTGCCGAGAAGCCGGTGATGCAGCTGTCGGGCGGCAACCAGCAGCGCGTGGTGTTGGCCCGCTGGCTGCTGACCGATGCACGCGTGCTGATCCTCAACGGTCCGACCGTCGGCGTCGATGTCGGATCGAAGGCGGAAATCCACGCCAAGATCCGCGAACTGGCGCAGCATCACGGCCTTGCCGTGCTGATGATCTCCGACGACGTGCCGGAGCTGGTGCAGAACTGCAACCGCATCGTGCTGATGCATCGCGGGCGCTTCATCGAGGATCTGCCTGCCGCCGACGTCACCGAAGAGACGGTCAGCGACCGGCTCAAGACCTTTACCTAGGGGAGGAACCGATGGCCCTGCTCCGCCGGTCGGAAACGGTCATCGCGGGCATCCTGCTGCTCGCCATGGTCCTCATCGGCACGATCAACCCTGCCTTCTGGCAGCTCGACAACCTCTTCAGCCTGATGCGCAGCAACGTCATCATCGGCATCATGGCCCTGGGCGTGCTGCTGGTGCTGATTTCCGGCGGCATCGACGTGTCCTTCCCGGCCTTCGCCGTCGCCTCCATGTACCTGACGATCAAGGGCATGCTGGCGCTGGGATACAATGGCGTCGTGCTGCCGCTGCTGGCCGCCACCATCATGGGGCTGCTGTTCGGCGCGGTGAACGGCTTCTTCGTCTACAAATTCCGCATGATCCCGCTGATCGTGACGCTGGGCACCAGCGCCATGGTGCGCGGCTTCCTGCTGGGCGTCGTCGGCACCAGCATGATCAACATCAACAAGATGCCGACCGCGCTGATCGACTTCGCCCGCACCGACGTGGTCAGCGTGACCAAGGCCGACGGCACCACCTACGGCCTGACGGCGATGGTGCTGATCTATGTCGGGCTGGCCGTCGCCATGCATCTGGTGCTGCGCTACACTATGATCGGCCGCAGCGCCTATGCGCTGGGCGGCGATCCGGAGGCGGCGCGGCGCGCCGGATTCGACCTGCGCAAGACCATCTTCTTCATCTATTGCGTCGCCGGCGCCCTTGCCGGCTTCGCCGGCCTCTTGCACAGCGGCATGATCTGGCTGGCCAACCCGCGCGACTTCGTCGGCCTTGAGCTGGACGTGATCGCCGCGGTGGTGCTGGGCGGGGCGTCGATCTTCGGCGGGCGGGGCAGCGTTCTCGGCACCATGCTCGGCGTCTTCATGCTGGTGATGGTCAAGAACAGCCTGATCATCATGCGCGTGGACACCACCTGGCAGCTCGTCGTCGTGGGGTCGATCGTCATCGTCGCGACCGCCCTGTCGGCCTGGCGCGACCGTCGCCGGACGGCGTGAGGAGGCGGATCATGAAGGCACAGATGAACATCCGCAGTCTGCTCAACCGCGACAACAACATCGTCCAGCTTCTGGTGATGACGGTGCTGATCTTCGCCGTGATGACGGCGCTCAGCCCCGACAAGTTCCTGCGCTACTATAATTTCGAATCCATCACCTACATCTTCCCCGAACTGGGGCTGCTCTCCATCGCCATGATGATCGCCATGCTGACCGGCGGCATCGACCTGTCGGTGGTGGGTGTCGCCAATCTGTCGGGCATCCTGGCCGGCGTGCTGTTCCACAAGCTGGCGGGTGCGGCCGGTATCGCCGACGCCGGCATCCTGACCGTCCTGCTCGGCGGGGTCGTCGCGCTCGGCACCGGGCTGGTGGCGGGGACGGTGAACGGGCTGCTGATCACCCGGATGGGCATCACGCCGATCCTGGCGACGCTGGGCACGGGACAGGTCTTCACCGGGCTTGCCATCGTGCTGACCGGCGGGCCGGCCATCGTCGGCTTCCCCACCGCCTGGGCCTTCCTCGGCAACGGCAAGATCCTGGGACTGGCGACGCCCTTCGTGCTGTTCGCGGTCATCGCCGCCCTGATCGCCTTCATGCTGACCCGCACCGCCTTCGGCATCAACCTGATGCTGATCGGCACCAACCCGAAGGCGGCGCTGTTCGCCGGGCTGAAGCGGGAGCGCATGGTGCTCTACAGCTACATGCTGACGGGCGTGCTGGCGTCGGTCGCCGGGATCATCCTGTCGGGGCGGACCAACGCGGCGAAGTCGGACTACGGCAACTCCTATCTGCTGCAGGCGGTGCTGATCGCCGTGCT
Source organism: Azospirillum sp. INR13 (assembly GCF_015390205.1). Lineage (NCBI taxonomy): Bacteria > Pseudomonadati > Pseudomonadota > Alphaproteobacteria > Rhodospirillales > Azospirillaceae > Azospirillum > Azospirillum sp. INR13. The sequence goes on from NZ_VUOI01000031.1 coordinate 11,143, forward strand.
GGGCGGCACCAACCCGGCCGGCGGGCGCGGCACGGTTCTGGGCATCACCATCGCCGTGGCGGCCCTGATGCTGCTGTCGAGCGGCTTCCAGATCCTGCGCTTCTCAAACCACCTGATCGACTTCATCTGGGGCGCGTTCCTGCTGCTGGTCATCGTGATCAACGCCTACAAGAACCGCACCCGCTAGCCCGCTTCTTCGGGGGACCTCCCATGAACGTCCGGACCGCGATCCATTTCCGCAAGAGCTTCTTCGGCGAGGCGGAGCGCCCGATCGCCGAAGCGCACGGCATGACCGCCAGCCTGTTCCGCTACGACAGCGGGATCGAGGCGGTGCGGCTGTCCAACCGGCGCGGCCATCTGGTGGTGCTGCCCTATTACGGGCAGATGGTGTGGGATGCCGTGTTCGACGGCGTCGACCTGACCATGGCGAACATGTTCGACATGCCGCGCCCGGCCAGCGAGATCGTCGGAACCTACGGCTGCTTCGCCTTCCATTCCGGGCTGCTGCGCAACGGCTGCCCCGGTCCGCAGGACAGCCATCCTCTGCATGGCGAAATGCCCTGCGCGTCGATGGACGCCGCCGGGCTGGAGGTGGGGGAGGATGACGAAGGGCCGTACATGGCGTTGACGGGCCGGCGCGAGTATGTGATGGGCTTCGGCGCCCATTACGTTGCCCGCCCGCGCGTGGTTTCTGCGCCCCGGCTCCGCCCTGTTCGACATCCGGATGGAGGTGGAAAACCTGTCGGGTGCGACGATGGACCTGATGTACATGTGCCACGTCAACTTCGCCTTCGCCGAGGGCGCGCGCATCGTCCAGCCCGCTCCCTTCACGCCGGAGGCGACGGCGGTGCGCACCGCGGTGCCGGCCCATGTGCCGCGCAGCCCCGCCTATGACGCGCTGCTGTCCGACCTCGCCCGCGATCCGGCGGTGATGGAGGTGCTGGACGAGCCCGAGCGCTACGACCCGGAGCAGGTCTTCTACATCCGCGGCCTGCGCACCGACGAGGATGGCGGCACCGCCGTGATGATGCGGCGGCGGGAGGGCGACGCCTTCCACATCGCCTACAGCACGCGGGAGTTCCCCAAGACGGTGCGCTGGGTGCTGGTCAACAGCGACCAGAAGGTCTGCGCCTTCGCCCTGCCCTCCACCTGCGAACCGGAGGGCTACAATGCGGAGGCGATGAAGGGCAATGTCCAGACACTGGCGGGCGGCGAGACGCGACGTTTTTCCGTACGCCTGGGCTACCTGACCGCCGACGAAGCCGAAGCCGAGGAATGCGCCATCCGGGCGCTGTGATTTAGGGCGCTGTGACAAGGAGATACCGAAGATGGGCAAGATCGCCGTGGTCGGCAGCAACATGGTCGACCTGATCACCTACACCGCCCGCATGCCCGGCCCCGGCGAGACCATCGAGGCGCCGCGCTTCGAGATGGGCTGTGGCGGCAAGGGCGCCAACCAGGCCATCGCCGCCGCCCGGCTAGGGGCCGAGGTGATGATGGTCACCAAGGTCGGCGACGACATCTTCGCCGACAACACCATCCGCAACTTCGAGGCGTCGGGGATCGACACCCGCTATGTCGAGCGCGTGCCCGGCACCTCCAGCGGTGTCGCCCCGATCTTCGTCGAGCCGTCGGGCGAGAACAGCATCCTGATCATCAAGGGCGCCAACGCCCTGCTGTCGCCCGCCGACGTCGACCGCGCCGCCGACGATCTGAAGGGCTGCGACCTGATCGTCATGCAGCTGGAAGTACCGCTGGAGACGATCTACCACACCATTGAATTCGGTGCGCAGCACGGCATCGAGACCCTGCTGAACCCGGCCCCGGCGCCCGCCGACCTCGACCCCAAGCGCATCGAGCAGGTGACCTTCCTGGTGCCGAACCAGACCGAGCTGGCGACCATCTCCGGCTTGGCCGTGAATTCGGAGGCGGAGGCCGAGACGGCGGCGCGCTCCCTGATCGAACGCGGCATCCGCACCGTCATCGTCACGCTGGGCGCGCGCGGTGCACTGCTGGTGACGAAGGGCGAGGACACGCGGCGGATCGAACCGGTGCGGGTCACGCCGGTGGACACCACCGGGGCCGGCGACGCCTTCATCGGCAGCTTTGCGCGTTATTATGTGGAGAACCGGGACCTCGACGCCGCGCTGCACATGGCGGTGCGCTATGCCGCCGACAGCATCACCCGGCCGGGAACCCAGAAATCCTATGCCAGCCGCGAGGCGTTCGAGGCGTTCTGCGCCAGCCTGTAACTGTCAGACGGAGGACATGCCATGACGCGCGCCGTGATCGGGGTGGATGTGGGGACCGGCAGCGTCCGCGCCGGCATCTTCGACCTGGCCGGCCACCGGCTGGCCGCAGCCTCCCGCCCGATCCGGATGTGGAAACCGGAAGCGGAATGGGCGGAGCAGTCCTCCGACGACATCTGGAGCGCGGTCTGCGCTGCCGTGCGCGAGGCGATGGAGGGTTGCGCCGAAAAGCCGGAGGTGGTCGGCATCGGCTTCGACGCCACTTGCTCGCTGGTGGTGCTGGACGCCGCCGGACGGCCGGTAACGGTCGATCCGGCTGGGGACGACGCCCGCAACGTCATCGTCTGGATGGACCACCGCGCCATCGACCAGACCGACCGCATCAATGCCGGCGGCCATGAGGTGCTGCGCTATGTCGGTGGCCGGCTGTCGCCGGAAATGCAGACGCCCAAGCTGCTGTGGCTGAAGGAAAGGCTGCCGCAAAGCTGGGGCCGGGCGGCCCATTTCTTCGACCTGCCGGACTTCCTGACCTGGAGGGCGACTGGATCGACGCGGCGGTCGCTGTGCTCGCTGGTGTGCAAATGGACCTATCTCGGCCATGAGGGACGGTGGGACGATTCCTATTTCCGCGCCATCGGGCTCGGCGATGTGGTGGATGAGGGTCATGCGCGCATCGGCACCGATGTCGGGGCGGTCGGCAGCGCCATCGGCGGCGGCCTGACCGTCGAAGCGGCGCGCGAACTTGGCCTGACGCCGGGCATCGCGGTCGGCACCTCCATGATCGACGCCCATGCCGGCGGGATCGGCGTCATCGGCGCCCCTGTATCCGCCGGGGAGGTCATCGACTACGACCGGCGGCTGGCGCTGATCGGCGGCACGTCGAGCTGCCACATGGTGATGAGCCCGGCTGTACCGCGATTCATCCCCGGCGTCTGGGGACCCTACCACTCCGCCATGCTGCCGGGCCTATGGCTGAACGAAGGCGGGCAGTCGGCGACCGGCGCGCTGATCGACCATGTGGTGCAGGGCCATCCCCGCCATGCCGATCTCGTTGCCGAAGCGCAACGGCGCGGCACGACCGTCTACCAACTGCTGAACGACGAACTTGCCGCATTGGCGGAGCGCAGCGGCGGGCCGATGGCGATGCTGACCCGCGACCTGCATGTGCTGCCCGACTTCCACGGCAACCGCTCGCCGCGCGCCGACGCCAGCCTGCGCGGCGCCGTCAGCGGGCTTCGCCTGTCGGACGGGTTGGAGGATCTGGCGCTGCTCTATCTGGCGACGGTGCAGGCGGTGGCCTACGGCACCCGTCACATCGTCGCGGCGATGAACGACACCGGCTACGCCATCGACACCATTCTCGCCTGCGGCGGCGGCACCAAGAATCCGGTGTTCCTGGAGGCACATGCCGACGCCACCGGCTGCACCCTTGTCCTGCCGGAGGAACCGGAGGCGGTGCTTCTGGGCTCCGCTGTTCTGGGGGCCGTCGCGGCGGGCGCCTTCCCCGACATCGCCGCCGGCATGGCCGGCATGACCCGCGCCGGCCGCAGCATCGAGCCGGCCGAAGGGCCTTTACGCGCCTATCACGACGCCAAATACAGCGTCTTCCTGCGGCTTCACGACGACCAGATGGCTTACCGCGCCCTGATGGCCGCCGCCGGGTGACCCCTCCGCCACGTCACTGTCCATTCACTCCGGCAGCTGCCCAGGATTTGGGCGGCCTGCCTGGAATGCATGTGCATGCGCGGATTTTGGGCACTCCTATCCCCCTGATCTTCCATGTGCCCACCTCCATGGACCGCGGGAACCGCCGCGTTCCGCCGGTTGCCCACTCTGGCCCGTCTTTTGCGATGCAGCGTGAAATCCTCCGATCGGGTCGGCAGGCAGGCCGATAATCGGGATTGACAGGGGGCGCCGGCCCTCGTTAACGTTGGGACAAGAATTAATTGGGCGAATAATAAAATTGCCTAACCGTATGGAATACGGCGCATAAGCACCCCGAATGGGGGCAACCCCTGCGCGCGCCTTCGAACAGGCACGGCACCCGCGCAGGCGTGGGATCACGACCAGTTCCACACATTCCCCAAGGGACAGGAGGGTTTAAGATGTACCGCAATGTTCTGGGATGCGCGCTTGCGGCCGGCGTGGCCGCGTCCGGTATCGCCGCATCGGGTTCGGCCAACGCGCAGGACAGCGTGAAGATCGGCCTTGTAGAGCCACTGACGGGATCCGTCGCCTATAACGGGAAGTCGGTGGTCGAAGGCGCCAAGCTGGCGGTCGAGCAGATCAACGCCAAAGGCGGCGTGCTCGGCAAGCCGGTCGAGCTGGTGATCGAGGATGGGCAGTGCGCCCCCGCAAACTCGGTCAACGCCGTCGAGAAGCTGGTGCAGAAGGACAAAGTGGCCGTTCTGGTCGGCGCCTTCTGCAGTTCCGCCACCGCGGCGATCATGCCGGTGGCGGCGAAATACAAGATTCCGCTGGTGACCGGCGTGTCGTCGAGCGCCGCGCTGACCGAACAGAACAACCCCTGGTTCTTCCGCGCGGCCGAAACCGATGCGCTGATGGCCAAGGCCTTCGCCAAGATCCTCGCCAACGATCTGAAACTGAAATCCGTCGCCTATGTCGGCGTCAACGACGACTGGGGCCGCGGCGGGGTGGAGGAATTCTCCCGCGACCTGTCGGCGCTGGGCGTGAAGACGGCCCTGACCGAGTATTTCGACCACGGCTCCACCGATTTCTTCACCCTGCTGACCAAGCTGCGCGCCGCCAAGCCCGACGGCATCTTCGTCGCGGCGGAAACGCAGGACGGCTCGATCCTGGTCAAGCAGCTTCAGGAAATGGGCGTGCAGAGCAAGGTGTTCGGCGTCGGTTCCTGGGCGACCGCCGACTTCATCAACCTGACCGGCGACGCGGCCGAAGGCATCTATGCGGCCGTCCCCTACGTCTCCAGCGTCGACACCCCGCGCAACAACGAGTTCGTGAAGGCCTATGAGGCCAAGTACAAGGTGAAGCCCGGCAAGTACGGGGCGGCCGGCTACAACGCGCTGAACATCACCGCGCAGGCCATCGCCCAGGCCGGCAGCACCGATGCCGAGGCCATCCGCACGGCACTGGGCAAGACCGACTACAAGGCGCCAAACGGCGAATACCGCTTCACCGCCAAGGGCCAGGCCTATGGCTTCGACGCCGTGCTGGTCCGCATCGAAGGCGGCACGCCCAAGGTCGTCGCATCCTCCCCCGTCGAAGCGCCGCAGTAAGCCGGCACGGCCCCACGCCACAGCGAGGCTGAGACTGCAATGGATCTGTTCCTGCAATTCCTGACCAACGGGCTGGTGGTCGGCGTTTTCTATGCGCTGTCGGCGCTGGGGCTGACGCTGATCTTCGGCCTGATGCGGGTGGTCAACTTCGCCCATGGCGAATTCTACATGCTGGGCGGCGTGGTGGGGTGGTTCGTCACCACCCACCTCGGGCTCGATTTCTTCTCAGGGCTGGTGCTGGTGGCGCTGGCGATCGGCAGCTTCGGCTGGCTGGTGGACCGCTTCCTGATCGAGCGCGTCCGCGGCCAGGGCGAGGAGCCGGGCATCCTGCTGACCATCGGCCTGTCGATCTTCCTGGTCAACATCACCCTGCTCGCCATCGCCCGGCGCCGCTGAAGGTCGCCCGCGCCATCACCGAAGGGCCGATCTTCCTCGGTCCCGTCACCATCACCAAGATGCGGCTGCTCGCGATGGTCATCGGCGTCGCGCTGATCGTCGGCGCGCACGCCATCATCCACCGCACCCGGCTGGGCAGCGCGATGCGCGCCACCTTCCAGGACCCGATGGCCGCCAGCCTCGCCGGCATCCGCACCAAGCAGGTCTACGCCGCGACCTTCGCGCTGGGCTGCACCCTGTCGGCGCTGTCGGGCATGCTGCTGGCCAGCATCTATTCGGCGCAGGCGTCGGTCGGCGGGCTGGTCAGCCTGAAGAGCTTCGTCGTGGTGATCCTGGGCGGCATGGGCAGCTTCCCCGGCGCCATCGCCGGCGGACTGCTGCTGGGCGTCGCGGAGGCGCTGTGGGGCGGCTATGTCGCCACCGGCATGGTCGACATCATCGGCTTCCTGCTGGTCATCCTGATCCTGGTGCTGCGGCCGCAGGGTCTGTTCTCGATCCGGGCGGAGAGGGCCTGACATGACGCTCGAACGCAACATCCTCCTCGGCCTCGGGGTCCTGGCGGCGCTGCTGCCCTTCGCGATCACCGACCAGTACATCCTGCACCTCGCCATCATGGCGATCTTCTACGCCATCCTTGCCAACAGCCTGAATCTGGTGGTCGGCTATGTCGGCGAGTTCTCGCTCGGCCACACCGCCTTCCTCGGCACCGGCGCCTACACCGCGGCGCTTCTGTCGGTGAATGCCGGCTGGCCGATGTGGGCGGCGATACCGGCGGCGGGCGTGGTGGCCGCGCTGTTCGGGCTTGCCATCGGTGCCATCACGCTGCGCCTGCAGGGTCCCTACTTCGTCATCGTCACCCTGTCCTTCGCCGAGGTGCTGCGCATCGTCGCCAACAACTGGATCGCCGTGACCAACGGTCCGATGGGGCTGGCCGGCGTCGGCCAGGGCGGCATCGCCGACAAGAGCGCCTTCCTCGCCATCGCGCTGGGGCTGGCGGCGCTGACCTTCTACCTGTCCTACCGCTTCGTCTATTCCAATGCCGGCCGCGCCGCGGTGGCGGTGCGCGAGAACCGCTACGTCGCGCAATCCATCGGCGTGAACCCCTTCGGCACCGCCATGCAGGCCTTCGTCCTGGGCGCCTTCCTGGCGGGGTTGGCCGGCGGTTTCTATGCCTTCTACATCTCCTTCGTCGGGCCGGAGGTGTTCCGCTTCGCCTTCATGGCGACGATCATCATCATGGTGCTGATGGGCGGCAAGGGCACGCTGCTGGGCCCGGTGGTGGGGGCGGTCATCGTCACCCTGCTGGAGGAATATCTGCGCGAGTTGCAGGAGCTGCGCCTGTCGCTGTTCGGGCTGATCGTGATGGCGATCGTTCTGTTCCTGCCCAACGGCCTGATGGGTTTCGTCGCCCGCCGCCGCGAACAGCGCGGCGACGCCCCGTCCTCTCCCCCGCCATCGAGGAGCGCACCGTATGACCGCCCTCCGCAACAGCGAGCCGCTTCTGCGGGCCGAGAACCTGACGATGCGCTTCGGCGGCATCACCGCGGTGAAGCAGGTGGGGTTCGCGGTCGCTCCCGGCGAGATCGTCGGGCTGATCGGCCCCAACGGCGCCGGCAAGACCACCTGCTTCAACATGCTGACCGGCTTCTACACGCCGACCGAGGGCCGGGTCTTCTTCAAGGGCACCGACATCACCAGCCACAAGCCGCACGCCATCGCGCGGCTCGGCCTGATCCGCAGCTTCCAGAAGACCAACGTGATGAAGCGGCTGACGGTCTTCGAGAATGTGCTGACCGGCCATTACATGGAAGGCCGCCAGTCGCTGCTCGCCACCTTCTTCCCCGGCGAGAAGGTCCGCCGCGCCGAACGCGAGGCGCGGGAGAGCGCGGCCGCCATCGTCGAGACCATGGGCCTGTCCCGCCGCATGAACGCCCCGGCGCATCTGCTGTCCTGCGGCGAGCTTCGCCTGCTGGAGGTCGCCGTGGCACTGGCGGCCAAGCCGACCCTGCTGATGCTGGACGAACCGGCCGCCGGGCTGAACAGCCACGAGGCCATGCAGTTCGGCGAAACGCTGAAGACGCTGGTCGGCAAGGCGGTGCAGTCGCTGCTGATCGTCGAACACAACATGGAGCTGGTCATGGGGGTGTGCGACCGCATCGTCGTGCTGAATTTCGGCCAGATGCTGGCGGAAGGCGAACCGCGCGCGATCCTGGACAACCCGAAGGTCGCCGAGGCCTATCTTGGCAAGGCGGCGGCATGAGCACGATCACCATGGACGCCCCGGACGCAGCCGCAAGCGCGGCGGAGCCGGTGCTGCGGGTGCGGGACCTGCATGTTTCCTACGGCAGCACCGCGGCGCTGCACGGCATCTCGCTCGACGTCCATGCCGGGGAGACGGTGGCGCTGATCGGCGCCAACGGCGCCGGCAAGAGCACGACGCTGCGCGCCATCTCCGGCCTGCTGAAGGCGCGGTCGGGGAGCATCGCCTGGAACGGCAAATCGATCGCCAACCGCCCGGCGGAGGAGATCGTCGCCGCCGGCATCGCCCATTGCCCGGAGGAACGCCATGTCTGGCCCGGCATGACGGTGGAGGAGAACATCGCGCTCGGCGCCTATCTCTGCCGCTCGAAGGACGAGGTGCGCACCCGTATGGGCATGGCCTTTCACCGCTTCCCGCGCCTGCGCGAGCGGGCCCGGCAGATGGCGGGCACGCTCAGCGGCGGCGAGCAGCAGATGCTGGCCATCGCCCGCGCGCTGATGTCGGAACCCCGCCTGCTGATGCTGGACGAGCCCAGCCTGGGCCTCAGCCCACGCATGGCCGAGGAGGTGTTCGAGGTGGTGCGCGCCATCAACGCCCATGGCGTCACGGTGCTGCTGGTCGAACAGAACATCCACAACGCGCTGGCGGTCGCCAGCCGCGCCTATGTGGTGAAGACCGGCCGCATCGCCGCGGCCCGTCCGGCCGCCGAACTGCGCGGCGACCCGGAACTGCTGAAGGCGTATCTGGGCGGGTGAGCGGCGGGCGCGTTAGACCCCCACCCTGACCCTCCCCCGCTGGGCGGGGGAGGGAACTGCCGCCGCCCTTCCGAAGCAGCACTTGCCCCCTCCCCCGCCCAGCGGGGGAGGGTCAGGGTGGGGGCAGGCAGCAACCAACCCACTGAGGCCAAGCGCAAATAGTAATTAAACAGCCGGCCGATTAATTATCGGCATCTCCCTGAAGGAGGGATAGAGTGAGAAGCAAACCGCGGATTGGAATCGTCGGCGGCGGCATCGGCGGCGTGGCGCTGGCCGGCTGCCTGCTGCAACGGGGCTTCGAGGTGCGTCTGTTCGAGCGCGCCGGCGGCTTCGGCGAAATCGGCGCCGGCATCCAGATGACGCCGAACGCCGTCAAGGTCATCAAGACCCTGGGCCTGCTCGACAAGATGCTGGAGGCGGGCTTCCTGCCGCAGGCGCTGGTCGGGCGCAACTGGCGCACGGCGAGGGAGAATTTCCGCACGCCGCTGACCGACTGCCCGACGCTGTACGACGCGCCCTTCATCCATATCCACCGCGCCGACCTGCATGCCATCCTCGCCTCGGTGGTGCCGGAATCCATCGCGACCTTCGGCGTCGGCTGCACCGGCGTCCGGCAGGAGCCGAACGGCGCCGTCGCCAGCTTCGACGACGGCAGCGAGTATGAGGCCGACCTGATCGTCGGCGCCGACGGCGTGCGCTCCGCCGTGCGCACCGCCCTGTTCGGGCCGGAAGCGCCGCGCTTCACCGGCCATATGTGCTATCGCGCCGTGGTGCCGGTCGGCGGCCCGGTGGATTTCGTGGCGCCGGAGGCGTCCTTCTGGTTCGGCCCGAAGAGCCATGTCGTCACCTACTATGTCCGCGGCGGCAAGGCGGTGAACATTGTCGCGGTTGCCGAGACCAGCGAGTGGGTGGAGGAGAACTGGAACGCGCCCAGCAGCCGCAGCGAATTGCTGAGCGCCTTCCAGGGCTGGCACCGCAATGTGGAGACGCTCTTCCAGCGGGTGGACACCGTCTACAAATGGGGCCTGTTCGACCGCGATCCGATGACGAGCTGGTCGAAGGGCCGAGTGACTCTGATGGGCGACGCCGCCCACCCGATGCTGCCCTTCCTGTCGCAGGGTGCCGCCATGGCGATCGAGGACGCCTATGTGCTGGCGGCTTCGCTGGACGGCCATGATCGCGACGTGCCTGCCGCCCTGCGCGACTATGAGCGCGAGCGGCTGCCCCGCACCAGCCGGGTCCAGTTGGAGGCGCGGGAACGCGGGCGGACCTACCACCTGCCCTCGCCCTTCGCCCAGGCCAAGCGCGACTTCGTCTATTGGCTGCGCGGCCTGATCAACCCGCAGGCCACCGGCATCCAGGCCAACTGGGTCTACGAATACGACGCCCGCAAGTTCCGCCCCGGCGTCGCCGCCGCTTCCGAACTCGCCGCCTGAGGACGCCCGCAATGACCATCCGCACCTATCGCATCGGCCAGATCGTCCCCAGCTCCAACACCACGATGGAGACGGAGATCCCGGCGATGCTGACCGCCCACGCGCTGGCGCACGGCACCCGCTTCACCTTCCATTCCAGCCGTATGCGCATGAAGACGGTCGCCAAGGAGGAACTGGCGGCGATGGACGGCGAGTCCGACCGTTGCGCGCTGGAACTCACCGACGCCCGAGTCGACGTGCTGGGCTATGCCTGCCTCGTCGCGATCATGAGCATGGGCCGCGGCTATCACCGGGTCTCGCAGGAGCGGCTGCAGGGCCGCACGGTGGAGAACGGCGCGCCGGCCCCGGTCATCACCAGCGCCGGCGCCCTGGTCGATGCGCTCCCCGTCATCGGCGCCAAGCGCATCGCCCTGGTCGCCCCCTACATGAAGCCGCTGACCAAGCTGGTCATCGACTACATCGAGCATGAGGGTGTGGAGGTCGCCGACTGGCGGGCGCTGGAGATCCCCGACAACATCGCCGTCGGCCGCCACGACCCCGAACGCCTGCCGGAAATCGTCGCCGGCATGGACACCCGCAACGTCGATGCAATCGTGCTGTCGGCCTGCGTGCAGATGCCGTCGCTGCCGGTGATCGCGAAGGTCGAGGCGATGACCGGCAAGCCGGTGGTCACCGCCGCCGTCGCCACCACCTACGCCAAGCTGAAGGCGCTGGATCTGAAGACGGCAGTGCCCGGCGCCGGTGCGCTGCTGTCCGGCGCCTATTGAGGGAGAACGGCATGGACAGCACCTTCCAATACGGCGCCAACATCCGCGCCAACGGCATCCGCCAGCATTACCTGCGCTATGGCGGCAGCGGCCGTCCGCTGGTGATCGTGCCGGGCATCACCAGCCCGGCGCCGACCTGGGGCTTCGTCGCCGAACGCTTCGGCCGCAACTTCGACACCTATGTGCTGGACGTGCGGGGCCGCGGACTGTCGGAAGCCTCGGACAGCCTCGACTACGGGCTGGACGCCATGGCCGCCGACGTGGCGGCCTTCGCGGCGGCGCTGGGGCTCAAGGACTATGCGCTGGTCGGGCACTCCATGGGTGCGCGCATCGGGCTGCGCGCGGTCAGCCGTCATGGGGCCGAGCCCGGCTGCCTCGTCATGGTCGATCCGCCGGTGTCGGGGCCGGGCCGCCGCCCCTATCCGGCGCAGCTTCCCTGGTATGTCGATTCCATCCGCCTGATGACTCAGGGTGCCGATCTGGAGGCGATGCGTCCCTTCTGCCCGACCTGGACCGACGAACAGCTGCGCCTGCGCGCCGAATGGCTGCACACCTGCGACGAGCGGGCCATCGTCGCCGCCTATGAGGGCTTCCGGACCGACGACATCCACGCCGATATCCCACGCGTCCGCTGCCCGGCCCTGCTGATCGCCGCCGGTCGCGGTGACGTGATCCTGCCGGATGAGGAGGCGGAGATCCGCGGCCTCAACCCCGCCATCGGCGTCGTCCGCGTGGAGAACGCCGGGCACATGATCCCCTGGGACGACGAGGAAGGCTTCTACCGCGCGTTCGGCGATTTTCTCGGCAAGCCGGTCTGACCCCCAACAGAAAGGACCCCCGCGATGTCCGTCAGCGATGCCGACATGGTCCGCGCCTGGACCCATGTCCTCACCCTGTCCAACCTGAAGCCCGGCAACACGGTCACCCTGCTGACCAGCGCCAACACCCACCCGCAGACCCTGCAGACCGCGCGGATCGCCGCCGGGATGATGGGGGCGGTGGTGAACCGGCTCGACCTGCCGCCGATGAACGCCGAGTTCGCGCACAGCCGCGACAGCCTGGCCTATCTCGGCACCACGCCGCTGACCGGGAACCGCGCCGCCATCGCAGCGCTGAAGGAAAGCGACATCGTGCTGGATCTGATGACGCTGCTGTTCTCGCCCGAACAGGCGGAAATCCTGGAGAACGGCACCCGCATCCTGCTGGCCGTCGAACCGCCGGAGGTGCTGGTCCGCCTGCTGCCCAGCCTGGAGGACAAGGCCCGCGTCGGCGAGGCCGCCGCCCTGCTGGCGGGGGCGAAGGAGATGACCGTCACCTCGGCCGCCGGCACCGAGCTGCGGCTGCCGTTGGGCGAGTTCCCGGCGATCCAGGAATACGGCTTCGTCGACGAACCCGGCCGCTGGGACCATTGGCCGAGCGGCTTCGGCCTGACCTTTCCCAACGAGGGCAAAGCGGAAGGCCGCGTCGTGCTGGAGCGTGGCGACATCCTGCTGCCGATGAAGTCCTACGTCACCGACCGCATCGAGATGATCGTCGAGAAGGGCTATGTCACCGCGATCACCGGTGGGATGGATGCCGATCTGCTGAACGACTACATGGAAGTCTTCGACGATCCGGAGGCCTATGCCGTCTCCCATGTCGGCTGGGGCCTGCAGAAGCGGGCGCGCTGGTCGACGCTCGGCCTGTACGACCGCGAGAACACCATCGGCATGGACGCCCGCGCCTTCGCCGGCAACTTCCTGTTCTCGATGGGGCCGAACAACGAGGGAGGCGGATCGCGCACCACCGCCTGCCACATCGACATTCCCATGCGCAACTGCACCGTCCGGCTGGACGGCCGCGAGGTGGTCCGTGAGGGCCGCCTTCTCGAACAGGAGTCCGTGGTATGAGCGAGCCGACGCAAGCGGTCTACGAGCGCCAGGGCTTCGGCCAATCGCTGGGCATCCAGGGGCGGATCGGCCTGCTGATCGTCGATTTCGTCAACGGCTTCGCCGACCCGGCGGTGTTCGGCGGCGGCAACATCCCCGCCGCCATCGCCCGCACGGTGACGGTGCTGGAGGAGGCGCGCAAACGCGGCTGGCCGGTCGCCCACAGCCGCATCGTCTACGCCGACGACGGAGCGGACGCCACGGTCTTCTCGATCAAGGTGCCGGGCATGCTGACATTGACGGAGAACGCCCCGGCCAGCGCCATCGTCCCGGAGCTGACGCCGGCCGCCGGCGAGCTGGTGGTGCGCAAGACCAACCCGTCGGCCTTCTTCGGCACCGGCCTCGCCCCCTGGCTGACGCAGAAGGGGGTGGAGACGCTGCTGGTCGCCGGCTGCACCACCTCGGGATGCGTGCGGGCCAGCGTGGTGGACGCCATGTGCCACGGCTTCCGGCCGGTGGTGCTGTCCGATTGCGTCGGCGACCGGGCCATCGCCCCGCACGAGGCCAACCTGTTCGACATCGCCCAGAAATACGGCGACGTCGTACCCGCAGAGCGTGTGCTGGCGCTGTAACGGGGTGAAAGGAGTGGATGCGCCCTTGCCCAAGGATGGTATACGTGTCGGCGACAGGGACGATTCCTCCGCGGATGCCATGAAATCAGTGAGTTCACAGTCCAAGGCGGCACCGGAACCGGAGACGGCACATCCGGAGACGGCGGCAAAGAGGGGACGCCCGGCGCAACGCCGCCGGGCCGGCCCCGGCCGTCCGGAAGGCGTCAGCAACGTGCGCGACGAGATCCTCGACGCGGCGGAGATCGAGTTCGCCAATCTCGGCTATGCCGGCACCAGCCTGCGCAACGTCGCCGAAGCCGCCCAGGTGACGCAGGCGCTGATCAACTATTACTTCGGCTCCAAATACGGCCTGTTCGAAGAGGTCTTCCTGCGCCGCGGGCGGCAGATCGCCGACGACCGCATGCAGCGGCTGGAGGAGCTGCGCCGCAGCGGCAAGCCCCCGGCGGTGGAGGACATCGTCCGCGCCTTCCTGATGCCGGCCCTGTCGATGCGCTCCACCGCGGCCGGCCGCACCTTCATGCGGCTGCAGGCCCGGCTGCACACCGAACCGCCGGAGATCTCCTACAAGCTGCGCAACGAGGCCTACGAGACCTCCACCCGCCTGTTCACCGAGACCCTTCGCGACGCCCTGCCCCAACTGTCGGAAAAGGACGTCTACTGGCGGATGACGCTGATGATCGGCGCCTATCTCTACGCCTTCTCCGACACCCACCGGCTGGAGGAGATGGCGCCCGGCATCGTCAACCTGGACGATCCGGAGGAGATCCTGAAGGCGATCACCAGCTTCGTCACCGCCGGCATGCTGGCTCCTGCACCCTGAGGGGGCTCCGGCCCCCTCGCCTTCCCCGTCACGCCCAAAACTGATCTGCATCAAGGCATCTCCACCCCCTGTTGCGGCCTTATTAATCGGTCGATCAATTAGAGGGTGCCGATCATGCCGAACTCCTTCCCCACATCCGCCGCCGCCCCCTCCCGCAGCGCCATTGCCGGCGGCTGGTGCGCGTCGCTGCTGGCGCGCTGGCGCGGCGGGCGTCAGATGCAGGCGCTGGCGGCGTTGGAACCGCTCGACCGCAAGGCGGTGCTGCAGGACGCCGGGCTGACCGAGAGCGACCTGCCGGCCCTTGCCCGCGGCGGCCATGTGCAAAGCCTGCTGCCGGCCGCACTGGCCCTGCACGGCCTCGACGGCGCCACGCTGGAGGCCGAGCAAGGTGACGTCATGCACGACCTTGCGCGGGTATGCATGCATTGCCGCAAGGCCCGTGCCTGCGCCCGGCTGCTGGCCGGCGGCACCCGCGAGGACCATGGCCGCATCTGTCCGAACGCGACCACCATGGCGTCGCTGGAGTAGCACCCGGACACAATTTGCCGGTGTCGGCCACACGGCCGGCAAGAAAAACTGTTTGTTCGGACACAAACTATTGTCTATCATATTTCAGTCAATGCAATCGTATAGCAATTATTCGGGCCGGGGATTTCCTGCTCCCGCTGCCGCCGGTTGCCTTGGGCAGAAAGCCCCCACTCGGCCCACTTCATATCCTCGGAAAGAGATACGCCATGGCCCTGCACCGCTGGTTTTCCGACCGGAAACTGGTCCATAAGCTGCTGATCCCGGCGGTCCTGCTGCTTGCCGTCATGGGAAGCGTGGTCTGGACCGCCCGGTCGGCGCTGATCGACCTGACCGCCTCCACCAGCCGCGTGACCGACGTGGTGGCCGGGCGGCTGTCGGCGGCGCTGGCGATCCAGTCGGCCATGGGCGACGCGATGGACGCGGAGTCCAACGCGCTGGTCGCCGGAACGCGCGAGCGCATCGACGCCGCCTTCGCGACCTACAAGGACAACATCGGCAAGGCGACGGCCGCCATCGACCGGCTGGCCGCGGCCTATGACGCCCCGGCCGACCGCGAGGCGATCGCCGGCATCAAGTCCATCGTCGGCGAGTATGAGCGGGTGTCGCAGAAGGCGGTGGATCTGGCGCGGGCCTACGACACCGACAGCGCGATCCGCGTGTCTATCGACGTCGGCCGCCCAGTCCGGCAGAAGCTGACCCTGGCGCTGTCGGAGCGGGTGGACCACAGCCTGGAAGAGACCAAGCGCGCCGAGGAGCGGGCGCTGGCGCTGTCCTCCAGCGTCATGACCCGCCTGTATGCGGTCACCGGCGCCGGCCTGCTGGTCGCCTTCGGTCTGTTCGGCTCCATCATCGTGGCCTTCGTCGTCCGGCCGCTGCACCGGCTGGTCGCCGACATGACGGCCATTGCCGACGGCAACCTCGCGGTCGACATCCAGGGCGCGGCGCGCCGGGACGAGGTCGGGCTGCTCGCCCGCGCGCTGCAGGTGTTCAAGAGCAACGGCCTTGCCATGCGCAGCCTGCAGGAGGAGCGCGAGGCGCAGAAGCTGCAGGCCGAGCGCGACCGGCAGGCCGCCATGCGGGCGCTGGCCGACCGCTTCGACGCCGACGTGCAGGACGTGGTGCAGGCGGTGGCATCGGCCGCGCGCCATCTGCGCGGCAATGCCGAGACCATGACCGCCATCGCCTCGCAGACGACGGAGCAGGCCTCCACCGTCGCCGTCACCACGGCGCAATCCTCCGCCAACGTCGCCACCGTCGCCGCGGCGTCGGAACAGCTGGGCAGCTCCATCGGCGAGATCGGCCGGCAGGTCAACGCCGCCGCCGCCATCGCCCGCAACGCGGTCGAGGAGGGCGAGCGGACCAACGCCCTGGTCGCCCGACTGGTCCAGGCGGCGCAGAAGATCGGCGACGTCGTCAGCCTGATCCAGAACATCGCCAGCCAGACCAACCTGCTGGCGCTGAACGCCACCATCGAGGCGGCGCGTGCCGGCGAGGCCGGCAAGGGCTTCGCCGTGGTGGCGCAGGAGGTGAAGGCGCTCGCCACCCAGACCGCCCAGGCGACCGAGGAGATCGGCAGCCAGATCGCCGAAATCCAGACGGTGACCGATGGCACGGTGACGGCGATCCAGACCATCGGCCGCACCATCAACGACGTCGATTCCATCGCCGGCGCCATCGCCGCAGCGGTGGAACAGCAGACCGCCGCCACCCAGGAGATCGGCCGCAACATCCAGCAGGCCGCACAGGGAACCCAGCTGGTGACCGGCAACATCGCCGCGGTCAGCAGCTCCGCCGGGCAGGTCGGACAGGCGGCCGGGGAAGTTCTGGGCGCCGCCGACAGCCTGTCCCGCGACTCCGACCGCCTGCGCGAGCGGATCCAGGCCTTCATCGGCGAGGTCCGCACGGCCTGACGCGGGGATCCGGACCGGCCCCGGATGGAACGTCTGAAACGCCGTGGAACGGTTTTCCGGGCCTGTTTCATTGTTCCATCCGCCGGCTGCATGGATGCGCAACGCCGGGTCCAGGCCGCGGAAACGGCGGCTTCGCTCGATTGTTTCGGAAGAAGGACGAGTGGACCGCGGCCACCGGGCCATGTCTTCCCTCCGCCGGATGAAACACAGGGGGTCCATCAGGTTCTATCACTACCGGCGGCGGCCGCTAAGCACGGGATGAAAAAGCCGTTTTGCGGCCGGGAGCCTTTCCGCGCCGAACGCCGCCCGCTGCATGGCCGTTGCAGCCAAACCGCAATTGTCATGTGCGGACCGTTCGTCTAAAGGTCGGCCCTGCCAGGCCGGGCCCCTCTGACAGTTCGTCGAACTGTGATGTCGGACTGGAAAGACGTTCAGAGTGGCCCCGACCCGTGCCTGCCGGCAGCGTTCATTCCGTATGTCCGGATCGGCTCCCTTGGGTGCCACTCTCTTGCCCGATGTAAGAGGAAAGCACCATATGACCGATCTGTTCACGGCCGACGCGCTGGCCGCGTTGCTTCAGGTTATCGCCATCGACCTCGTGCTTGCCGGCGACAACGCCATCGTCGTCGGCATGGCCGCCGCCGCGGTGCCGTTGGCCCAGCGCCGCAAAGTCATCTTCTGGGGAATCGCCGCGGCCATCGTGCTGCGCATCTTCTTCGCCCTCATCACCACGCAGCTGCTGGCGATCATCGGCCTGACGCTGGCCGGCGGCGTGCTGCTGCTGTGGGTATGCTGGAAGATGTTCCGCGAACTGCGCAGCCATGGCGAGGACGAGATCGCCCCCGACGAGGCGATGAGCATGCCCGATTCCACAGGCGTCGCCACCGCCGGTTCTGCCGGCAATGCCGCCGTCGCGGCGGCCGGAGCCACCACGTTCGGGGCGGCCATCTGGCAGATCGTCGTCGCCGACGTGTCGATGTCGCTGGACAACGTGTTGGCGGTGGCCGGCGCCGCCAAGGAGCACCCGACCATCCTGGTGATCGGTCTGGTGCTGTCGGTCGTGCTGATGGGTGCGGCCGCCAACATGATCGCCCATGTGCTGCACAAGCACCGCTGGATCGGCTGGGTCGGCCTGCTCATCATCACCTATGTCGCCCTCGACATGATCTGGCGCGGCAGCAACGAGGTTCTCCGGCAGATGGCGCTTGTCTGATCGCAGCCTTCCGCACCCGCCGGCTGGAACCACCAGCCGATTCGAAGCCATTGCAATAAAGTAGTATAGGCACAGACCTGTGAGGCCATTCACAGTGCGTTAATCTGTAGGGCCTTATGGTCTCTCCAGGTTCATCGTTTCCTCCCGAACCTGAACTAAAGGCCGCGCCGTCCTGGCAGCGGCCTTTTTCTTTTGCGGGTTCATCGGGTCATCCGGCAGATGCTTATCGACTATTGGGGCAAAAAGGACGGTGGCTGACGTTCAGGCACGCGAGGCTGGCAGTTGGCTTCCGCTGAAGGTGCGTTCGAATGCCTGCATGATAACGATTATTATTCGCATATCAAGCGCCTGCCTGCGGTCACCCAGGGCATCACGGTACTTATTCGGCCGCCATTCCCGCGAAGGCCCATAGGCGCTAACTTTGAGGGCTTTGCCCGTTTCCCAAGGGGTTAGGCACTTCTTTCAGTGTCATCCCCGCGAAGGCGGGGATCCAGGCTTGCCCATTGGTTCTGCTTGGAAAACCCTGGATCCCCGCCTTCGCGGGGATGACGCAAATTTCCTTTGGTTCCAGAGACTTAATGTCGATCCAAGATCTGTGCATGCCGTAGTGCGAAGGCGGGGATGACCGGCATTCTTGCAAAGGAACACGATCTTCATATGCGATTATACTGCCCTCACCCGCGCCTCCCGCCGCCGGAGGCCGCGACCATGGCGAAGAACTGCGCCTCGTCGATGGTGTCGGGCTTGCCGTATCTGGCGCGCCGGGCGGCGGCGGTGTCCAGCTTGGTGGCGCCGGGAGCGTGGCCGACGACGAGATAGTCGGTGTCCTTGCGGACGCTGTGATGCCAGCTTCCGCCCAGCGCCAGGATGCGGGCCATGACGGCTTCGCGCGACAGGCCGGTCAACTCTCCGGTGACGGCGAAGGCATAACCGGCAATGCCGTGGGTGATCGGGGTGGCAGGTTGCCGGACCACCGGCGGCGGGTCGATCTGGTTGGTCGGCGCCAGATGGGGAACCGCCAGCATGTCGGCGCTGCCGAGCATCATCTTCTGGAACAGGCGGCTGGTGATCTCGGCATCGACGAAGGCGCCGTGGAAGCGCGCCCGGATGCCGACATCGATGCCGAACAGGGTCGCCACCGCGTCGAGCGACACACGCCCGGCAACCTGCCCCCTGGCGTGATGCATCGTGCAGACCGATTGGGGCGGCGCCCAGGGGATGCCGCAGAGTTGGAACTCGTGCCGCAGGAATTCGATGTCGAAGCCGACATTGTGGCCGACCAGCACCGCTCCCTCCAGGAAGGCGCGGACGTCCCGGGCGACGCTGTGGAACGGATCCTGGTGGCGCAGCAGGTGATCCGGCAGCCCGTGCACCCTCAGCGCATGCGGGTTCGACTTGCGCCCCGGATTGAAGATGAGGCTGAGACAGCGGCCGGTCGGCGTCGCCTCCGCCAGTTCGATGGCGGCGAAGCTGACCATGCGGTCGCCCCCGGCCGTCGACAGCCCGGTGGTCTCGCAGTCGATGACGACGAAACGGCGGGCGGATGATTGCGCCCGGACGGGCCTCGCCGCCGCCGACGGACGGGCAAGCACTGCATCGATCAAACGGCTCATGAACTCTCGCCCCGGGGGCAGGACGGCCCTGCCACATCACAAAGTCCCGGACTATAGGCCGGTCCGCCACCGCAGGTCGAGAGTCCCTGCCGTCGCAGTGCGGGCGGTTCGTCCGATCCGGTCATCCATCGCTCCCGCTCCTGATATTTCGATGCCTAACCAAAAATTCGGTCTCTATGCAAAAAGTGGATTGTTGGCGCACCAATCACGGAGTATCATATTTCAGTTGATGTAATCGAATAACGATTACAGAGACGGACACCATGCAGACCAAGGAGATCGCGTGTGGACGTGATCGCTGAGCTGTCGGGCCTGATCGGCGCCGACGCCCGTTCTGACATCCAAAATCGACCTTGAGGGCGCGACGGAGGACTGGCGCGGGCGCTATCGCGGGCCGGCGCTCTGCCTTGTCCGGCCGGCGAATGCGGAACAGGTGGCGGCGGTGGTGCGCTGCTGCGCGCGGCGCGGGATTCCGCTGCTGCCGCAGGGCGGCAACACCAGCCTGTGCGGCGGCGCCACCCCGTGGGAGACGGGGCCGGCCCCGGTCATCCTCAATCTGGCGCGCATGCGCGCGGTCCGCGGCATCGACCCGGTCAACAGCACGATGGAGGTCGAGGCCGGCTGCGTGCTCGCCACCGTGCAGGAAGCGGCGGCGGCGGCGGGACGGCTCTATCCGGTCAGCCTGGGCGCGGAAGGTTCCTGCCAGATCGGCGGGACCATCGCGACCAACGCCGGCGGCACCTCGGTCCTGCGCTACGGCAACACGCGCGACAATGTGCTGGGGCTGGAGGTGGTGCTGGCCGACGGCACGATCTGGTCCGGCCTCTACGGTCTGCGCAAGAACAACACCGGATACGACCTGAAGCACCTGTTCATCGGGTCGGAGGGGACGCTCGGCATCATCACCGCGGCGACGCTGAAGCTGCACCCGCTGCCGACGCGCCATGCCGTCGCCTGGGTCGGGATGGCGGATCCCGCCGACGCGCTGACCCTGCTGACCCGCGTGCAGGAACGCTGCGGCGCCCGGCTGTCGGCCTTCGAGATGATCAACCGCCTCCAGCTCGATCTGGTGGTGGAGCAGGTTCCGGGCCGCCGCAGCCCGATCGGGACGCCGGCCGACTGGCATGTGCTGATCGAGCTGTCCGACAACAGCGACGGCGACGCGCTGGACATGGAGCTTCAGCTGATCCTGGAGGACGCCTTCGGCGACGGGCTGCTGACCGACGCCGCGCTGGCCGCCAGCGACGCCCAGCGCCACGCCCTGTGGGAGGTGCGCCACAGCGTTTCGGAGGCGAACAAGAAGGCAGGCGTCGGGCTGACCACCGATTGCGCGGTGCCGCTGTCGGCGGTGCCCGCCTTCATCAATGCCGCGACCGCCGCCGTGCGGGCGCTGGTGCCGGACCTGCCGGTGATCGTCGTCGCCCATCTCGGCGACGGCAACGTCCACTTCATCCCCTTCTTCACCTTCGACATCTGGAATGCGTTC
Source organism: Azospirillum sp. INR13 (assembly GCF_015390205.1). Lineage (NCBI taxonomy): Bacteria > Pseudomonadati > Pseudomonadota > Alphaproteobacteria > Rhodospirillales > Azospirillaceae > Azospirillum > Azospirillum sp. INR13. The sequence continues at coordinate 32,333 of NZ_VUOI01000031.1, forward strand.
GCCGAGCGCGAGGCGCTCGCCAACGCCATCCGCCATGCGGTGAACGACGAGGCCGCCCGCCTGAACGGCACCTTCAGTGCCGAGCACGGCGTCGGCCGCGTCCAGCTGGGCGAGATGGCGCGCTACAAGCCCGCCGCCGAACTGGCGCTGATGCGCGCGGTGAAGCAGGCGCTCGACCCGCAGAACATCTTCAATCCCGGCCGCCTGCTGCCGCCGGGCTGAGTCCCCCTTTCCTTCCATTCTTCCGCCGTTCCGGCCCACCAAGAGGAGTTCCGACATGAGCATCCGCCAATCCGGTTGGTCCCGCCGCACCCTGCTGAAAGCCGGCGCCGTCGGCGCTTCCGCGCTTGCCATGCCGGCGATCTGGAGCCCGGCGCGCGCACAGAACAAGCGGATCGTCGTGCGCGACGACGGCGGCATCTACACCAAGGCCTATGGCGAGGTGTTCTACAAACCCTTCACCGCCGCGACCGGCATCGAGGTGATCGGCGTCCAGGCGAATGCCGAGCCGACGGCGCAGATCCGCTCGATGGTGGAAGCCAAGTCCTACACCTGGGACATGGCCAAGATCAGCCAGCCGGCCATCCTGATGCTGACCGGCGGCGACAAGCCGCTGCTGGAGAAGCACGGGCTGGAGGCCGACCCGGCCGTCGCCTCGATCCCCAAGCAGTACATGTCGGAATACGGCGTCGGCACCAACGTCTACACCACGGTGCTGGCCTACCGCACCGAGGCCTTCAAGGGCCGCAAGGCGCCGGCCTCTTGGAAGGACTTCTACGACGTCGCCAACTTCCCCGGCCGCCGCGCCCTGCGCAAGCACCCGTTCGACACCATCGAGCAGGCGCTGATGGCCGACGGCGTGCCGACCGCCGAGGTCTATCCCTGCGACCTCGACCGCGCCTTCAAGGCGCTGGACCGCATCAAGAAGGACATCTCGGTGTTCTGGACCAGCGGCGCGCAGGTCGAACAGATGCTGCTGTCCGGTGAGGTCGACATGGTGCCGACCTGGGTGTCGCGTCCGCAGGCCGCCATCGCCGCCGGCGCGCCGGTCGGCATCGTCTGGGACCAGAACATCTGGGGCCTCGACAGCTGGTCGATCCTGGCCGGCACCCCCAATGCCGACGCCTGCCGCCAGTTCATCAAGTTCGCCTCCGACCCCAAGCGGCAGGCCGAGTTGGTGAAGTATTTCCCGGCCGGCGTCACCCAGCCGGACGCCTTCAAGCACATCGACGCCAAGATCGCCGCCGATTGCCCGACCTTCCCGGCCAACATCGAGCGCGGCGTGCAGATCAACGCCGACTACTGGCTGAAGAACCAGCAGAAGGGTCTGGAGCGCTACAATGCCTGGCTGCTGAGCTGAGGCGAAGCCTCGGTTTTGCCCCCTCCCTAGCCCTCCCCCACCTTTGGTGGGAGAGGGAACTCCGCCGCGCTGCGACTGACTCCCTCTCCCACCAAAAGGTGGGGGAGGGTCGGGGAGGGGGCAATAGGCTCTACCCCCACCCCATTCCACCCCCTTCGGCCCCACCCCCTTCGCGAGGAGGCGCGCATGTCTTCTTCCAGCCTTTCCGTCCAGGGTCTTGCCAAGCGCTACGGCGACTTCGTGGCGCTCGCCCCGACGGATCTCGTCGTCGCCGACGGCGAATTCCTGACGCTGCTCGGCCCATCGGGCTCCGGCAAGACGACGCTGCTCAGCCTGCTGGCCGGGCTGGTGCCGCCCGACGAGGGAAGCGTGCGCATCGGGTCGCAGGACGTCACCTACGCCCCGCCCTATGAGCGCGACATCGGCGTGGTGTTCCAGAATTACGCGCTGTTCCCGCACATGACCGTCGAGGAGAACATCGCCTTCCCGCTGAAGATGCGGAAGGTGGCGGCGGCCGAGGCCAAGCGGCGCGCGCGCGAGGCGCTGGAGATGGTGCATCTGCCGCACATCGCCGGCCGCTACCCGCGCGAGCTGTCGGGCGGCCAGCAGCAGCGCGTCGCGCTCGCCCGCTGCATGGTCTACAAGCCGTCGATCATCCTGATGGACGAGCCGCTGGGCGCGCTCGACAAGAAGCTGCGCGAGCACATGCAGCTGGAGATCAAGCGCCTGCACCGCGAGATGGGGACGACGGTCGTCTACGTCACCCACGACCAGGAAGAGGCGATGACGATGTCCGACCGCATCTGCCTGATGAATGCCGGGCGGATCGAACAGCTGGGCACGCCGGCCGACCTGTATTTCCGTCCCCGCTCGCTGTTCGTCGCCGATTTCCTGGGCGAATCCAACATCCTGCCCGCCGCCCTGCGCCACCGCAGCGGCGACGAGGTGGAGGTCCGCTTGGGCACGCTGGGCGTTCCCGGCCGGGCGTTGGCCAACGGCAACGACCTGCCGCCGGGTGCCGAGGTGCGCGTGATGGTGCGGCCGCAGAACCTGACGGTCGTCCGCAACGCCGCAAACGCCGCCGACGGCCTACAGGGCCGGGTGTCGGAGGTGATGGTCACCGGCAGCCTGACCAAGGTCTACATGCAGCCGCTCGACCGCGACCTGCCGCCGCTGGTCGCCGCCTTCCCCACCCGCAACGAGGCCGACGCGGTGCGCATCGACGACGTGCTGACGCTGTCCTGGAGCGGGCGCGACGCCGTGGTGATCGCCGACGTGATCGCCGATGCGGCCCGTGCGGCGGGGACGGCGTGAGATGAGCGGACAGTCCATGGCCATGACCCGCGCCGCCGGCGCCAAACGCCATTCGCCCCCGCCCGCCTGGCGCAAGCCGGTGCTGATGGGCGCCCCGCTCGTCCTGCTGCTCGTCGCCTTCCTGGTCTTCCCGGTCGGGCAGCTGCTGATGCTCAGCGTCCACAACGGGCAGGGCTTCACCCTGGCGCCCTATGCGCAGCTGTTCGCCTCCAGCCTCTACGTCACCGTCCTGTGGATCACGCTGAAGATCTCGCTGGCGACGACGCTGGTCGCGGTGGTCGCGGCCTATCCCGTCGCCTACCTGATCTCCATCGCCAAGGGGCCGGCGAAGAGCCGGCTGATCTTCTGGGTGCTGCTGTCCTTCTGGACCAGCTTCCTGGTGCGCGCCTTCGCCTGGGTCGTCATCCTCGGCCGCAACGGCGTCATCAACAGCACGCTGATGTCGCTGGGCATCATCGACACCCCGGCCGACCTGCTCTACGGCTTCGGCGCCGTGCTGGTCGGCATGGTGCACGCCATGCTGCCGCTGGCGGTGATGACCATGCTGGCGGTGATGGAGAACATCGACCGCACCCTGCCGCGCGCCGCCGGCACGCTGGGCGCCCGCCCCGGCACCGCCTTCTGGACCGTCTATTTCCCGCTGTCGCTGCCGGGCGTCGCCGCATCGGCGATCATGGTCTTCGTGTCGGCCATCGGCTTCTTCATCGTGCCCGCCCTGCTGGGCGGCCGGATGGAGACGATGATCACCCAGCTGATCATCGATCAGGTGCAGCAGACGCTGAACTGGGGGCTGGCCGGCGCCATCTCGGTCCTGCTTCTGACGGTCGTGCTGGTGGTCTTCGTGCTGTACGACCGGGTCTTCGGCTTCGCGTCGCTGACCGGGGAGAGCGCCGTGGTGCGCAACCGCGACACCGCCATGCGGCGGCTGGGCGGGCGCGTGCTGGCGGCGCTCGGGTCGGCCAGCGATGCGCTGATCGGCATGCTGCCGCGCCGCCACCCCATCCGCGGCCGGTCCGAAAAGCCGGTGGCGCTGACCGCCTTCGTCTGGCTGCTGCTGGTGCTGATCAGCCTGCCCGCCTTCCTGATGATCCCGCTGTCCTTCGGCAAGGGCGGGCTGGCATGGCCGCCGTCGGGCTTCACGCTGCAATGGTACCAGCAGCTGCTGGATTCGCCGATCTGGATGCAGGCGCTGTGGCGCTCCATCGTCGTGGCCTTCGGCACCGGCCTGTTGTCGATGGCGATCGGCGTTCCCGCCGCCTTCCTGATGGTGCGCGGCCAGATGCGGGGCAAGGGCGCCATGCTGGCCTTCATCCTGTCGCCCATCGTCGTGCCGCGCATGATCATCGCCGTCGGCATGTTCTACGTCTTCGCCCAGATGGGCCTCGTCGGCACCGTGCTGGGGCTGGTCATCGGCCACACGGTGGTCGCCGTGCCCTATGTGGTGATGACGATGATGGCGGTGCTGCGCAACTACGACACCCGGCTCGACCTTGCGGCGCAGAGCCTGGGCGCCCGGCCGCTGGCGGCGCTGCGGCACGTCACCTTCCCGATCCTGGGAGCCGGCATGCTGTCGTCCTTCCTGTTCGCCTTCGCGACCTCCTTCGACGAGCTGACCATCTCCCTGTTCTCCTCGGGCGGGCTGAGCGCCACGCTGCCCAAGCAGTTCTGGGACGAGGTGACGCTGCAGGTCTCCCCCGTCATCGCGGCGGTGTCGACCGGGCTGCTGCTGTTCGTCGCCACCCTGATCTACGTCGCGGACCGGCTGCGGCGGCGCAGCCTCGCCAGCTGAGACCGGTTCCGCAACCGCTTATCACCACCCGCTTCTTCCAAGGATCCGATATGTTTGACGCCACGAAGCTTCGCGGCATTCTGCCCGCCACCCCGACGCCGGTGACAGCCGACGGCACCATCGACGTCGCGGCCTCGCGGGCGCTGTTCTCCTGGCTGTTCCGACAGGGGGTGGACGGTCTGGTCCCGCTCGGCGGCACCGGCGAGTATGGCGCGCTGGCGAAGGACCAGCGCATCCGCTTCGCCGAGCTTTCGGTGGAGGCGATGGCCGGCGCGGGTGAGAAGCGCGGCCCGGTGATCGCCGGCGTGCTCGACACCGGCTATTACGACGCGCTGTCGGCCGGCCGCGATTTCGCCGCGGCGGGGGTGGACGGGCTGCTGGTGCTGACCCCCTACTACACCAACCCGACGCAGGCCGGCATCCGCGACTATTTCCTGCGCTATGCCGACGAATCGCCGGTGCCGATCCTGATCTACGAGATCCCCTACCGCACCCGCATCGCCATCGATCCGGAGATCCTGCACGAGCTGTCGCGGCACGAGCGGATCGTCGGCATGAAGGCCTGCAACACCGACATGTACCATTTCCTGCGCACGGTGGCGGGGGTCGACCCGTCCTTCGCGGTGCTGAGCGGCGAGGACACGCTGTTCCCGCTGCAGGTCGCGGCGGGGGCCAAGGGCGGCATCGTGGTGACGGCCAACCTGCTGCCACGGGCATGGCGGCTGATCCACGACCTCGCCTCGACGGGCAAGCTGGACAAGGCGCTTGAGATCCACCGCACTCTGATCCCGATGATGAACCTCGCCTTCGCCGAGACCAATCCCGGCCCGATGAAGTCGGTGATGGACCTGATCGGCGTGAACGCCCCGGCGATGCTGGCGCCGCTGCGCGAGCCGGCCGAGCCGCTGAAGCGGGCACTGCGGCGCGAGCTGTCGCGCCTGCTCGTGACTTACGAGGGAATGCCGGCCGCCCAGCCGGTATGATCGGTGGCAACCGCGCGACGCGTGGCAATCGGTCCGCCGGATGCTATGCGTTGGCGCGGAGGCGCCGGGCCACGGCCCGGCCGGATGAAGAAGTCTTGGGGATTGCCGATGACGCGGACAGCAGGACGGACGCCGAAGGCGCAAGAGTCCGTGACGGAAACAGGCCCGGCTGCAGCGGCAGCGGAGCCGGACACGAAGAAGGCCGACCCGCGCGAGTCCTCGCTGTTCGTCGGCTCGACCGAGAAGACCTTCCAGATCCTCCATGCCTTCGACGGGCCACACCGGCAGATGCCGCTGTCGGAGATCGCCAAGGCCGCCAACCTGGACCGCAGCGCCGCGCAGCGGCTGGTCTACACGCTGGAGGTGCTGGGCTATCTGCGCCGCGTCCACGGCACGCGCAACTATGCGCTGACGCCGAAGCTGCTGCAGTTCTCCTACAACTACCTGCGCGCCAACGAGCTGATCGAGAAGGCCTTTCCCTATCTTCTCGACATCAGCCGCAGCGTCGGCGAGACCACCAACCTGCAGGAGCTGGACGGCGCCGAGATCGTCTTCGTCGCCCGTTTCCCCGGCAAGCATCTGGTCAACATCGAATTCATGGTCGGCAGCCGCCTGCCCGCCTATTACACCGCGTCCGGCACCGCCATCCTGTCGCGCCTGTCGGAGGAGGAGCGGGAGGAGATCCTGGCCCGCACCGACCTGCGCCCGCTGACCCCCTTCACCGTCTGCGATCCCGACCGGCTGCGCGCCCGCGTGCGCGAGGCGGGCGAGAAGGGCTATGCCCTGCTGGTCAACGAGACGGTGATGGGCGACATCTCCGTCGGCGCCGCCATCACCGACGAGCATGGCCGCGCGGTGGCCGGCCTCAGCATCTCCGTCCCCGCCACGCGCTGGACGCCGGAGCAGGTCGAACAGGAACTCGCCCGCCATGTGCAGGTGGCGGCGGCCTCCATCTCCGTCCACAAGTTCGGCAGCTATTCCCGATAGCGCCCCACCCCGCACAGGAGGCGGTTGACCCCATGGCGGCCCATCAGGCGTGCCTGAACATCGACGAGCTGCGCCGGCGCGCCCGCCGATTCCTGCCGCGCGGCCTGTTCGAATACATCGACCGCGGCACCGAGGATGAATCGGCGCTGCGCCGCCTGCGCGACAGCTTCGGGCAGGCCGAACTGACGCCGCGGGTGCTGGTCGATTGCGGCGAGCGCCACACCGGCGTGACGCTGTTCGGCCGCGAGCGCCCCCTGCCCTTCGTCATCGCGCCCACCGCCGCCGCCGGTCTGGTCCGCTATGACGGGGAGGTGCTGCTGGCACGGGCCGCCTGCGCGGCCGGCATCCCCTTCTGCGTCTCGACCCAGTCGATCACCAGCATCGAGAGGATCGCCAAGTCCGGGGCCGAGCTGTGGTTCCAGCTCTATGTCTGGCGCGACCGCAGCCTGACCCATGCCCTGCTGGACCGGGTCGCCGCCTGCGGCGTGGACACGCTGATCCTGACGGTGGACACCGCCGTTTCGCCGAAACGCGAGTATAACCGACACAACGGCTTCAACGTGCCGGTGGTGCCGTCACTGCGCGGCGCCCTGGACGTGGCGCGCCATCCGGCCTGGGCGGGCGGGGTGCTGCTGCGCCTGCTGGCCGATGGCGGCTGGCCGGGATACGCCCATTACCCGCCGCAGTTCCGCACCCGCATCACCGACGCCGCCGCGCACGATCCGATCCGGCTGTGCGACCGGGTCAGCTGGGACGATGTGGCCGAGCTGCGCCGCCGCTGGCCGGGGCGGATCATCCTCAAGGGCCTGCTGGCACCGGGGGATGCGCTGCGCGCGGCAGACGCCGGGGTCGAGGCAGTCGTGGTGTCGAACCATGGCGGGCGCAACCTCGACTGCGCGCCCTCGCCGCTTGCGGTGTTGCCGCGGATCATGGACGCGGTCGGCGACCGGATGACGGTGCTGGCCGACAGCGGCGTGCGGCGCGGCAGCGATGCCGCGAAGCTGCTGGCGGCCGGCGCCGCGGCAGTGCTGCTCGGCCGGGCGCCGCTGTTCGGACTCGCGGCCGGCGGACAGGCGGGCGCGGAACACGCGCTGGCGATCCTGCAGGACGAGTTGGACCGGACCATGGCCCTGCTCGGCTGCCGGACGGTCGCGGAGTTGCGGGGGCTCCCCTCTGCCCAGCAGTAGGGGAGTCGCATAAGCCAATTCCGGCAACCCGCCAGAGTTGAACGACTTCTTCAGGCGTCATTCCCGCGAAGGCGGGAATCCAGCCGACCAAGCTGCTGGACCGTGCAGTTTCCTGGATCCCCGCCTTCGCGCTACGGAAATGCACAGATCTCGCATCCACGAAAAAATGCGCCTTCCGGTGGCGAGCAGCCCTTCTCCCCTTGCGGGAGAGGGGCTTTTCTCAATGCAAGACTGCATACCTTTTCGCAAAGGCGAGATCTGCGCATCCCGTAGCCGGGGGGAGAGGGAGATCTTCCCGAAGCTGTGATAGTGTGGCGCATCAATCGGATGCCTCCAACGTCATGAGGAAAGATCGGACAATGTCGAACATCGCCCCGAACAACGCCCCGGCCAAAACCGCCATCGTCACGGGCGCCACGTCCGGTTTCGGCGATGCCATCGCCCGGCGGCTGGTGGCGGAAGGCTGGCGGATCGTCGCCACCGGCCGGCGCCGGGACCGGCTGGACGCCCTGGTCGAGGCGCTGGGCGGGCCGGCGGTGGTCCATCCGCTGTGCTTCGACATCCGGGACGAGGAGGCGACGCGCGCCGCCCTGGCCTCCCTGCCGGCGGAGTTCGCCGACATCTCCGTCCTGGTCAACAATGCCGGGCTGGCGCTGGGCACGGGTGCGGCGCAGGACTGCGACCTGGACCAGTGGCGCACCATGATCGACACCAACGTCACCGGGCTGGTGACCATCACCCGGCTGCTGCTGGACCGGCTGATCGCGCAGCGCGGGCTGATCGTCAATCTCGCCTCCGTCGCCTCCAGCTGGCCCTATCCCGGCGGCAACGTCTATGGCGGCACCAAGGCCTTCGTGAAGCAGTTCTCGCTCGGCCTGCGCTGCGACCTGTCGGCCAAGGGCGTGCGCGTCACCTCCATCGAGCCGGGTCTGGCGGAAAGCGAATTCACCCTGGTGCGCACCGGCGGCGACAAGGCGGCCTATGATGCGCTCTATGGCGGAGCCAACCCGCTGCAGCCCGAGGACATCGCCCGAGACGGTGCGCTGGGTGGTGTCGCTACCGAGCCACGTCAACATCAACAGCGTGGAGATCATGCCGGTCAGCCAATCCTGGTCGCCGTTCAAGATCCACCGCGAAACGCCGGCCTGACACGCAGTTCAACGCCCATCATTCACCGATTGAGACGGGCGCCGCCGGACCTGCAGCCGGCGGCGCCCGTTTTTTCGGCCCTGCCACTGGCATGTTTCGGAAAAAAATCAACGAAGCCAGACACCTGTTGCGCCCAGCAAGAATCGGTGCTTATAGTGCGAACGATTCGCATTATCGGTGCGAGTGATACGCATTCGCTAATTTAGCATCGACATCCGGACCGGCGTGGGGGGAACCGTGCCGGTCGCCGCTGTCGTGCTGAAGGCATCGTTTGGCAGGGGAGCCGACAGCATGAAACGAGTTCGCGGCAAGGCCGCCGTCCGCCACACCGCCCATCCGTGTGGCGACCGATCAGCCGCGCCTGATGCCCGCAAATCCGGCCTGCGTCCCGCCGCCGTCGCGGCCGGGCTGGCCGCCGCGGTCCTGGCGGGCGGTGCGTTCCTCGCGCCCGCGGCCCATGCCCAGGCGACGGCGGCCACCGTCAACGCCGACATTCCCGCCGGCCCGCTGGGCGAGGCGCTGAGCCGCTTCGCCGCGCAGGCAGGCGTCACGGTCCAGGCGGACCCGGCGGCGCTCCGGGGCAAGAGCTCGCCCGGCCTGAAGGGCGCCACCACGGTCGAAGACGGCTTCCGCCGCCTGCTGGCGGGCAGCGGCTATGGGATCGCCCGCGCGGGATCGGGTTATGCCGTGGTCGCGCAGAGCGCCGCTGCTCCGGCCGCAGCCGCGGACAGCACGACCCTGCCGGCGCTGCAGGTGACGGCCAACGGCATGATGCCCGGCGGATTGGCGCAGCCCTATGCCGGCGGGCAGGTGGCGCGCGGCGGATCGGTGGGCCTGCTGGGCAGCCGCGACGTCATGGACACGCCCTTCAGCACGGTCAACTACACCTCCGAGCTGATCGAGAACCAGCAGGCGCGCACCGCGGCCGACACGCTGATCAACGACGCCTCCGTCCGGCTGACCACCGGCAGCAACGGCTTCGACGACACCTTCCAGATCCGCGGCTATGCGGTGGGAGCCGGCGACGTCGGCTTCAACGGCATGTTCGGGCTGGTGTCGTCCAACCGCGTGCCGGCGCAGATCGTCGAGCGGATCGAACTGCTGAAGGGTCCGGGCGCTCTGGTCAACGGCATCGCCCCCGGCGGCAGCACCGGCGGCGGCATCAACATCCTTGCCAAGCGCGCCGGCGACGAGCCGCTCACCCGCGTCACCACCACCTACACCAGCGACGCCAATCTCGCCGCGCATCTGGATGTCGGCCGCCGCTTCGGCGAGAACAAGGAATGGGGCGTCCGCTTCAACGGCCTGATGCGCAACGGCGAGGCGTCGGTCGACGGCGGCAACCTGCGCTCCGGCCTGGGCGCCCTGGCGGTCGATTACCGCGGCGAGCGGCTGCGCTGGTCGATGGACGCCATCAGCCAGCGCGACGACACCGACAATTTCCGTCCGCAGATCAGCATCCTGCCGACCACCACCGCCATCCCCTCGCCGCCCGACGCCCGCAGCAACTGGTATCCCGGCACCGTGCTGGTGCAGAAGGACGTCACCGTCGCCTCGAACATCGAGGTGGACGTGACCGACAGCCTGACCGCCTATGCCGGCATCGGTTACCGCAAGGGCGAGAACGACCAGACCTTCCCCAGCTCGACCACCGCGGTGAACGCGCTGGGCAACTTCACGGTCCGCAACGCCTATTACGATTCCTATTCCCGCACGGTCAGCGGCACCGCGGGACTCCGCTGGCGCTTCGAGACCGGTCCGGTCCATCATCAGCTGAATGTCGGCTACAGCGGCTTCAAACGCGACGAGGGCAACGCCTACATCCAGTCGGCCGGCTCCGCCCTGTCGAACATCTACAACCCGGTGCCGCTGCCGGCCGTCACCGCGCCCCGCACCTCGGCGCGCAAGTCGGCGGAAACCTCGCTGACCAGCTTCGCGGTGGCCGACACCCTGTCGGTGCTGGACGACCGGGTGATGCTGACGCTGGGCGCCCGCCGGCAGAAGGTGCATGTCGACAGCTTCAGCACCGCGACCGGCCTGCAGACCGGCACCTATGACGCCAGCGCGACCTCGCCGCTGGCCGCCTGGTGGTCAAGCCGCTGTCCAACGTCTCGCTCTACGCAAACTATGCCGAGGGTCTGACGCGCGGCACCGTGGTCGGCGCCGGCTATGCCAACACCGGCGCGGTTCTGGCCCCCTTCAAGTCGAAGCAGTACGAGGCCGGGGTCAAGGTCGATTGGGGTTCGATCACCACCACGGCGGCGGTGTTCCAGCTGACCCGGCCGAACTCGATCCGCAACGCCGCCAACGAGCTTGCCTATGACGGCGAGCAGCGCAACCGCGGCCTGGAGCTGTCGGTCTATGGCGAGATCCTGCCCGGCCTGCGCGGCATGGCCAGCGCCTCCTTCATGGACCCGCAGCTGACGCGCACCGCCAACGCCGCGGTGCAGGGCAACGACGCCGCCGGCGTGCCGGACAAGACCTTCTCGGCCGGGCTGGATTGGGAAACCCCGTGGGTCCAGGGCCTCGCCCTCAACGGACGGGTGATCTACACCTCCGGCTCCTACCTGACCGACGCCAACACCCGACGCTTCGACGGCTGGACCCGCTTCGACATCGGCGCGCGCTATGCCACCACCATCGTCGGCACGCCGGTCACCTTCCGCGCCAATGTCGAGAACCTGTTCGACAAGGACTATTGGCTGACCACCGGCACCTACGTGACCGTCGGCGCGCCGCGCACGGTGCTGCTGTCCGCCTCCGCCGATTTCTGACCTACCTCTCCCCGATCTAGTTGGATTAGCCATGAACAGACTGTCCATCGCCATCGTCGCCCTGCTGGGGCTCGCGATGCCCGCCAACGCCCACCAGATCTGGATCGAACAGCCCGATGGCCAGAATGCGGTGATCCGCTTCGGCGAGTTCGGCGAGAACCTGCGCGAGGCGTCGCCCGGCCTGCTCGACAAATTCGTCAAGCCGGCCGGCACGCTGGTCTCCGCCAAGGGGGAACGGGCGTCGGACGCGGCCAAGACCGCCACCGGCTTCACCCTGCCCTTCAAAGCCGGCGAGGGCGAGAGCATCGTCGCCGACGACCCGCTCTATCCGCTCTATCCCGGCAAGGAGAACGGGAAGGAGACCGCCAACTGGTACCACCCGGCGGCGCGCCTGATCACCGGCTTCAAGGAACAGCAGCCGAAGCTGGCCCTGGATCTGGTGCCCGCCGGCCAGCCCGGCAGCTTCAAGCTGTTCTTCAAGGGCCAGCCCAAGGCGAAGACCAAGGTGTCGCTGGTCACCCAGTCCGGCTGGGCCAAGGAGGGCTACACCGACGAGCAGGGCGTCGTCAGCTTCGACCTGCCGTGGAAGGGCACCTATGTGGCGGAGGTCAGCCTGACCGACCGCACCCCCGGCGAGCGTCCGGGCACCAGCGGCACCAGCGGCACGGAGCGCTATGACGCCGTGAGCTATGCCACCACGGTGACCTACACCCATGGCGACGGTCTGGCGCCGCTTCCCGCCGGTCCGGCGGCAGCGCCGCACCAATGACCCCGCTGGTCGACCGCGCCCGCCGCGTCGGGCCGCTCTGCTCGCGCATCGTCGCCGCGCTGTTCGGCGGCTATGCGCTGGCGGCGCTCGGCAGCGTGGCGGCGCTGGCCCTGCCGATGAGCAAGCCGCAGGCCGTGCTCACCGGCATGCTGGCGAGCTTCGCCATCTATGCGGGCGCGGTGGTCTGGGTCTTCGCAGCGCGCAGCGCGCTGCGGGCCTGGGCCGGGCTGCTTGTCGCGGCGGCGCCGCTGGCAGCGGCGGCGTGGTCGGTCTGGTGAGGGGGAGAGCGCCCGTGAAGATGGAGAAAAAACAGAGTCCCGCCGGTCGCGGCCTCCGCCAGAGCATGTCCGGCCTGCACATCTGGGCCGGCCTGCTGATGGGCTGGATTCTGTACGCCATGTTCCTGACCGGGACGGTGTCCTACTTCAAGGACGAGCTGTCGCAATGGATGCGGCCGGAGCTGGCCCATCAGGCGGAACTGCCCGACCCGGCCCTGGTGGCCCAGCGCATCGCCGACGAGCTGGTCGCCAGCGTGCCCGGCAGCCCGCAATGGAGCATGCGCCTGCCGGACGCGCGCACCAACAGCGTCTACGCCTTCTGGCGCACGGCACCCGGGAACGCGGAAGGTGGCCGGCGGGCCTTCGGGGAAGCGAATTTCGATCCTGCCACCGGCGGCAAGGTGACCGCGCGCGACACGCTGGGCGGCGATTTCTTCTACCGCTTCCATTTCCAGTTCCACTACATGCCGGCGCTGTGGGGACGGTGGATCGCCGGGGCGGCGGCGATGTTCATGCTGGTCGCCATCGTCAGCGGCGTCATCACCCACAAGAAGATCTTCGTCGATTTCTTCACCTTCCGCGGCGGCAAGGGCAG
>NZ_VUOI01000032.1:0-44839 GCF_015390205.1 Azospirillum sp. INR13
CACGCCGACGAAGCGCCCTTCGTCGTCATGCAGGGGCGGGACACCGGGAAGACCAGCGGCTGGCTGGCGGTGCGGCCCGGCTGTCCAGCGCCGATATGCAGGCGCATGCCGCTCCGCAGGGCCTCCAGCCCGGCCGGATCGGCGAAGCCGGCGATGCGGTTGGGGAAGCTGGCCGATTCCAGGACGGCGCGCCCGTCGGCGTCATAGATCCAGATCGCGTCCGCACCCTCGATATGGGCGGCGTATTCGCGCAGGCGGGTCCAGTGCTTCAGGTCGCGCACCTTCTGCGGCCCGCCGGCCTCCGCCACCATCGCCGCCGTCTGGTCGAGCGCGATGTCGGCCGTGCGCACCGTCCGGTGGACATGGTCGTCCACCAGCCGGGCCATGTCGCGGACCATGGCGAAGCGGCGCTGCTGCGTGTCCTGGTAGTCGTAATAGATCCTGTGCGCCGCGTTGCCGGCCAATGCGGCCAGGACGACGACCACCACCAGAGCGCCCCGGACGAAGCGTCCCACAGATCCTCCCGGAATTCCCCGACCCGCCGCGCGATGCAGCCCGATCGTCGCGGCCAAACCAATGCTTCAAGTCCAAACTATCACGAAAGCCGGCGGGCCGGCGCGCTAATCGACGGCGGCCCGCCTCAGGGTTTGCCCGATGGCGGGCGGCGGTGGCGGGCGGCGGTGGCGGCATCGGCCGATCTCGCACGAGAAAATCGCCACCGCCCCCATCTTGCACGGGGTACCCCACGGGCCCAAATGCGCGGACGTCTCGACCATTGGGGAGCTAGGAACATGGGTCTGTTCGATATGTTCAAGGGCAACGCTCCGCTGGAGCTGAACCCGCGCCGGGCGCTGGTCGTCTCGCTGATCTACTGCATGGGGTCGGACGGCGAGATCGATCCGGAGGAGGTGGGCCATCTGATCTCCGTCCTCGGCCGCAGCGCCACGCGGGAGGAGCTGGACCGCTGCTTCAAGTTCGCGCGCAGCACCCCGCCCGACACGTTCCTGGGAGAGGTCGCGCCGAAGCTGAACGAACAGCAGCGCCTGTGCATCCTGCTGAACATGATCGACAGCGCCATGGCCGACGGCGAGGCGGAGCAGGGCGAGCGCGACCTGATCATCCGCTTCCAGCAGGCCTTCGGCTTCGACGACGCCAAGCTGCAGCCCTATTTCCAGGCGCTGGTGGTGAAGAACAGCCGGACCGTGCTGGACGCCTGACGGCCGGGTGAATGCAGCTCCCGGTCCCGGCCCGCCGGGATCGGGAGCGGCCGGCAATGCCTTGCCCGGATGGGGAAAACCGCGGCCGGCGCAAGAGGGGATTGCCGCAGGAGCTGGCCGGAATTTGCCGCGTCTGACCCGCGAAACGGTCAAAGGCGGAATAAACCGCCCCGACCTATGTTCATGCAGGTGAGAGGCCGGCCACCGTCAGCTTTGCCGATGCGCCCACTGTGGCACGAACGTTCAATTGTCACAGCCGAACGTCATAGGCACCGTTGTGGGAACTGGTCCGAAGGTTTAATCTGTTCGTGCCCCCAACCAATTCCCGAACATGGGAAGGTGCCATCCATGAATCTGCACAGTCTGGCCAGCGACATGGTGCAAACCGTCCTGGCCTGTGAAAAGGCGCTCCCCGGCCGGGCGAATGCCGACGACCAAGATCTTGCCCGGCACATCCTGGTCGAACCCGACCACGCCTGGCACGTTTGCGAGACCTACGCCCGCGCCGTCCGCATACCGGTCGAACAGCTCCCGGTCAGCCAGCTCCGCGGCCTCATCAGCGACATCGTCCTGTCGAAGCTTCCCCGTTACGACTGAGTTTCTCGATCCCAAGGGCCGGTGCCGTATCCGGCCGATGGCCGGAACGATCCGGGTGCTTCATTCCCGCAATTCCTGTTCCGTGGTGCCACCATGGCGATCGAGCTTCATTCCTTTACCGTAACGCTGGCCGTCGCGGATTCCTCCGGCTGTTCCAGCGCCGCCGAACACCGTGCCCGCATCTGGAAGGCCGTGTCCGAGCTGTCGGCCGCCGTCCGCAATGCCGGCATGGCGACCGAGGCCCGCTTCCGCGGCCAGGACCGCCAGGGCCACGTCCTGTTCGAAGCGACCGACACCGGCGCCGCCTTCCTGCGCGGCCTGCCCGCCATCGCCCGCGTCGACGACGCGCGCATGGGCGGCGGACGCGTACAGCTTCGCCACTGACTTCGTCGCCGAAGGGCCGCCGGGTATCCCCCGCCGCATAAACGAAGGCCCGCCGCTCCGATCAGGGGCGCCGGGCCTTCCGTTTTCCTCGCCGTTCTCAGCGTCGGCGGCTTCCGCTCAACGCGCGCGGTGGCGCAGGGGCCGGACGTTGCTTTCGGTCTCGACCTCTTCGGTCGGGCGCACCTTCTTCAGCTGGACGATGAAGCGCTCTGCGCCGTTCTCCATGACGGCGATGCCGGTCAGGCCATGCGCCCAGTCGCACGGGACGACGTGGATCTCCTTGATGGTGGCGGTACCGGCGGCAAGCTCCGCGCGATCCAGGACCACGTCCCCGACCCGGAACCCCAAATAGGCGTCTATCAGCATTCTGTTGGGTGTCCGTCTTCCGTTTCAGGCCACGCACCGGGTCCGGCACCAGGGGCCGGGCTCGTTCACGATAAGCCATCTTGCCACAGATTGGGCTTTTCGCGACGCTTTCCCAGCGACGGCGTCGCAGTAAACCGACGGAGACCCCCGATCGTTCCAGCCGCGGACGGCCGGACATTGTTGCCGGCGGGCCGTTTGGGATAGGGTCTGCCGGCTTTTCCGTCCCCCGTTCCGCCCCCATCCCCATCCCTCCCGAGAGGTCCGTCGGTCGTGCAGAGTTGGCTGGTCCTGGCCGTGTCGGCGGCCTATCTGGGCGTGCTGTTCGCCATCGCCTGGTGGGGCGACCGGCGCACCGCGGGCGGGACGCTGGTGCTGTCCTCCCCGCGCGCGGCCGGCATCCTCTATGCGCTGACGCTCTGCATCTACAACACGAGCTGGAGCTTCTACGGGTCGGTCGGGCGGGCATCGGCCAGCGGCTTCGATTTCCTGCCGATCTATCTGGCGCCGATGATCCTGCTGCTGGCCGCAAGGCCGGTTCTGACCAAGATCATCGCCATCACCAAGGCGCAGAACGTCACCTCCATCGCCGACTTCATCGGCGCCCGCTATGGCAAGAGCCAGGCCGTGGCGGCGCTGGTGACGCTGACGGCGCTGGTGGGGGTGCTGCCCTACATCGCGCTTCAGCTGAAGGCGGTGGCGGCCAGCTTCGACGTGCTGACCGCGCCCTCGCTGGCCTCGCCGGCGGCCCTGCCGCCGCCGATCTGGAGCGACACCGCCTTTGCGGTGGCATTGTCGATGGCGGTCTTCACCATCCTGTTCGGCGTCCGCCACATCAACGCCAGCGAGCATCACCGCGGCCTGATGCTGGCCATCGCCTTCGAAAGCCTGGTGAAGCTGACCGTCTTCCTGGCCGTGGCGGCCTTCATCGTCTGGGGCATGTTCGACGGCTACACCGACCTGATCTCCCGGCCGCAGGCGGAGCCGCTGCTGTCGCCCAGCTTTTCCGACCCGACATGGTGGTCGAACACGGCGATCTCGATCATCGCCTTCCTCTGCCTGCCGCAGATGTACCATGTGATGACGGTGGAGAACGACAATCCCCGCCATCTGCGCGCCGCCGCCTGGATGTATCCGACCTATCTGGTCGCGCTCAGCGCGCTGATGATCCCCATCGCGGTGGCCGGCCTGATCACCTTCGGGTCCGATTCACATGGCGGCGACGGGATCAACCCCGACACCTTCATGATCACCCTGCCGATCGCGGCGGGAGCCGGCGGCTTCAGCCTGCTGTCCTTCATCGGCGGCCTGTCGGCGGCGACCGGCATGGTCATCGTCGCCGCGGTGTCGCTCAGCACCATGCTGTGCAACGACGTGGTGATGCCGCTGCTGCTCAGCCGCCCGCGCTTCGCCGCCCGCGTCGGCCGGCGCGACATGGTCGGCACGCTGCTGCTGGTGCGGCGGCTGTCGGTGCTGGGCATCCTGCTGCTGGCCTATGTGATGCACCGGCTGGTCGACCGCGACTATCCGCTGACCGTCATCGGCCTCTTGTCCTTCGTCGCGGTGGCGCAGTTCGGGCCGGCCTTCTTCGGCGGGCTCTACTGGCCGCGGGCCAACCGGGTGGGGGCGCTGGCGGGGCTGGGCGCCGGCTTCCTGCTGTGGGTCTACACCCTGCTGGTGCCGTCGATGGCCCGCATCGTCCCGGTGCCCGACGCGCTGTTCGACGTCGGCCCCTGGGGCATCGGCTGGCTGCGGCCGCAGGCGCTGTTCGGGATCGAGGGGCTGGACCCCATCTCCCACGCCAGCCTGTGGAGCCTGCTGGCCAACCTGATCGCCTTCGTCGCCGGGTCGCTGCTCGCCCGCCCCAGCGCGGTGGAGCGCAGCCAGGCCGTCTTCTACACCACCGCCACCACCGACCGGGACGAGGACGACACCCCCCAGGCGCTCGCCAAGCTGGCCGACCTGCGTGCGCTCGCCATTCGCTTCGTCGGGGCGGAGCGCGGCAACGCCGCCTTCGATGCTTATGCCGCCGGCCGCAAGGGCGAAACCGGCCCGGCCGACCTCGACGCCGTCCGCTTCACCGAGACGCTGATCGCCGGCGCCATCGGCGCCGCGTCGGCGCGGGTGGTGATGGCCGCCTCGCTCCAGGGGCGCTCGCTGTCGCGCGGCGACGCCATGGCGATGCTGGACGAGGCGTCGGAGGCGCTGCGCTTCAACCGGAAGCTGCTGCAGGCGACGCTGGAGAATATCGGCCAGGGCATCTGCGTGATCGACGCCGACCACCGCATCGCCGCCTGGAACCACCGTTACCTGGAACTGCTCGACCTGCCGGCCGACATGGTGCGGGTGGGCGTGCCCTTCGCCGACCTGATCCGCTTCAACGAGCGTCGCGGCGAATACAGCGCCCACGACATGAAGGCGCTGCTGATCAACCGCGACACCGCCAACCTGCGATGGCCCTACCGCTACGAGCGGCGCCGGCCCGACGGCACGGTGCTGGAGATCGTCGCCAACCCGCTGCCGGAGGGCGGCTACGTCTCCACCTACACCGACGTGACCGAGCGCTACCGCGCCGCCGAGGCGCTGCGCGAGGCCAACGAAAGCCTGGAGCACCGGGTGCAGGAGCGCACCGACGCCCTGCAGCAGGCGAAGGCGGACGCCGAGGCGGCCAACGCCAGCAAGACCCGCTTCCTCGCCGCCGCCAGCCACGACCTGCTGCAGCCGCTGAACGCCGCCCGCCTGTTCGTCTCGGCGCTGGAGGAAAGCATCCGCGTTCCCCTGCCGACGGTGGAGCAGCGGGAGTCCGAATGCGGCATGATCGACAATGCCGCCGCCGCCCTGCGCTCCACCGAGATGCTGCTGGGCGGGCTGCTCGACATCTCCTCGCTGGATGCCGGCAATGTCCGGGTGCAGCTGCGCAGCTTCGCCATCGACGAGCTGCTGGGCGGGCTGGGGGTCGAGTTCTCCGCCCTGGCGCAGGAGCGCGGGCTGACGCTGAAGGTGGTCGGCTGCGGCGCGGCGGTGCGGTCGGATCCGCAGCTGCTGCGCCGGGTGCTGCAGAATTTCCTGTCCAACGCCATCCGCTACACGCCCAAGGGCCGGGTGCTGCTGGGGTGCCGCCGCCGCCGCGACCCTGTTCATGGCGACCGTCTGCGCATCGAGGTGTGGGACACCGGCCCCGGCATTCCCGAGTCCAGGCACCACGAGGTGTTCGAGGAGTTCCGCCGGCTGGGCGGTGAAGACGGCAACGGCGACCCGACCGACAAGGGGTTGGGGCTGGGCCTCGCCATCGTCGACCGCATCGCCCGGCTGCTCGGCCATCCGGTCACGATGCACTCCACCGTCGGGCGCGGCACCGGCTTCACCGTGGAGGTGCCGATGGAGCAGGCGCGCGCCGCCCCGGTCGTCCGCCCGGTTTCCGTCCCCACCGCCCTGTCGGCCGGGCTGCTGGTGCTGTGCATCGACAATGAGGAGCCGATCCTGGCGGGCTTGCGCGCCCTGCTCGGCCAATGGGGCTGCCGGGTGGCGACGGCGTCGGACGTGTCCGGCGCGCTGGCGGCGCTCGCCCCCTTCGACGGCACACTTCCAGATGTGGTCTGCGTGGATTATCACGTAGGCGGAGGGCAGACGGGGCTTGCGGTTCTGCAGCGGTTGCGGGAATTGTGGGGCCGTCCGGTCAAGGGGCTGCTGCTGACCGCCGACCGGTCCGAAGCGGTGCGGGCCGAGGCGGAGCGTTGCGGCTGCGGCGTGCTCTACAAACCGGTGAAGCCGGCGTCGCTGCGTCGCTTCCTGAACGGGGCGGCCCTGCAGACGTCTGCGGTGGCCGAACGGTAAGGCTGGAACCGGAAAAAAAAGCCGGACGGCCGCTAATGGGGGGAGTGCGGAAGCCATGGGCGAGGACAGCGCCGCGAGTGCAGCGACCGACGCAACGGCCGGCGACGGAACGACCATCGTCATCGGCGACGACCACCCGCTGGTCCAGGCGGCGCTGCGCGACGCGCTGGGCAAGGCGATGCCGGAGGTGCGGGTGATCGAATGCCCGGACCTCGACTCGGTGATGACCGCGGTGGGGCGGCGGCCGGCCGACATCGACCTCGTGCTGCTCGACCTCAACATGCCCGGCACCCACGGCTTCGCCGGCCTGTTCATGATGCTGGCCCACCACCCGACCGTGCCGGTCGCCATCCTGTCGGCGCTTCAGGACTCCGACACCATCCGCCGGGCGCTGGCCTATGGCGCCTCGGGCTACATCCCCAAATCGCTGTCGATGCCGGCGATGGCCGACGCCATCCGCGCCATCCTGTCGGGCGAGACCTGGGCGCCGCCGCTGTCCGCCGCCTCATCCGAAGCCGACGAGGCAGAATCCGCCCGCCGCTTCGCCTCTCTATCGCCGCAGCAGCTGCGCATCCTGACGATGATCGTCGACGGCAAGCTGAACAAGCAGATCGCCGGCGAACTGAACGTGTCGGAGCAGACGGTGAAGGTCCACGTCTCCAGCATCCTGCGCAAGCTGAACGTGGTCAGCCGCACCCAGGCCGCCGTGGTCGCCGGCCGGCTGGCGGTGGGCGGGGATGTGCTGCGGTGAGGTATGGCAGGCGCCTGAAAGTAACTTGCATACGCCAAGCCGACAGCATGTTTGTGCAGATTGCCATAACCGTCCTGCGCATCCATCTGTTATAGCGTGTCATGTTATGACGCGTTGAGACGCATTGAGGCACATGGCATGATGTGACGCTCGATGAGCGGGGAGGATGTCGTGGGGAACAGCAAGAAAGCCGTGTATCGTAGGCAACGGGAAGACCGTGCGTCGGCGACACCGAAAGCTGGCCGCGCATTCTGGTCCGGTCTCGTCATGGGGCTGGGTGCGATGACGTTGCTCGGACCAACCGAATTCAACCCACCGCGCTACAGCGGTGACGGCATTCGCGGCAGCTGGCGGGCGGTTGGAGATCATGTTCGCACAGTGATGCGGCGTGAACGGGGCGGGCAGGCCTTCTGACGCCATCGCCCCCATGATGCCCAATCAAAAAAACCAAAAGACCGATTCAACGAAAGCGCCTTCTGCCCAGCAGGGGACGTTTCCTGTTCCAGAGCCGTTGGAAAACACAATCGAGCAGGTCCTTGAAGGAATGCTCGGGCCAGAAAAGGCCGAAGAGGCCAGTGCCGCCGTCGTAAGCATTCTTGAAAGGCATGAGCTTTTCGAAGGCCCCATGCCGCCGCCCGCACTGCTTCGACAATATGAAGAGATCGTGCCGGGCGCTGCGGAGCGCATGTTATCGATGGCAGAGCGCCAGCTCGACCACCAGATCCATTGGGAAAGAACCGCGATCCACTCGCAGGCCAGGAATTCATTCTGGAGTCTCTGCTTTGGCTTCCTGATAGCTGCCGGCTTGATAATCGGTGCGATCTTCTGTGCGGTCACCGGCCATGAGCAGGTTGCACTTGCTCTGGTTGGGGCAAGCGCTCTTGGCCTTGTTCCGGCCTTCATCAATGCCTGGAAGCAGGCACGGCGCAGTCAGCCCCCCTCCCAGCCTCCCCAAGCTGCGGACGGCAAACGCAGGAAGTGAACAGTCAGGTGCTCTGGCACACCACCCTCCGTTCACTATATGTACTTACCCCTGGCCGCGACATCCGCCCTTTGATAAAGTGGCTCTTCTGCACCTGGAGCCAGAGTGCCAGTGCAAATGACCGCCACCCCGCACTGCGTCTGCCGCGACTGCGCCGCCGCCCCATCAAGCGCAGGCCAGGGCGAGGTGACGCGCTGCCCGAAATGCGGCAGCCGGCGGCTGTTCCGCCATGCGGAGCTGCACAGCCTGTCCATCGGCCACATCGACTGCGACAGCTTCTATGCCACGGTGGAGAAGCGCGACCGCCCGGAGCTGGCGAGCCGGCCGGTGATCGTCGGCGGCGACGACCATCGCGGGGTGGTCGCCGCCTGCTGCTATGTCGCGCGGATGTCGGGCGTGCGCTCCGCCATGACGATCCGCGAGGCGCTGGACCGCTGCCCCGACGCCACCATCATCCGCCCGAACATCGCCAAATACAAAGAGGTCGGCCACCAAGCCCGAGCGATCATGGAGGCCTTCACCCCCCTGGTGGAGCCGATCAGCATCGACGAGGCCTATCTCGACCTCACCGGCGTCGAGGACCGCCTCAGCATCAGCCCGGCCCAGGCGCTGGTGGAGATCGTCCGCCGGTTCGAGCAGGAGCTGCGCATCACCGCCTCCATCGGCCTCAGCTACAACAAGCTGCTGGCGAAGATCGCCTCGGACCTCGACAAGCCGCGCGGTTTCTCCGCGCTCGGCCGGGCGGAGGCGGCGGGCTTCCTGGCGCCCAAGCGGGTCACCATCCTGTGGGGCGTCGGCCCGGCGCTGGAGCGCAAGCTGTTCGCCGACGGCATCACCCGCGTCGGCGACCTGCAGGACAAGGACGAGCATTGGCTGGTCAAGCGCTACGGCGCCATGGGCCGGGTGCTGTTCAACTATGCCCGCGGCGAGGATTCCCGCCGGGTCCAGCCCGAATCGCCGAGCAAGAGCATCTCGTCGGAGGAAACCTTCGACTGGGACGTCACCACCCTGCCCGCCCTGGCGCAGGAGCTGCGCCCGCTGGCCGACAAGGTCGCCCGCCGGCTGGAGCGCGAGGGGCTGCTGGGCCGCAGCGTGGTGCTGAAGCTGAAGACCAAGGATTTCCAGCAGCTGACCCGCTCCCGCCGGGTGGAGCCGACCCGCTCGGCCGAGACGATCCTGGCCGCCGGCATCGCCCTGCTGGAACGCGAGGTGGATGGCCGCGCCTTCCGCCTGATCGGCATCGGCTGCACCGACCTGACCCACCCGGAAACCGCGCCGGATCCGGAGCTCGACCTGTTCGGGTGAGAGGGGGCATGAAAGATCGGCGGCCTTGGCACAGGGCTGTATGTCCCATCGGACGGCACGAACGGGAGCAACGTCGCGAGGCTGGAGGACGGGCGTGCAGCCGCTTTTCCGACCGCGGATCATGCGGCGACGGCGTCCCCGTCCGCAATGGGAGGCTCGACGGCCAAGACGGTCAGGGTCTTCGCCTCGCCCTCGCGCGTGTACCATGTGATCGACTGTCCTTCCGCGACGCCGATGAGGGCCGCGCCAATGGGGGTCAGCACCGACACCCGACCGGCCGCGAGGTCGGCATCACGCGGATAAACCAGGGTGACGGTCCGCTCCTGTCCGGTTACCTCGTCCCGGAACG
This sequence comes from Azospirillum sp. INR13, assembly GCF_015390205.1. NCBI lineage: Bacteria > Pseudomonadati > Pseudomonadota > Alphaproteobacteria > Rhodospirillales > Azospirillaceae > Azospirillum > Azospirillum sp. INR13. The sequence continues at coordinate 9,783 of NZ_VUOI01000032.1, forward strand.
CCACGCGCGCGCCCATCGTGACCACCGTCGTCACGAGTTCGCCGGCATCGATCACCGCAGCGCGCTCCAGTTCGACCGTGAGGTACTCGTATACATCGGGCAACCTCTCGGAAACGGCCTCTACCAGAGCTGAGAGGCGGTCATGGTCGGTGGCGGTCAGCACGATGGGCGGAAACTGGTCTGCGGGACGCATCAAGGTCTTCCTTCGCTTTTCTCGGCATGCACAACCGACCGCCAGGCGGCGTCCCCCGGTGGACGCCTCATCGGTCATGCAGCGGTTGCACATGATAAACCCGCGGCCGCATGGATGCGGTTCGAGCGGCTCTCTTGAATTCGGAGACTATGTTGGCCCCGGATGGTCCGGGAGCCTTGCCTCAGGCGACCAGATCCGGGGCGAGCGAGCCTGCGTGAACGCGGCCTGCACGCAGGAGGTTACGGATATGGCGGGGCGGCAGTGTCATGGTTCCCCAAGCTTGGACAGGTTCGCTCCGGAATTCAAGGATTACCCGATCACGACGGGGGCACGCGGCCCCCACTCCCTGAAGCAAGCCCTTCCGGAGCGAACCTGCCACCCTTGGGCAAGAAGAGGACGTTCCCGCAACGGTCAGTCCGCCTGTTCCTCCAGCGCCGGCAGGCTGCCGGGGCGCACCACGCTGCGGATGGCGAAACTGGACTGGATGCGCTGGACGCCGGGCAGGCGCGACAGCGAGTCCTTGTAGATGCGGTCATAGTCGGCCGGGTCCTGCGCCACCACCCGCAGCAGATAATCCGAACTGCCCGACAGCAGGTAGCACTCCCGCACCTCCGGACAGCGGCGCACCGCGGCGTCGAAGCGGCGCAGATACTCCTCGGTCTGGCGTTCCAGCGTGATCTGGACGATGACGGTCACCGACCGCTCCTCGTCCGCCGTCTCGATGATGGCGGTATAGCCGCGGATCACGCCGGAATGCTCCAGCATGTGCAGGCGGCGCAGGCAGGCCGATGGCGACAGCCCGACCTCCGCCGCCAGCTTGGCATTGCTCATCCGGCCGTCCTTGCGGAGAAGGCGCAGGATCTTGTGGTCCAGGGCGTCCAGGGCGTGCATGCAACTTTGTTCGAAGATGTGGAGGATTCTGCGAAAGCTCCACCACACTATGGGGGATTCATGCAAGGCTTTGCAGAGATTCACCCGCTCGGACGGACGTATAGTGGCCCATCCGAGACAATCCGCCTGACCGATGGTTTCCAATGACACCAGATCGGGTTCGACGGGGGTTCGCATCGGGGAGAACTCTCATGGTCACTTCTCGCATGGTCGCGCGCATCGGCGTGCCCAAGGAAATCAAGAACCATGAGTACCGGGTCGGCCTGACGCCCGCCTCGGTCCGCGAACTGGCGGCGGACGGCCATGCCCTGCTGGTGCAGAGCGGCGCCGGCGCCGAGATCGGCTTTTCCGACGAGGCCTACCGCGCGGCGGAGCCAAGATCGCCGGCACCGCCGAAGAGGTGTTCGCGAAGTCCGAGCTTATCGTGAAGGTGAAGGAGCCGCAGCCGGCGGAATGTCGCAGGCTGCGGCCGGATCAGGTGCTGTTCACCTACCTGCACCTCGCCCCCGATCCGGAACAGGCCCGGCTGCTGATGGACAGCGGCTGCACCGCCATCGCCTACGAGACCGTCACCGACCGCGCCGGCCGGCTGCCGCTGCTGGCGCCGATGTCGGAGATCGCCGGCCGCATGGCCATCCAGGTCGGCGCGGTAGCATTGCAGAAGAGCAACGGCGGCTCCGGCATCCTGCTGGGCGGCGTGCCCGGCGTGCTGCCCGGCAAGGTGCTGGTCATCGGCGGCGGGGTCGTCGGCGCCAACGCCGCCCGCATGGCGATGGGGCTGGGCGCCGACGTGACCATCGCAGACCGCTCCATGCCCCGTCTGGCCCAACTCGACGATCTGTTCGGGCCGCGGCTGAAGACCGTCTACGCCTCGGCCGACACGCTCGACCGGCTGGTCGCCGACAGCGATCTGGTGGTCGGCGCCGTGCTGGTGCCGGGGGCGGCGGCGCCGAAGCTGGTGCGCCGCGACCAGTTGGCCGGGATGCGCCGCGGTTCGGTGCTGGTGGACGTCGCCATCGACCAGGGCGGCTGTTTCGAGACCAGCCACGCCACCACCCATTCCGATCCCACCTATGTGGTGGACGGCGTGGTGCATTACTGCGTCGCCAACATGCCGGGTGCCGTTGCCCGCACCAGCACCGAGGCGCTGAACCACGCCACCCTGCCCTTCGTCCAGGCGCTGGCCGGCAAGGGCTGGAAGCGGGCGCTGGCCGAGGATCCTCACCTGCTGGAGGGACTGAACGTCCATGCCGGACATTTGACCTACGCGGCGGTCGCCGACGCCCTGGGACAGCCCTTCACCGACCCCCGCAACCTCGTCGGCTGAACATGTGAACAGCTGTTGACAAAGAACTGAACGGAATTTTGCTGAAATCCTCTTTTGGGAAATTTCGTTTTGAAATCGACGGGGACAGCGCGAGGAATGTTGTTTTTTTCCGCCGCAGGAAAGAGAGTGTTGCGCCTACGGATCAAGTTGCTTTACCTGTCTGTGACAAGAAAAAGGGCAGCATCCGCCACCGGCACCAAAGTGCCGGGGTGAGAGGCCAAGAACAGAATAGAACAGGGTAAGGCTCGGCGCCTTTCGCCGACTGGGCCGGGCTGGGCGGTCGTTCCGTCCATTCCGGCCGATTCACAACAGGTTTGCCCGGCAGCGATGCCGGTGGGGACGCCACGGCCGCAAGCCGTGCCGCGCAAGTGGGAGCTGTTGACCATGGCCGAACGACGGAATGCCGCCCGGGTGCGGGACCGCGCCCCCGCGACATCGTCGCGCGTTCGAGTGACAGTGTCGCGCGTCCGGATGACGTCGCCGCTCGTCCTGATGTCCGTTGGTCCGATTCCGGCCCTCCACATGCAGACCCGCACGGGTCCCCCATACCGCCTTTGACCGAAGCCCCGCCGGATCCCGCATCCGGCGGGGCTTCGGCAAGAACCGTGTGCGGCGGCGGGGTTCCAAGCGTCCCCTGCCTCGGTCCTGGATGTTCTCCCCCGTTCATCCGGATCGGAACTCCGCCGCCGCACACGGCTCAAATCTGGTTTCGCGTGCCTGCCTATTCGATGATCTGGGAGAGTGGGAGAAGAGCGCCTGATGGATTATTTCATACAGCAATTGATCAACGGCTTGTCGCTTGGGGCGATTTACGGCCTGATCGCGATCGGCTACACGATGGTGTACGGCATCATCGGGATGATCAACTTCGCTCATGGCGAGATTTACATGATCGGGTCCTTCGTGGCGCTGATCACCTTCCTGGCCATCGGCGCGCTCGGCATCACCTGGGTGCCTTTGGCCCTGCTGGTCATGCTGCTCGCCTCCATGCTGTTCACCAGCGTCTATGGCTGGACGGTCGAGCGCATCGCCTACCGGCCGCTGCGCTCCTCGCCGCGGCTGGCGCCGCTGATCTCGGCCATCGGCATGTCGATCTTCCTGCAGAACTACATCCAGCTCCTCCAGGGCGCCCGCTCCAAGCCGCTGCAGCCCATCCTGCCCGGCAACCTCACCATGATGGACGGCGCCGTCTCGGTCAGCTACGTGCGCCTCGCCACCATCGTCATCACCCTCGTCCTCATGGTCGGCTTCACCATGCTGATCAACCGCACCTCGCTGGGTCGCGCCCAGCGCGCCTGCGAGCAGGACAAGAAGATGGCCGGGCTGCTCGGCGTCAACGTCGACCGCGTCATCTCGCTGACCTTCGTCATGGGCGCCGCCCTCGCCGCCGTCGCCGGCATGATGGTGCTGCTGATCTACGGCGTCATCGACTTCTACATCGGCTTCCTGGCGGGCGTGAAAAGCTTCACCGCCGCCGTGCTCGGCGGGGTGGGCTCGCTGCCCGGCGCCATGCTCGGCGGCGTGGTCATCGGCCTGATCGAGGCCTTCTGGTCCGGCTATGTCGGCTCCGAATGGAAGGACGTCGCAACCTTCTCCATCCTCGTCCTCGTCCTGATCTTCCGGCCCACCGGCCTGCTCGGCCGGCCCGAGATCGAGAAGGTGTAAGCGCCATGACCATGCACTCCAACACCGTCTCGTCCGCCGCGGGCGGCGCTGCCCGCGGCGTCGACTGGGCCGCCACCGTCAAGGACGCCGGCCTCGCCGCCTTCGTGGCATTGCTGCTGACCGTGCCGCTGGTGGGCCTGCGCACGGTCGACCGCCCCACCGGGCTCGGCATCGAAGCCCGGCCGGAGGAGGTCGTCGCCTCGCTGCTGCTGGTCTTCCTCGGCCGGCTCGGGCTCGGGCTGATCCGCCAGGGCATGGCGCTGCCGGTGCTGATCCTGGCGCTGGTCTGCGCCGGCGTCGGGCTGCTGCTGCCGATGCCGACCCAGGTGCTGCGCCTGGTGCTGGTGCTGGGCGGCGGCGTCATCGCCATCCGCGCCGCCATGACGGTCGCCACCGGCCGCTCCAAGCTGTCCCAGGCCGACCGCGACAAGCGCATGGACCGCGTCGCGGCCAAGGTGCAGCATGCCAGCCGCTACATCGGCCCGGTCGCCGTCGCCTTCGCCGTCGTGCTGCCCTTCACCCCGCTGGCCGACCGCATGATCCTGGACATCGGCATCCTGCTGTTGACCTACATCATGCTGGGCTGGGGCTTGAACATCGTCGTCGGTTTGGCCGGCCTGCTCGACCTCGGCTATGTCGCCTTCTATGCGGTGGGCGCCTATTCCTACGCCCTGCTGGCCCATTACTTCGGGCTCAGCTTCTGGGTCTGCCTGCCGCTGGCGGGCGTGCTGGCCGCCATCTCCGGCGTGCTGCTGGGCTTCCCGGTGCTGCGGCTGCGCGGCGACTATTTCGCCATCGTGACCTTGGGCTTCGGCGAGATCATCCGCATCATCCTGGTCAACTGGTACCAGTTCACCGGCGGCCCCAACGGCATCTCCGGCATTCCGCGGCCGAGCTTCTTCGGCATCGCCGACTTCTCCCGCAGCCCGGCCGAGGGCATGGCCGCCTTCCACGAGATGTTCGGGCTGGAATTCTCGCCGCTGCACCGCATCATCTTCCTCTACTACCTCATCCTGGCGCTCGCCCTGGTGGTGAACCTGTTCACGCTGCGGGTCCGCAAGCTGCCGCTGGGCCGGGCGTGGGAGGCCCTGCGCGAGGACGACATCGCCTGCGCGTCCTTGGGCATCAACCGCACCAACATGAAGCTGGCGGCCTTTGCGATCGCGGCGATGTTCGGCGGCTTCGCCGGCTCCTTCTTCGCGACGCGCCAGGGCTTCATCAGCCCGGAGAGCTTCACCTTCATCGAGTCGGCGATCATCCTGGCCATCGTGGTGTTGGGCGGCATGGGCAGCCAGATCGGCGTGGTGGTCGCCACCCTGCTGGTGATCGGCCTGCCCGAAGCGTTCCGCGAGCTGGCCGACTACCGCATGCTGGCCTTCGGCGCCGGCATGGTGGTGATCATGCTGTGGCGTCCGCGCGGCCTGCTGGCCCACCGCGACCCGACCATCCTCCTGCATGGCGGCAAGAAGCCGATCCCGGCGGGAGCCGCGAAATGAGCGCCGTGATGACTGACAAGCCGCTTCTGACGGTCGAACACCTGACCATGCGCTTCGGCGGGCTGGTGGCGAACAACGACGTGTCGTTCGAGGCGCGGGCGGGCGAGATCACCGCGCTGATCGGCCCGAACGGCGCCGGCAAGACGACGCTGTTCAACTGCGTCACCGGCTTCTACACCCCCACGGTGGGGCGGCTGACGCTGCGCCACCCCGCCGGCAAGGAGTTCCTGCTGGAGCGGATGCCGGGCTACCGCATCGCCCAGCTGGCCGGCGTGGCGCGCACCTTCCAGAACATCCGGCTGTTCAGCGGCATGAGCGTTCTGGAGAACCTGATCGTCGCCCAGCACAACAAGCTGATGCGCGCCTCGACCTTCGCCATTGGCGGCCTGCTGGGCTTTCCCAGCTACCGCAAGGCCGAGCATGAGGCGGTGGAGCTGGCGAAATACTGGCTGGAGCGGGTGCGCCTGACCGAGTTCGCCGACTGGGAAGCCGGCAACCTGCCCTATGGCGCCCAGCGCCGGCTGGAGATCGCGCGCGCCATGTGCACGGAGCCGGTGCTGCTGTGCCTGGACGAGCCGGCGGCGGGCCTGAACCCGCGCGAGTCGGCGGAGCTGGCCGAGATCCTGACCTTCATCCGCGACGTCCAGACCCCGCAGGGTCACCGCACGGGCGTGCTGCTGATCGAGCATGACATGAGCGTGGTGATGCGCATTTCCGACCATGTTGTGGTGCTGGACTATGGCCGGAAGATTTCCGATGGCGATCCGGAGCATGTGAAGAACGACCCGGCGGTGATCCGCGCCTATCTGGGCGAGGACGAGGACGAAGCCCTGCCGCCGGAGGTCGCCGCCGACCTGAACATGCCGCCCACCGCCGGACAGGCGGGCGCCGGCCAGACCAGCGCGCAGAAGGGGGCCTGAGCCATGCTGAAGGTATCGGGCGTCCACACCTACTACGGCGCCATCGAGGCGCTGAAGGGCATCGACATCGAGATCGGCGCCGGCGAGATCGTCTCGCTGATCGGCGCCAACGGCGCGGGCAAGTCGACGCTGCTGATGACGATCTGCGGCAGCCCCCGCGCCCGCCAGGGCCGGGTGTTCTTCGAGGGCGAGGACATCACCGACCTGCCCACCCACGAGATCGTGCGGCGCGGCATCGCGCAAAGCCCGGAAGGCCGGCGCATCTTCCCGCGGATGACGGTGCTGGAGAACCTGCAGATGGGCTCGATCGTCGCCCAGCCCGGCAGCTTCGAGCGCGAGCTGGAGCGGGTGCTGACGCTGTTCCCGCGTCTGAAGGAGCGCATCAACCAGCGCGCCGGCACGATGTCGGGCGGCGAGCAGCAGATGCTGGCGATCGGGCGGGCGCTGATGAGCCAGCCGCGGCTGCTGCTGCTGGACGAGCCGAGCCTCGGTCTGGCGCCGCTGATCGTGAAGCAGATCTTCCAGGTGATCCAGGAGATCAACCGGGAACAGAAGATGACGGTGTTCATGGTCGAGCAGAACGCGTTCCACGCGCTGAAGCTGGCGCACCGGGCCTATGTGATGGTGACGGGGAAGATCACGATGACGGGGACGGGGGCGCAGCTTCTGGCCGACCCGGAGGTTCGCGCGGCTTATCTGGAAGGGGGCCACTGAGATGGAGACGATCCTCGGCTCTTCCGTTCCGGTGTTCGTGTTCCTGACGGTTCTGGTGTTCGGCGGCTGCGGCGTGCTGACCGGCCAGACGCTTGCCGAAGGGTGGAAGCCGGTGTCCAGCGTGCTGGCCTATTCGCTTCTGCTGGGGCTGGGTGACCGCTTCCTGGCCTGGGGCCTGTTCGGCGAGCAGCTGCTGTCGCTGTGGGGCTTCATCGTCCACACCGTGGTGATCGGCCTGATCACGCTGACCGCCCACCGCATCGCCATCGCAAGGCGCATGGTCAACCAGTATCCGTGGCTCTATGAGACCGCCGGGCCGTTCGGCTGGCGGGAACGCAATCCGGCCCGCGGCTGAAGCGGCTCAGTCAAAGCACCGCCGAAGAAGAATTAAAGCTGGATTTGTGAAATTCCTGGCATGAAAAGGCGCCGCTTCGTCCGAGCGACGGCGGCGCCTTCACTTTGACAGATCTAGACCACAACTTTGGGATTGCTGTGACAACCGGCAATCTTCCGAAAGTCAGAGATGAAGATCATGGCGCAGACCATGATACGCTGTTACAATACCATTTAAATTTTGCAATTCGTTGACGCTTTGCCAAAAAACGCCGGCCCTGCCGGCGGCGCGTCGTCGTGCCTTGACGGCCGGCGATCTGGGCAAGCGAAGGCGGCACGGGAAGGGGCTAGAGCATGGCAGTGGACAAGGCGGCCGCATCCCGGCCGCGTCGGTTCTGGAGCGTCGGACGCAAGGTGACGGCGGCCTTCGTGGCGGCCATCGTCGGCGGCTTCATCGTCATCATGGGGCTGCAGGCCAAGATGCAGTATGACGACGCGGTGCGGCTGGCCACGCACGACGCCCGCGTCAAGACGGACATGCTGGCGAACGCCACCAAGACCAGCTTCGTCGCCGGCGACGGCGCCTCCATCGAGACGGAGTTCATGCCGCTGGCCGACAGCGGCGAGGTGCAGCTGGCCTCGCTGCGCGCCGCGACCGCTTCTGGCACGCTCGCCGACTTTTCCAACCAGCGCTTCGCCAGATACGACCTGAAGGCCGATCAGGATCTGGTCGAGGCGGTGCTGGCCGGCAAAGGGGCGCAGACCCGCTCCGCCAAGGGCCACATCGTGGTGACGGTGCCGGTGGTGACCGGCAAGAGCAACCGGCTGGTCGGCGCCCTCCAGATCGCCTGGAGCCTGGACCAGCAGGTCGACGCCATCGCCACCCAGATGCGCAACCAGATCGCCATCTGCCTGATCGCGCTGGTGGTTCAGATCGCCCTTCTGAACGTCCTGCTCGGCCGGATCGTCATCCGCCCGCTGCGCGCCATGTCGGCGGCCATGGCCACTCTCGCCGGCGGCGACACGGCGGTGGAGGTGCCCGGCACCGGCCGTTCCGACGAGATCGGCGCGATGGCCGGCTCGGTCACCGTCTTCCGCGACAACGCCCGCGCCATCGACCGCATGCACGCGGTGCAAGCCGAAGCCGATGCCAAGGCGGAGGAGGCCAAGCGCGCAGCATTGCTCGACCTCGCCGACCGTTTCCAGGGCACGGTGAAGCGCTTGGTGGAGGGCATCGCCGAGTCGGCATCCGGCATGGCCGACAGCGCCGACCGCATGGCCGTGGAGGTGGGTGAGGCGTCGAGCCAGACCCGCAACGTCGCCCGCGAATCCGACGACATCCAGTCCAACGTCCGTTCCGCCGCGGCGGCGGCGACCGAACTCGCCGGCTCCATCGGCGGCATTTCCGAGCAGGTCGGCCATTCCGCCCGCATCGCCGGGGAAGCGGTGTCGCACGCCGACCGCACCAACGCAACGGTGCAGGGGCTGATCGCCAATGCCGAGCGCATCGGCCAGGTGGTCGGGCTGATCCACGCCATCGCCAAGCAGACCAACCTGCTGGCGCTGAACGCCACCATCGAGGCCGCCCGCGCTGGGGAGGCCGGCAAGGGTTTCGCCGTGGTCGCGACCGAGGTGAAGGGTCTGGCCGACCAGACCGCCAAGGCCACCGACGAGATCGCGGCCCAGGTCAACGCCATGCAGTCGGTGACCCGCGAGGCGGCCGACGCCATCGGCGCCATCGGCAGCACCATCACCGAGATCGACGGCATCGCCGGCACCATCACCCAGTCGGTGCAGGAACAGAATGCCGCCACCAGGGAGATCGCTCGGGCGGTGGAGATGGCCGCGCTGGGCACCCAGGACGTGTCGGCGACCATCGCCGCGCTGGCCCACACGGCGGAAAGCGCCGGCAGCACGGCGCTTGGCGTGCAGGACGCCGCCCGCGGCCTGTCCGGCCAGACCCGCGCGCTGGCGGCCGAGGTCGACCGCTTCCTGGCGGAGGTGCGCCAGCAGGCGACGGGGGATGTGAAGGCGGCGTGAGAACGCCCTCTCCCGCCCCGGGAGAAGGAGGGAAGACCTGCCGTTGCCGGTCGGGAAAGGACAGGATCGCTCCGAGCGACCCGCAACCACACCGATCCTCGGAGCACCCCTCACCCTCCCGCCGCTCCGCGGCGGGCCCCTCCCTCTCCCGGAACGGGAGAGGGGGATAAAAGCGACCTTACGAGAAGGCCTGCAGGCCCGTCTGCGCCCGGCCCAGGATCAGGGCGTGGACGTCGTGGGTGCCTTCGTAGGTGTTCACCGTCTCCAGGTTCACCATGTGGCGGATGACCTGGAACTCCTCGGAGATGCCGTTGCCGCCGTGCATGTCGCGGGCAACGCGGGCGATGTCCAGCGCCTTGCCGCAGTTGTTGCGCTTGATCAGCGAGATCGCCTCCGGCGACCAGCTGCCGTCGTCCATCATGCGGCCGACCCGCAGGCAGGCCTGCAGGCCAAGCGTGATCTCCGTCATCATGTCGGCCAGCTTCTTCTGCACCAGCTGGGTCTGGGCCAGCGGACGGCCGAACTGCTTGCGGTCCAGCGTGTACTGGCGGGCGGCGTGCCAGCAGAACTCGGCCGCACCCATCACGCCCCAGGCGATACCGTAGCGCGCCTTGTTCAGGCAGCCGAACGGACCGCCCAGGCCCGACACGTTGGGCAGCAGGTTCTCGTCGGGCACGAAGGCCTCGTCCAGAACGATCTCGCCGGTGACCGACGCGCGCAGCGACAGCTTGCCTTCGATCTTCGGCGTGGAGAAGCCCTTGGTCCCGCGCTCCACCACGAAGCCCTTGATCTTGTTGTCATGGGCGTCCGACTTCGCCCAGACGACGGCGAGGTCGGCGATGGGGGAGTTGGTGATCCACATCTTGGCGCCCGACAGCAGATAGCCGCCGTCGACCTTGGTGGCGCGGGTCTTCATGCCGTTCGGGTCGGAGCCGTGGTCCGGCTCGGTCAGGCCGAAGCAGCCGACCAGCTCGCCGGTGGCCAGACGCGGCAGCCACTTCTTCTTCTGCTCCTCGCTGCCATAGGCGTAGATCGGGTGCATGACCAGCGAGGACTGCACCGACATGGCGGAGCGATAGCCGCTGTCCACCCGCTCCACCTCGCGGGCGACCAGGCCGTAGGCGACGTGGCTGACGCCCGGCCCGCCATACTCCTCCGGGATGGTCGGACCCAGCAGGCCAAGCTCGCCCATCTCGGTCATGATCTCGCGGTCGAACCGCTCCTCGCGGAAGGCGGAGATGACGCGGGGCTGCAGCCGGTCCTGGCAGTAGGCGCGGGCGCTGTCGCGCACCAGCTTCTCATCCTCGGTCAGTTGGGCTTCAAGGAGGAAGGCGTCGTCCCACTGGATGCTCTGCACGGTGCGTCTCCTGGTCGTGTCGTATGGCGGTTCGCCGCCGGTTGCCGGCCAGCTGCCGAGTGGCCGGTCATCGATTGAACCGCACTGTGCCGTGCCGCCGCCATACCTGCAAACACATATTTTCTATCCTAGCCATACCGATACGATATGCCTCAAGAAAAACAGTCGGCGCCCCCACCGGTTATACAAAAGTTTTAACGTGATGCTTACGATTACCTATGCAATTTTGCCGATGGCGCCCTGACCGCCATTCATCCATCGGACATCCCGCCCGTGTTTGCTGCACTGCAACCAATAACCGCCCTTGCCGGTTTCCCTCTTTTGCTGGGCCTTGCTTTGCTTACGCTTCTGCATGAAGACGTTGCAATTGCGGTGGGGGCCAGTCTGGTCAGCGTCGGCACCGTCAGCATCGGCATGACCGCCGTCACGTTGCTGTGTGGGATTGTTGTCGGCGACCTTTTCATTTATGTCCTCGGACTGTTGTCCCTGCGCGTCAGTTGGATCCGGCGGCGGACCGAGGGCCCAATGCTTGAGCGTTGCCGCATGGCGTTGCAGAAGAACCTGCTGCCGACGCTGGTGACTTGCCGGATTGTTCCGGGCGTCCTGTTTCCGACCTATTTCGCCTGCGGCATGATGCGGGTGCCGTTCCTGCGCTTCATCGTCATCACGCTGGTGACGGCGGGGGTGCATGTCGGGCTGCTGCTGACGCTGATGACCTCGTCGCTGGAGGCGGCGGCGGTCCAGGTGCAGGTGATCGGCATCGGCTGCGCGGCCCTGCTGGTGCTTCTGCGCACGCGGCGCGCCCGGTCCGTCGCCGGCGGCCTGTTCGCCCGCATCCGGACGAAGGCGGAACCGCACCTGCCCCGCGGGCTGCGCGACGCGCTGCACTGCAATCCCACCCCGCGCGCCATCGCCCTGCCCGGCCTGCCGGTGGTGCCGGCCAGTGCCCCCACCATCGGCTGGGCGGAGCGCATCCCGCCGCTGCTGTTCTACATCCCGCTGACGGCCTGGGAACTGATCAGCTACCAGCGCCGCCAGCAGAGCCTGCTTCCGCTCTATCCCGCCTCCAACTGACCGGGCGGCCGAGGTCGGTCGACCCGGTCAGGCGGAGGCGCAAGGATCACAGCCCCGCCAGCACCTCGTCCAGCGTGGCGAGGAACAGCTTGGCGTCGTCGGAGGAGAACACCAGCGGCGGGCGGATCTTCAGGATGTGCCCTTCCTGCCCGGTGGCGCTGATCAGCACCCGGCGGCGGCGCATGTCGTTGACCACGCGGGCCGTCTCCTCCGGGGCCGGCGTCTTCAACTTGCGGTCGCGCACCATCTCGACGCCGATGAACAGGCCGCTGCCGCGCACGTCGCCGATCAGGTCGTGCTTGTCGGCCAGCGACCGGATACCGTCGATCATCTCGGTGCCGACGGCCAGGGCGTTCTCCTGCAGGCGCTCCGCCTTGATGACGCGCAGCACGGCGTGCGCCACCGCGCAGGACACCGGGTTGCCGCCGAAGGTGTTGAAATAGCGCTGGCTCCTGCCGAACGCCTCGATCACCTCCGGCCGGAAGATGGCTCCCGCCACCGGGTGGCCGTTGCCCATCGGCTTGCCGACCGTCACGATGTCGGGCACCAGCCCGTGGCGCGCGAAGCCCCACATGTGGGTGCCGAGCCGGCCGAAGCCGGGCTGAACCTCGTCGGCGATGAAGAGGCCGCCGGCCTTGCGCATCGCCTCCACCGCCGGGGCGAGGAAGCCGGCCGGATCGGTGAAGACGCCGCTGCTGGAAAAGATGGTGTCGACCAGCAGCGCCGCCGGAGCGATGCCCTTCTCGCGCAGATCGGCGATGGCCGCCTCCACCGAGCGGGCGAAGGCGGCGCCGACCTCCGCCTCCGGAATGCGGTAGCCGTCGGGCGCCGGCACCACGCGGACATGGTCGCCCAGCTTCACCGCAGCGCCCAGCGAGGGCGACATCTCCGCCAGCGCCGAGGTGACGCCGTGATAGGCGTTTTGGGCGATGACGACGCCGGTCCCGCCGGTGTGGACGCGGGCGACGCGCAGGGCCAGGTCGTTGGCCTCGCTGCCGGTGCAGGTCAGCATCAGGTGCGACAGCGGCGCCGGGAACTCCGCCAGGAAGGCTTCGGCGAAGTCGATGATGCCGTCGGTCAGATAGCGTGTGTGGGTGTTCAGCACGGCGGCCTGTTTCGCCATCGCCTCCACCACCTCCGGCCGCGAATGGCCGACCGAGGCGACGTTGTTGTAGGCGTCCAGATAGCGGTTGCCGTCGGCGTCATAGAGGTAGGACCCCTCCCCCCGCACGACATGGATCGGATCGGCGTAGAACAGCCGGTAGGCCGGGCCGAGCAGCCTCTCGCGGCGGGCGATCAGGGCGCGCTCGCGCTCCGGCAGGGAACCGGCGGAGGCGGGCGCGTAGGCGTTGATCATGGTCATGACGGGTCACACTCTCTGGCAGGCGAGATGGAGCAGGCGGTGCGCGGTGGCGGCCTCGTCGCCGGTCAGCTTTTCCAGCCCGGCGAAGGCGCGTTCGGAATTCCGCAGGATGTAGGCGGCGTTGTCTGGATATTCGGCAGCCCGCCAGCCGGTGATGCCGATGGTCAGCGCCAGCCGGGCCGCCACCAGATCGGGCAGCAACTCCACCTCCTCCGGCGTCAGCGGCAGCACGGCGTTGTAGGCGCGGGTCATCTCGACCAGGGAGCCGAAGGGCGTCTCGCCGCTGGTGACGTGGTATGCCAGCGCCGTCGCCAGATCGTTGACCAGCGGCGCCTTCAGCGCGTCGCCGAAATCGATGATCCCGGTGACAGTCTCGTGCCCGACCGGATCGACCACCGCATTGTGCGGGTTCAGGTCGTTGTGGATCACCTGATGCCGCAGGGCGGGCAGCCGCGGCGCCACCCGCTCGGCGAATCGGGCGACGAAGCGCTCCACCATCCGGCGGCGCGGGCCGTCGGGCAGATAATGCAGCCGGTCGGCGACGCCGGCGGTGCGCGTGATGTCCCACAACAGGTCGCGCTCCGAACCGGGATGCTCGTAGTCGGCCAGCGCCAGATCCAGCCGGGCCAGCGTCGCCCCCAGCGCCCGCATCTGCCCCGGCGAGGCCGGCGCCGCGTGGAGCGGCGTGCCCTCCAGATAGGTCAGCAGCCGCAGCACCATGGTTTGGCCATCGATGCGGACAATCGCCTGGGCTTCGCCGTCCAGGGTCGGCACCACCCGCGGCACCGGCAGGGACGGATCGCGCGCGGCGACATGCTGCATCGCCCCGGTCTGGAAGCTGGTGACGGGCTGCGGTTCCGCCGGGTTGGTGAACTTCAGCACATAGCCCTGCCCTCCGGCGGCGGCGATGTGGAAGTTGCGGTCGCGCTCGCTGCTCAGGGTCCGGACGGTGCCGGTCACCCCGAAGCACCGCTGCATCATGGCGCCCGCCTCGTCCGGGGAGATCGGCGGCGCGGCGGTGGTCAGAACGTCACCGGGGGTCATGGCCGATGTCTCCTTGTGGTTCGAGGCGTTCAATGTTTGATGCATCATAGTCATCGGCGGACGGGGCGCGAAAATAGGCGGACTGGCGCCGGGGTCAGGAAACGAGCGCGGCAGGGGCAGGCGCTGGGACAGGGATCTCGGCGTCGATCCGCTCCAGGATCGGGCCGCTGGCCAGCAGGATGTCGGCCTGGATGGCGATGGCGGCGGCCGGGCCGTCGTGACGGCGGATGGCGTCCATCAGCGGGTAGTGATGGTCGATCATCGTGCGCCCGGCCCCGCCATAGACGTCGGCGATCAGCGGTCCCATCTGCAGCCACAAACGCCGCAGGATGTCGCCGAGCACCGGCATGTCGGCGATCTCCGCCAGCTTGAAGTGGAAGATCTGGTTGAGTTCGGTGGCCAGCGCGGTGTTGCCGGCAGCCATCGCCTCCTCGTTGCGCGCCAGCAGGCTTTCCAGCGCCGCGATCTGGGCGGTCGTGGCCATCCCGGCGGCGCGGGCGGCGGCCATCCCCTCCAGCCCGACGCGGATGTCGCGGATCTCCAGATAGGCGGCGCGGGTCAGCATCGGAACGCGGATGTCGCGCGGCGAGCGCAGCACCAGGGCCTGATCCTGCACCAGCCGCAGGATGGCGTCGCGCACCGGCGTGACGCTCGTCCCCAGCCGCTCGGCCAGATCGCGGATCTTCAGACGGTCGTTCGGCTTGAACGCCCCCTTCATCAGAGCCTCGCACAGCTTCTGATAGATCGTGCTGCCGAGATTGTCGTGTTCGAGAAGGGATAGATCGAATCCGCTCATCGTCTGCCCGCTCACCCATGCTTCGGCGTTCGTTGTATGATACATCATAATGACCGCGTCTCGACCGAAGATCAAGGTGAACCATCCGGGCGAACCATCCGGGCCGACCTTGGACATTTTTTTCGATCCGCCCCGACGAATCCGCCCCGCCGCCCCGTATCAGGGGCATACGGAAAGACCGGTGCGGCCCTGCGGCCGTTCCGGCAAGCGTCGGGACAGTCATGACGATTCGTTGGAAGCCGGTGGTCACCGGTGTGGTTCTCGCCGGTCTGGTCGGCGGCGTCGGCTACGCGGTTCAGCAGAAGCTGACGCCTCCCACGGCACCGCCCGCCGCGGGCGCCCCTCCCGGCCTCGGCGGGCCTGGGGGCGCCGGCCGCAGCGCCGTGGTGGCGGTGCAGGCCGGCACGGTGGCGCGGGAGGATGTGCCGATCTGGTTCGACGGCATCGGCACGATCCAGGCCTTCAACACCGTCACCGTGCGCGCCCGCGTCGATGGCGAGCTGCAGCGCGTCTCGCTTCAGGAAGGCCAGCTGGTGAAGGCCGGCGACCTGCTGGCGACCATCGATTCCCGCGCGCTCCAGGCCCAGCTGGCCCAGGCCGAGGCGAAGAAGGCGCAGGACGAGGCGCTGCTCGCCAACGCCAGGCGAGACCTGGAGCGCAACATGAACCTCAAGGAATTCGCGTCGCGCCAGACGGTCGACACCCAGCGCGCGCTGGTCGCCCAGTACGAGGCGCAGATCCGCGCCGACGAGGCGGCGATCGAGGCGGTGCGGGTCCAGCTGAACTACACCACCGTCACGGCACCGATCAGCGGCCGCATCGGCCTGCGCAACGTCGACCAGGGCAACGTAGTGCGGGCCAGCGACCAGAACGGCATCGCCACCATCACCCAGATCCAGCCCATCGCCGTGCTCTTCACCCTGCCGGAGAAACAGCTCCCCGCCGTACTGGCCGCGCAGGCGCAAGGGACCGTCAAGGTGGAGGTGCAGGACCGCGAGGGCCGGCGCGTGCTCGACACCGGCTCTCTCGCCGTGGTGGACAACCTGATCGACAGCGGCACCGGCACCATCCGCCTGAAGGCGCAGATGCCGAACGACCCGCAGAAGCTGTGGCCCGGCCAGTTCGTCAATGTCCGCCTGCTGTCCACCATCCGCCGCGACGCCACCACGGTGCCCTCGACGGTGGTGCAGCGCGGGCCGCAGGGCACCTACGCCTATGTCATCAAGGACGACCTGACGGTGGAGCAGCGCCCGATCAAGGTCGCCCGCCAGGAGGAGAACAAGGCCATCATCGACGAGGGCCTGACCCCCGGCGAGCGCGTGGTGGTGGACGGCCAGTACCGCCTGCAGCCCGGCTCCAAAATCCGCATCGTCGACCCCATCGCCTCGGCGCCGGCGCCGGCGCCGCAAGAGGAACGGCGGCGCGACCGGCAGCAGCGTGAGGGGCGGCAGCCCTCATGAACATCTCCGCCCCCTTCATCCTGCGGCCGGTCGCCACCGGGCTGCTGATGCTGGCGGTCGTGCTGCTCGGCCTGCTGGGCTACGGCGCGCTGCCGATCTCCTCGCTGCCGACGGTGGATTTCCCGACGGTGCGCGTCACCACCCAGCTGCCGGGGGCGGCCCCCGACGTGATGGCGTCGTCCGTCACAGCGCCGCTGGAACGGCAGCTCGGCCAGATCGCCGGCATCTCCTCGATGATCTCGACCAGCTCCTTCGGGCTGTCGGTCATCACCCTGCAGTTCGACCTCAGCCGCGACATCGACGCGGCCTCGCAGGACGTGCAGTCGGCGATCAGCGCCGCGTCGGGCACGCTGCCCAAGGGCCTGCCGAACCCGCCGGTCTACGACAAGGTCAACCCGGCCGACACGCCGGTGATGGTGCTGGCGCTGAGTTCGGAGTCCCTGCGGCTGGAAACCGTCAGCGACGCCGCCGACACGCTGCTGGCGCAGAAGCTGTCCCAGGTCGAGGGCGTCGGCTATGTCGGGATCGAGGGCGGCCTGCGCCCCGCCGTGCGCGTTCAGGTCAACCCGGCCGCCGTCGCCGGTCTCGGGCTGACGCTGGAGGATGTGCGGACCACCATCACCCAGGCCAACGTCAACGCGCCCAAGGGCAGCTTCGACGGCCCGCGCCAGTCCTGGTCGATCGGCGTCAACGACCAGATCGAGACCGCCGCCGCCTACCGCCCGATCATCGTCACCTACAAGAACGGCGGCCCGGTGCGGCTGTCCGACATCGGCACAGTGGTCGATTCGGTGGAGAACATCCGGCTGGCGGCGTGGCATGACGGCAAGCCGGCGGTTCTGCTGAACGTGCTGCGCCAGCCCGGCGCCAACATCATCGAGACGGTGGACCGCATCCGCGCGATGCTGCCCTCGCTCCAGGCCACGCTGCCGCCGCAGATCCACATGGCGGTGCTGACCGACCGGACGGAAACCATCCGCGCCTCGGTCGTCGACGTTCAGAAGACGCTGGTGCTGACCGCCGGGCTGGTGGTGATGGTGATCTTCCTGTTCCTGCGCAAGGCGTGGGCGACGGTGATCCCGGCGGCGGCGCTGCCGCTGTCGCTGATCGGCACCTTCGGCATCATGGCCCTGTGCGGCTTCAGCCTGGACAACCTGTCGCTGATGGCGCTGACCATCGCGTCGGGCTTCGTCGTCGACGACGCCATCGTGATGATCGAGAACATCGTCCGCTACATCGAGAAGGGCGAGAAGCCCTTGCCGGCGGCCCTCAAGGGCGCGCGCCAGATCGGCTTCACCGTCGTGTCCCTGACCCTGTCGCTGATCGCGGTGTTCATCCCGCTGCTGTTCATGGGCGGCGTGGTCGGCCGGCTGTTCCGCGAATTCGCCATCACGCTGTCCATCGCGGTCCTGGTGTCGGCGGTGATCTCGCTGACGCTGACGCCGATGATGTGCGCCCGCCTGCTGAAGCCCGAGACGGAGAGCAGGCCCAACGCCTTCTTCCGCTGGACCGAGCGCGGTTTCGAGGCGCTTCTGAACGGCTACGCCGCCTCGCTGCGCGTCGTGCTGCGCCACCAGCCGGCGACCCTGATCTTCACCATCGCCACGCTGGCCGCCACGCTCTACCTCTACACCGTGATGCCCAAGGGCTTCCTGCCGCAGCAGGACACCGGCGTCATCATCGGCGTCACCGACGCCGCCCCGTCCATCTCGGTCAAGGCGATGGCGGAGCGGCAGCGCGAGGTCGCCGACATCGTGCGGCGCGATCCCGACGTGGCCGGGGTGGCGAGCTTCGTCGGCACCGGCACGGTGAACGCCACCACCAACACCGGCAGCCTGACCATCGCCCTGAAGCCGCGCGACGAACGCAGCTCCTCGGCCGAGGAGTTCATCGCCCGCCTGCGCGCCGCCACCTCCGACCTGAAGGGCGTCTCGCTGTTCATGCAGGCGGTGCAGGACGTGCAGATCGACAGCCGCGTCAGCCGCACCCAGTACCAATATGTCCTGCAGGACGCCGACCCGCGGGAGCTGGAGAACTGGACCCCGCGCCTGCTGGAAGCGCTGCGCGCAAGGCCGGAGCTGACCGACGTGGCGACCGACCAGCAGCCGGACGGGCTTCAGGTCTACCTGACCATCGACCGCGACGCCGCCAGCCGCCTGAATGTGCTGCCGCAGGCGATCGACGACACGCTGTACGACGCCTTCGGCCAGCGGCAGGTCTCCACCATCTACACCCAGACCAACCAGTACCGCGTGATCCTGGAGGTGGAGCCGTCCTTCCAGATGGACCCGGCGTCGCTGTCCAAGATCTACGTGAAGTCCGGCAATGGCGGCGTCGTTCCCCTGGGCGCGGTGGTATCGGCGGAGCGCAAGACGGCGCCCCTGGTCATCACCCACCAGGGTCAGTTCCCGTCCGTCACCCTGTCCTTCAACGTGGCGCCCGGCGTCTCGCTGGGTGCGGCGGTGGCGGCGATCCAGCAGGCGCGCGAGAGCATCGGCATGCCCGACACCGCGACCGCGCGCTTCGCCGGCACGGCGGCGGAGTTCCGCACGTCATTGGAAACCCAGCCCTGGCTGATCCTGGCGGCGGTGGTCGCGGTCTACATCGTGCTCGGCATCCTGTACGAGAGCACGATCCACCCCGTCACCATCCTGTCGACCCTGCCGTCGGCGGGCATCGGCGCGCTTCTGGCGCTGATGGCGACCGGCCACGACCTGTCGCTGATCGCGCTGGTCGGCATCGTTCTGCTGATCGGCATCGTCAAGAAGAACGCCATCATGATGATCGACTTCGCGCTGGAGGCCGAACGCCACCAGGGCATGGCGCCGGAGCGCTCGATCTACGAGGCCTCGCTCCTGCGCTTCCGCCCGATCATGATGACCACCATGGCGGCCCTGCTGGGCGCCCTGCCGCTGGCGCTGGAGAACGGCACCGGGTCGGAACTGCGCAAGCCGATGGGCATCGCCATCGTCGGCGGTCTGGTGCTGAGCCAGGTGCTGACGCTCTACACCACGCCGGTGGTCTATCTCTACATGGACCGGCTGGGCACCCGCCTGCGGCGCTGGCTGCGGCCGGGCTCCAAGGCGGCGGCGCTGCCCGGCAACGACCGGGCGCCCGGCCGCGCGGCGGCGGAGTAGCCGGCCATGATTCCCTCCAAGCTGTCGCTCTCCGCCCCCTTCATCGCACGGCCGGTCGGCACCTCGCTGCTGATGATCGGTCTGATGATCCTCGGCATGGTCGCCTACCGCTTCCTGCCGGTGGCGCCGCTGCCGCAGGTGGAGTTCCCCACCATCGTCGTCACCGCCTCGCTTCCCGGCGCCAGCCCGGAGACGATGGCGGCCTCCGTCGCCACCCCGCTGGAACGGCGGCTGTCGCGCATCGCCGGCATCACCGAGATGACGTCGAACAGCAGGCTCGGCAGCACCTCCGTCGTCGTGCAGTTCGATCTGGACCGCAATGTGGAGGCGGCGTCGCGCGACGTGCAGGCGGCGATCAACGCCGCCGGCGGCGACCTGCCGGCCGACCTGCCCAGCCCGCCCAAGATGCGGCGCATCAACCCGGCCGACGCGCCGGTGATGACGCTCGCGATGACCTCCACCACGCTGGCGCCGTCGGAGCTGTACAATCTGGCCGACAGCGTCATCGGCCAGCGGCTGAGCCAGATCGAGGGGGTGGCCCAGGTCTCCATCAACGGGGCGGAGAAGACGGCGGTGCGCGTGCGGGTCAATGCCACCGCCGCCGCCAACATGGGCGTCAGCCTGGAGACGATCCGCAGCGCCATATCGCGCGCCAACGCCAACGGCCCCAAGGGCAGCTTCGACGGCACCCATGAATCCTGGTCGATCGGCGCCAGCGACCAGCTGTTCGGCGCGGATGCCTACCGCCGGCTTATCGTGGCGCAGAAGAACGGCGCCACCATCCGTCTCGGCGATGTCGCCGAGGTGATCGAGGCGCCGGAGAACAGCCGCACCGCCGCCTGGCAGGACGGCCAGCGCGCGGTGCTGATCAACATCCAGAAACAGCCGGGCTCCAACGTGGTGGAGACGGTGGACCGGGTGAACGCCGAGCTGCCGACTCTGCGCGGCTGGATGCCGCCGGGGGTCCAGCTTTCGGTGCGCACCGACCGCACCCCGACCATCCGCGCCTCCATCGACGACGTGCAGAAGACGCTGGCGATCACCGTGGCGCTGGTGGTGATGGTGATGGCGCTGTTCCTGCGCCGCCTGTGGGCCACGCTCATCCCGGCGGCCTCGGTGCCGCTGTCGCTGGCCGGCACCTTCGGCGTGATGTGGATCGCCGGCTACAGCCTGGACAATTTCTCGCTGATGGCGCTGACCATCTCGGTCGGCTTCGTGGTGGACGACGCCATCGTCGTCATCGAGAACATCGTCCGCCACATCGAAAAGGGAGCGAAACCGTTCGAGGCGGCGGTGAAGGGCGCCCGGCAGGTCGCCTTCACCGTGGTGTCGATCAGCCTGTCGCTGGTCGCCGTCTTCATCCCCATCCTGTTCATGGGCGGCATCCAGGGCCGGCTGTTCCGCGAATTCGCCGTGGTGCTGTCGGTCGCCATCGCCGTGTCGGCGGTGGTGTCGCTGACCCTGACCCCGATGATGTGCGCCCACCTGCTGCAGCCGGAAGCGGAGCGCAAGCCCCCCGGACGGTTCGCCCGCGCGTTGGCCTGGATCGGCGACCGGCTGTTCGGGCTCTATGCCGACGGGCTGGACTGGGTGCTGGCCCATCGCCGCACCATGCTGGCCACGACCTTCGCCATCATCGGCGTCAGCGTCTGGCTCTACGGGCAGGTGCCGAAGGGCCTGGTGCCGCAGCAGGACACCGGCCTGCTGATGGGCTTCAGCGACCCGCCGCCGGACATCTCCTTCACCGCCATGGTCACGCGCCAGCGCGCCCTGCAGGAGGCGGTGGCCGGCGACCCGGCGGTCGCCAGCGTCGGCGGCACCATCGGCGGCGGCGGGCCGGGCGGCAGCTATTCCGGCCAGATCTACATCGCGCTGAAGCCGAAGGCGGAGCGCGAGGATCTGGCGACCGTCACCCAGCGGCTGCGCATGCGCGCCGGCCGGGTGCCGGGGGTGCAGCTGTTCCTGATGCCGGTGCAGGACATCCGCACCGGCGGCTTCCAGGGCCGCAGCCAGTACCGCTACAGCCTGCAGGATCCCGACATCGGCGCGCTGAACGACTGGGCGCCCAAGCTGGTGGAGAAGATGCGTACCCTGCCGGAGCTGGTGGACGTCGCCAACGACCGCCAGAACGGCGGCATCCAGGCCAACGTGATCGTCGACCGCGACGCCGCGTCCCGCCTCGGCGTGTCCCTGAGCGCGCTGGAGGCGACGCTGTACGACGCCTTCGGCCAGCGGCAGGTCTCCACCATGTATCTGGCGCAGAACCAGCACAAGGTGGTGCTGGAGGTCGATCCGCGCGAGGCGCTCGGTCCCGACGACCTGAAGCGCATCCATGTGTCGGGCCGTGACGGCATGGTGCCGCTGTCGGCGGTGGCGCGCGTCGTCATCGGCAACCAGGCGTCCAGCATCCAGCACCAGAGCGGCTTCCCGGTCGCCAACCTGACCTTCGACCTCGCCCCCGGCGTCTCGCTGAGCCAAGCGACCGAGGTGATCCAGCGCGCGGCGGAGGACATCGGCATGCCCGCCGGCATCCGCGCCGGCTTCCAGGGCGACGCGCGCGCCTTCCAGCAATCCTCGTCCAGCCAGCCGCTGCTGATCCTGGCGGCGCTGATCACCATCTACATCGTGCTGGGCGTTCTGTACGAAAGCCTGATCCACCCGCTGACCATCCTGTCGACCCTGCCGTCGGCCGGGCTGGGGGCGCTGATCGCGCTGATCCTGACCGGCTACGACCTGTCGATCGTGGCCTTGATCGGCATCATCCTGCTGATCGGCATCGTCAAGAAGAACGCCATCATGATGATCGACTTCGCCCTGGAGGCGGAGCGCGAGCGCGGCCTGTCGCCGCTGGAGGCGATCCGCGAGGCCGGACTGGTCCGCTTCCGCCCGATCATGATGACGACGGTCACGGCGCTGCTGGGCGCGGTGCCGCTGGCCTTCGACTACGGCACCGGCGGCGAAATCCGCCGCCCGCTGGGGGTGGCGATCATCGGCGGCCTGCTGGTCAGCCAGATGCTGACGCTCTACACCACGCCGGTGGTCTATCTGACCTTGGAACGGCTGGCGATGCGCCGCCGCCGCCGCGCCGCCATCGCCGCACCGGCGGAATAGGAGGCGGCGGATGGGTGTGGCGCTCTTCAGGGATAAACGCCCTCTCCCGCCCCGGGAGAGGGAGGGGACCCACGAAGTGGGGAGGGTGAGGGGTGGCCCAAGAATCCCGAACCGCATGGTTCCTTGGATGCCCCCTCACCCTTCCCACCGCTTCGCGGCGGGCCCCTTCCCTCTCCCGGGGCGGGAGAGGGGGATTTCTCCACCCTGGCGCCTCTCCACCCTGTTGGGCATAGTTCTCGCCCACGGCATGAGCGGACCCCCGGTGATCGAGGCCAGCGGCACGGACGACGAGTTGATGGCCCGCGTGGCCGGCGGCGATGCCGCGGCCTTCGACCGGCTGGCCGCCCGCCACATGCGCCGCGCCGTGGCGCTGGCCCAGCGGATGACCGGGAACCCGTCCGATGCCGACGAGATCGCGCAGGAGGCCTTCCTGCGGGTCTGGCAGCATGCCGGCCGCTGGGACGGCGGGCGGGCCTCCTTCACCACCTGGCTCTACCGCATCGTGATGAACCTCGCCATCGACCGCGGCCGCCGTCCCGGCTGGTCGCCGCTGGAGGAGGCCGGCGATCCGCCCGACGAGTCCCCCGACGCGCTCACCCGCATCGCCGAACGCCAGACGGCCGAGCGCGTCAACCGGGCGCTCGCAGCATTGCCGGACCGCCAGCGCGCCGCGGTGGTGCTGTTCCATCAGGAGGGGCTCAGCCTGCGGCAGGCCGCCGACGTGCTGAGCATGGGTGAGACCGCCTTCGCCTCGCTGCTCGCCCGCGCCCGCTCCACGCTGAAGACCGCGCTCTCCGCCGGTGACGGTCCATGAAGGAGGAACCAATGACCGACGACCAGTTCCTCCGCCATCTGGACGAGTACGGCGCCTCCCCGGAACGCTGGCCGCCCGAGCTGCGTGCCGGGGCCGAGGCCGCGCTTGCCCGTTCGCCTGGGCTGCGGGCGGCGGCGGACGAGGCGCTCGCCTTCGACCGGCTGCTGGCCGGCAGCCCGCCGGCGGTGGAGGATGCCCGCATCGGCCGCCTGCTGGCTGCCGCCGGCGCCGCCGCCCGCGCCGTGCCGCAGGACGGGCTGGTGCTGCTGTTGCTGGGGCGGATGCCGCGGCAGAGGGTGGCGGGCTTCTGCGTCGCCCTGCTGGCGCTGGGCTGGCTCACCGGCGGCTGGCTCGCCGGGACGCTGCCGGCACCCGCCGTCCAGGCACCGCGCGGCCAGGAGCTGGCCCTGCTGCACGACGACGTCATCACGCTGTTCGACGGAGAGTCCCGATGAGCGCTTCCGCCGCGCCCCGCCAATTCCTGCGGCGGCCGGGCCTGCGCACGCTGGCGCTGGCCTCGCTGGCGCTGAACCTGTTCTTCGGCGCGATGCTGGTCGCGACCGTCCGCCACCCTTCCCCGCCATCCCGTCAGCCCGCGCATCAGCCGATGCCCGACCGCTTCGTCGAGCGGATGGCCCCCGACCTGTCCGACGCCGACGCGGGACGCCTGCGCGCCGCCTTCGAGCCGCTGCGCCCGCGGTATGACGCGCTGACCCGGGAGTACCACGAGGCCGGACAGCAGGTGCGCGCCCTGCTGCAGGCCGATCCCGTCGACTACGACTCCCTGCGCGCCGCGACCGAAGCGGCCCGCGCCAAGCGCCGGCAGATGGGCGAACTGACGGAGGAAACCGTCCTCTCCATCCTGCCCGACCTGTCCCCCGCCGGACGCCTGCGGCTGGTCGGGGGTCCGGGTTCCCCCGGCATGCCAGCTATGCCTAAAAAATAAGCAAACCCAGTCATCCACAGGCCGGACAGGCTGGCGGGAACGATGTGGATGATTCTGTTCGGGGATTGCTCACACATCTATCCACAGATTCTGTGGAGAAGAAAACCGGCAGAAATTTTATCCACACAAATTCACAAGTTATCATCCCCAAGTTTTATCGCCCGTCTTCCCGACGATCCTTGTATCCACCGCCGATCCGGCATATCCAAATAACGAGGATCGGCAAGATTGGTGGAGGATCGTCATGATCGGAGATCCGTTTCATCCAAAGAAGGCGACGATCTCTTTGCGCGTTGATCGCCGAATCAAAGATGTCGCCAAGAATTACGCACGCCAGCGGCAGACGCCTTTGGCCGAGGTCATGCGCGACCTCTTGGCCCGCTACGTCGCCGAATGCGCGCGGGAGAATGCCCAGGCAGCCCCGGACCTGTTGAAGGACCGGCCGGCGCAATATGTGGATTTCGCCAAGCTGGAAGGGCTGATGGGCCGGCGGGAATAAATGCGGGGCAGCCGGGGTGGTGCAGCAGCAATGTCACTGCGCATCTCCTGACCACATCCCCGCCGTTTCGCCAATGATCCGGATCAAGCGGGGTGTGCGAAGTCCCGTATGGCTGACGCGCGGGCTGGGCGACTCTATTTGGCGCGGTCTGTCGTAGACTGTTCCCATGCTGACGCTTCGACATCTGGCGATAGACACCGTCCGGGAGAACGTCGCCTTCCTCAACCGGCACTGCGCCCGGTACCATGTCGAGGATTTCCTCGGTCTGGGCCGGGTGGAGGTGCGGAACGACGGCCGTTCCCTGCTGGCGGTCCTGAACATCGTCGACGACCCCGCCATCGTCGGGCCGGACGAGATCGGCCTGTCCGACCCCGCCTTCCGCCAGTTGGGACTGGCCGAGGGCTCCGCCGTCCATCTCGTGCCCCCCACCCCGCCCGAGAGCTTCGAGTTGGTGCGCGCCAAGGTCGGCGGCGCCGCCCTGACCGACGCGCAGCTGGCCGCGATCATCCGCGACGTCACCGACCAGCGCTATTCCAAGATCGAGATCGCCGCCTTCCTGATCGCCTGCGCCAGCTTCATGACGACGGCGGAGGTGTTGGGCCTGACCCGCGCCATGATCGCCGCCGGCACCCGGCTGCACTGGCAGGATTTGGGCACCGTCGCCGACAAGCACTGCATCGGCGGCATCCCCGGCAACCGCACCTCGATGATCGTGGTGCCGATCGTCGCCGCCCATGGCCTGCCGATCCCCAAGACCTCGTCGCGCGCCATCACCTCCCCCGCCGGCACCGCCGACACCATGGAGGTGCTGGCGAATGTCGACGTTCCGATGGAGCGCATGCAGACCCTGGTGCGCGAGGCCAAGGGCTGTCTGGTCTGGGGCGGCCATGTCCGGCTGTCGCCGGCCGACGACATCCTGATCTCGGTCGAGCGCCCGCTCGCCATCGACACCCGCGAGCAGCTGGTCGCCTCCATCCTGTCGAAGAAGGTGGCGGCCGGCTCCACCCATCTGCTGATCGACATCCCCGTCGGCCCCAGCGCCAAGATCCGCACAGCCGGCGAGGCGGTCCGCCTGCGCAAGCTGTTCGAGCATGTCGGCGACAGCCTCGGCCTGACGCTGGAGGTGGCGATCACCGACGGCTCGCAGCCGGTCGGACGCGGCATCGGCCCGGTGCTGGAGGCGCGCGACGTGATGGCCGTGCTGCGCAACGACCCCGCCGGCCCCGCCGACCTGAAGGAGCGCGCCCTGCTGCTGGCCGGCCGCATCCTGGAATTCGATCCCGTCGTCCGCGGCGGCAGCGGCAACCGCCGGGCCCGCGACCTGCTGGAGTCGGGCGCCGCGCTCGCCGCCATGGAGCGCATCATCGCCCTGCAGGGCCCGCCGCCCGCCGTGGCGACTCTGGGCTCCCTGGTCGCGGAGGTCGCGTCCCCCGCCGACGGGGTGGTGTCGGCGCTCGACTGCTACCGCCTCGCCCGCATCGCGCGGCTGGCCGGCGCGCCCACTGACAAGGGCGCCGGCATCGACCTGCTGCGCAAGGTCGGCGACCCTGTGCGCCGGGGCGAACCGCTCTACCGCATCCACGCCAGCACCAACGCCGACTTCACCTTCGCCCAGGCCTTTGCGGCCGACGACAGCGGGGTGGCGGTGGCGTAAGGAAACCCAACCAGGAGCCGACCAATGTCCCTGTCGCTGACCTTCCATGGTGCCGCCGGAACGGTGACCGGTTCCTGCTTCCGCCTGTCCACGCCTGCGGGCGACGTGCTGATCGATTGCGGCATGTTCCAGGGCACCAAGACGATCCGGGAACTGAACTACCGCCCCTTCCCCTTCGATCCGGCCGCGATCAAGGCCGTCCTGCTGACCCACGCCCACATCGACCATTCCGGCCTGCTGCCCAAGCTGACCCGTCTCGGCTTCCGCGGCCGCATCCACGCCACCGGCGGCACGGTGGACCTGCTGGAATACATGCTGCCCGACAGCGGCTACATCCAGGAGGGCGAGGTGGAGCGGCTGAACCGCCGCAACCGCCAGCGCGGCCGCCCGCCGGTCCAGGCGATCTATACCCAGGACGACGCCATCCGCAGCCTGCGCCGCCTGCGCCGCGTCGAGTACGACCGCTGGACCGAGATCCTGCCGGGCCTGCGCGTCCGCTTCTGGCAGGCCGGCCATATCCTCGGCTCCGCCTCCATCGAGGTGGAAGCAACGAATGGCACCGGCGAGCCCACCCGCATCCTGTTCTCCGGCGACCTCGGCCCCGGCGGCAAGAGCTTCCACGCCGATGCCGAGGGGCCGGAGCGGCCGGACTGGATGGTGCTGGAGACCACATACGGCGACCGCGACCGCACCGACCTGGACGAGGCCGGGCGGCAGGCGGTGCTGCGCGCCGAGGTTTCCGCGGCCCTGGCCGCTGGGGGCGTCCTGCTGATCCCGGTCTTCGCGGTGGAACGCACGCAGGAACTGCTCTACGACCTCGACTGCCTGTTCGACGGCGGCCAGCTGCCGGCGGTGGACGTCTTCCTCGACTCGCCGCTCGCAGACGCGGTGACCGGCGTCTTCCGCCGCCATCTCGACGATCTGGAGACCGACGGCGATCCCTTCACCCGCGCCAATTTCCACCATGTCCGCGGCGTGCCGGAAAGCCAGCGCCTGAACAGCATCTCCGGCGGCGCCATCATCATGGCGGCCAGCGGCATGTGCGACGCCGGCCGCATCCGCCACCATCTGAAGAACCGCCTGTGGCGCCCGCAGGACACCGTGCTGCTGGTCGGCTACCAGGCCCCCGGCACGCTCGGCCGCCTGCTGCAGGAGGGCACCCCCCGCGTCCGTATCCATGGCGAGGAGATCGCGGTGAAGGCGAAGGTCCGCTCCATCGACGTCTATTCCGGCCATGCCGACCGTTCGACGCTGCTGGACTGGGTGGAGGCCCGCCACGGCGTCGGCCACGGCCTGTTCCTGGTCCATGGCGAGGAGGCAGCCCGCGCTTCCATCCGTCAGGCCCTGATCGACACCGGCTGGTCGCCGGACCGCATCGCCCAGCCGGCGCTGGACGACCGTATCGATCTCGCCGCCCCGCGCCCGCTGACCCCGGCCGAACGCCATCCGCGTCTCGCCCCCGCCGACCTCGCCGGCCGCGACTGGCACAACCATTATGCCGAAGCGCTGCTGGCCCTGCGCCGCACGCTGGACGCCGCCCCCGACGACGCGGCGCGCGAACGCATCCTGGCCGGCGTGATGGGCGCGCTCGGCACCGACGGAGAAGCCGGGAAAGGAACCCAGCCATGAGCATCAAGCGTCTCCTGATCGCCCTGGCCCTGCTGGCGATCCTCGGCGCCGGCGCCGGCTATGGCTGGCGGGCGATGCAGGGAAACCGCCTGCCCGCCGGCTTCGCCTCCGGCAACGGCCGGATCGAGGCGAACGAGATCGACGTCGCCACCAAATACGCCGCCCGCGTCCTGACCATCCCGGTGCAGGAGGGCGATCTGGTGGAGGTCGGCGCCGTCATCGCCACGCTCGACACCCGCGACCTGGAGGCGCAGCTCCGCTCCGCCGAAGCCCAGCTGCGCCAGACCCGCCGCACCGCGAGGAAGCCGTCGCCCTGGTCGACCAGCGCTCCAGCGAGGCCGATTTCGCCGCCAAGGAGATGGAACGGGCACTGATCCTGTTCGGCAAGGGACATGTCGCCGAACAGCGCGTCGATCAGGCCCGCAACAGCCGCCGCACCGCCGACGCCGCGCTGGAAGCGGCCAAGAGCCACCTCGCCAGTGCCGACGAGGCCATCGCCGCCGCGGCCGGCGACGTCGACCGGCTGGCCGATCTGGTCGCCGACGGCGTGCTGAAGGCCCCGCGCAAGTCCCGCGTCCTCTACCGCCTGTCCGAACCCGGCGAGGTGCTGGCGGCCGGCGGCAAGGCGGCGACGCTGCTGGACCTGTCCAACGTCTACATGACCTTCTTCCTGCCGACCGACACCGCGGGCACCCTGGCGCTCGGCGCCGACGCCCGCATCCTGCTGGACGCGGTTCCCGACACCGCGATCCCCGCAACCGTCACCTTCGTCGCGCCCCGCGCCCAGTTCACGCCCAAGCAGGTGGAGACCAAGTCCGAACGCGACCGCATGATGTTCCGCGTCAAGGCCCGCGTCCCGGAAGCGCTGGTGACCCGCTACATCGAGCGGGTGAAGACCGGCCTGACCGGCATGGCCTATGTGAAGCTGGACGACAAGGCGGCTTGGCCCGACTGGCTGGAATCGAAGCTGACGCGGGAGGAGACCCTCTCCTCCACCCAAGGTCCTCGCTCATGACCCCCGCCCCAGCCGTCTCGCTGTCCGGCGTGCGGCACCGCTATGGCGGGA
Source organism: Azospirillum sp. INR13 (assembly GCF_015390205.1). Taxonomy (NCBI): domain Bacteria; kingdom Pseudomonadati; phylum Pseudomonadota; class Alphaproteobacteria; order Rhodospirillales; family Azospirillaceae; genus Azospirillum; species Azospirillum sp. INR13. The sequence continues at coordinate 39,312 of NZ_VUOI01000032.1, forward strand.
CGGTGGCGCTGGAGGACGCGTCCCTCGACATTCCCGCCGGCATCAGCGTCGCGATCATCGGCCCGGACGGCGTCGGCAAATCGACCCTGCTCGGCCTGATCTCCACCGCCAAGAAGATCCAGCAGGGCAGCGTCCGCGTTCTCGGCACCGACGTCGCCGACCGCCGTGGCCGCGCCGCCCTCCAGCCGCGCATCGCCTACATGCCGCAGGGTCTGGGCCGCAACCTCTATGCCGAACTCAGCGTCGCCGAGAACCTCCAATTCTTCGGCCGCCTGTTCGGCCTCGACGCCGCCGAGCGCCGGCGCCGCATCGACGACCTGCTGGAGGCGACCGGCCTCGCCCCTTTCCCCGACCGTCCGGCCGGCAAGCTGTCCGGCGGCATGAAGCAGAAGCTCGGCCTGTGCTGCGCCCTGCTGCACGACCCCGACCTGCTGATCCTCGACGAGCCGACGACCGGCGTCGATCCCCTCTCCCGCCGCCAGTTCTGGGAGCTGATCGACCGCATCCGCGCCGGCCGCCCCGGCATGACCGTGCTGGTCGCCACCTCCTACATGGACGAGGCGGAGCGGTTCGACCGGGTCGTGATGATGAACGCCGGCCGCCTGCTGGCCCACGACACCCCCGCCGCTGTCAAGGTGCAGACCGGCGCCGCCGACCTGGAGGAGGCCTTCGTCGCCCTGCTGCCGGAGGATGCCCGGCGCGGCCATCGACGCCTGACCGTGCCGCCCCGCCCGCCCGAACCCATTGGCGCCGAACCGGCCATCGAGGCGATCGGCCTGACCCGCCGCTTCGGCGATTTCACCGCGGTGTCGGACATCAGCTTCCGCATCGGCCGCGGCGAGATCTTCGGCTTCCTGGGATCCAACGGTTGCGGCAAGACCACCACCATGAAGATGCTGACCGGCCTGCTCCCCGCCAGCGCGGGCGAGGCGCGGCTGTTCGGCAAACCGGTGGACGCCGGCGATCTGGAGAGCCGCCGCCGCGTCGGCTACATGGCGCAGGCCTTCTCGCTCTATGGCGAGCTGACGGTGCGCCAGAACCTCGACCTGCACGCCCGCCTGTTCGACCTCGCGGATGCCGACACCCGGTTGGCGGCGCTGGTCGAGCGTTTCGGCCTGTCCTCCTACATCGACGCGGTGGCCGACCGCCTGCCGCTGGGCGTGCGGCAGCGGCTGTCGCTGGCCGTCGCCATCCTGCACGGACCGGAGCTGCTGATCCTCGACGAACCGACCTCCGGGGTCGATCCGGTGGCGCGCGACCAGTTCTGGCGCGACCTGATCGCCTTGTCGCGCGACCAGGGGGTGACGATCTTCGTTTCCACCCATTTCATGAACGAGGCGGCGCGCTGCGACCGGGTGGCCTTCATGAACGCCGGCCGCGTCATCGCCGCCGGCCCGCCCGACGAGCTGCGCCGCCAACAGAAGGCCGACAGCCTGGACGACGCCTTCATCGGTTTCATGGAACAGGCGGAGGAGCCCGAACAAAATCGCCCTCTCCCGCCCCGGGAGAGGGAGGGGACCCACGCCGAAGGCGTGGGGAGGGTGAGGGGTGATCCAAGCATCCCGAACCGCATGGCTTCATGCCCCACCCCTCACCCTTCCCATGGCGATGCCATGGGCCCCTTCCCTCTCCCGGGGCGGGAGAGGGAGGCCTCACCCCTCTCCCGCCGCCGCCTGCTGGCCTATGCATGGCGAGAAACCCTCGAACTCCGCCGCGATCCCGTCCGCCTGACCGTCGCCCTGCTCGGCACCGTCCTGCTCATGCTGGTCTTCGGCTTCGGCATCACCATGGACGTCGAGAACCTGACCTTCGCCGTTCTGGACCATGACCGCTCCCCCGAAAGCCGCGCCTATATCGAGCAGTTCGACGGCTCGCGCAGCTTCCGCGCCACCCCCGCCGGCCGTGGACGCCCGCGACCTTGCGCTCCGCCTGCAACGGGGCGAGGCGTCGCTGACCATCGAGATCCCCGAAGGCTTCGGCCGCGATCTCCGCCGCGGCCGGGTGCCGGAGGTGGCGGTGCGCATCGACGGCGCCATGCCCTTCCGGGCGGAGACCATCCAGGGCTACGTCTCCGGCCTGCACCAGCGCTTCATCCAGGATGCCGCCATCGCCGCCGGCGCCACCCTGCCTGCCCCCGCCGCGAACCTGGAGATGCGCTACCGCTACAATCAGGCCTTCCGCAGCCTCGACGCCATGGTGCCCAGCACCATCGGCCTGCTGCTGGTCTTCATCCCCGCCATCCTCGCCGCCCTCGGCGTGGTCCGGGAAAAGGAACTCGGCTCCATCACCAACCTCTACGTCACCCCGGTGACCCGGCTGGAGTTCCTGCTGGGCAAGCAGTTGCCCTACATCGCGCTCGCCGCCTTCAACCTGCTGCTGATGGTGGCGATGGCGGTCATCCTGTTCGGCGTGCCGGTGAAGGGCAGCCTTGTGGGGCTGTTGCTGGGCGGGCTGGTCTATGTGGTGGCGACGACGGCGCTGGGGCTGCTGATCTCCGTCTTCACCGCGACGCAGACGGCGGCGGTGTTCGGCACCGCCATCGTCACCATGCTGCCGGCGACGCAATTCTCCGGCATGCTGCAGCCGGTGGCGACGCTGGAGGGCGGCGCGTGGCTGTTCGGCACGCTGTTCCCCACCACCCATTTCCTGAAGATCTCCGTCGGCGCCTTCACCAAGGGCCTTGGCCTGCCGGAGCTTCTCCCCTTCATCCTGGCGACCGCCGCCTTCGTCCCCGTCTTCCTGGCGCTGGGCGTCGCCTTCCTGCCGAAACAGGAGCGCTGAACCATGATGCGCTTCCTCCGCAACAGCCTGACATTGGCGCGCAAGGAGTGGATCAGCCTGCTGCGCGACGTCTTCATGCTGGGCTTCGTCGTCTATTCCTTCACCTTCTCCGTCTACAGCGAGGCGACCGGCATCTCGCATGACCTGCGCAACGCCGCCATCGCCATCGTGGACGAGGACCGCTCCACCCTGTCGCAGCGGCTGGTCTCCAGCTTTCACCAGCCGGAGTTCCAGACACCGGTGATGATCGGCCATGCCGAGGTCGATCCGGCGATGGATTCCGCCCGCTACACCTTCGTGCTCGATATTCCGCCGGATTTCCAAGCCGACGTGCTGGCCGGCCGCAGCCCGACGATCCAGCTGCTGATCGACGCCACCGCGATGATGCAGGCCGGCATCGGCGCCGGCACCATCCAGGGCATCGTCGATGACGAGGTCGGCCGCTTCGTCCGCCGCGAGGCCGAGGGCAGCACCGCTCCGGTCAGCCTGCAGATCCGCGTCGCCTACAACGAGGCGCTCGACACCAAATGGTTCACCGGCACCATGGCGGTGGTCAGCAACGTCACCATGCTGGCGGTGCTGCTGGCCGGCGCCGCCCTGATCCGCGAGCGCGAGCACGGCACGCTGGAACATCTGCTGGTGATGCCGGTCCGCCCGGCCGAGATCATGGCCGCCAAGGTGCTGGCGAATGGTGCGGTGATCCTGGGCCTGACGCTGGTGGCGCTCTATGTGGTGCTGCGCGGCCTGCTGTCGGTGCCGCTGGCCGGCTCGGTGCCGTTGTTCCTGGCGGGGACTGCGCTCTACCTGTTCTTCGCGACGGCGCTCGGCATCTTTCTCGGCACCGTGGCGCGCTCGATGCCGCAATTGGGCTTGCTGTTCATCCTGATCGTGCTGCCGATGGACATGCTGTCCGGCGGCTTCACCCCGCTGGAAAGCGAGCCGGAATGGCTGCAGATGGCGATGCAGCTGTCACCGTCCACCCATTTCGTCGCCTTCGCCCAGGCGATCCTGTTCCGCGGGGCGGGGTTCGACGTGGTGTGGCCGCGCTTTGCGGCCACCGCGGGGATCGGCGCACTGTTCTTCGCCTGGAGCTTGGCGAGGTTCAGGAGGCATCTGGCGAGTTTCCGGTGAGGGAGCGTTAGACCCCCACCTAACCTCCCCCGCTCTCGGCCGACCGAAGTTCGGTCCGATGGCGGGGGAGGGACTGCCGCCATTCTCCCGCATCAGCACTTGTCCCCTCCCCCGCCCAGCTCTCGCACAAAGCTATGCTTTGTGCTGACGCGGCAGGCGGACCGTAGGTCCGCTGAGAGCGGGGGAGGGTTAGGGTGGGGGCATTCGCCAGCCGACGACTCCCCCACCCTCTAACCTCAGTGCGACCCGCCGCCCTCGAAGGACGGCGCGCTCAGCCCCGAAGCCACCAGCTGCTCGATCAGCGCGCCCTTCAGCCGCTCCAGCCCTTCCTGGCTGTAGGACTCCGCCCGCGCCACCAGCACGTCCTGGGTGTTGGACGCGCGCAGCAGCCACCAGCCATCCTCGGTCGTCACGCGGACGCCGTCGATGTCGTTGACCTTGGCGCCCGACGCCTTGACGCGGCCCTTGACCTCCTCGACCACGGCGAACTTGCGTTCCTCGTCGATCTGGAAGCGGGTCTCCGGCGTGTTGACCATGTCCGGCAGGCCGTCGCGCAGGTCCGCCAGCGTGGTGTCCAGCTTGCTGACCAGCCCGGCCAGACGGACGCCGCAATAGAGCGCGTCGTCGAAGCCGTACCACTTGTCGGCGAAGAAGATGTGGCCCGACATCTCGCCGGCCAGCGGCGAACCGGTCTCGGCCATCTTGGCCTTCAGGAGCGAGTGGCCGGTCTTCCACATCAGCGGGTTGCCGCCATGCTTGGCGATCTCGTCGAACAGGGCTTGGCTGGCCTTCACGTCGGCGATGATGGTGGCGCCCGGATGGCTCTTCAGCACGTCGGCGGCATAGAGCGCGACCAGCTGGTCGCCCCACACCACGCGGCCCTTGTGGTCGATGGCGCCGATGCGGTCGCCGTCGCCGTCGAAGCCGATGCCGATGTCGCAGCCATGCTCCGCCACCGCCTTCTTCAGGTCGACGAGGTTGGCCTCGACCGTCGGGTCCGGATGGTGGTTGGGGAAGTTGCCGTCGATGTCGTCGAACAGCAGGACATGCTTGCCCGGCAGCTTGGCGGTCAGGCGGCGCAGGATCTCGCCCGACGCGCCGTTGCCGGCGTCCCAGGCGATCTTCAGGTCGCGGGTGCCGTCATAGTCCTTCAGCAGGCGGGCGACATACTCGTCCTGGACGTCGATCTTCTCCGACGAGCCCTGGCCCTGCTCCCAGTCGGCCTTGGCCGCCATGGTGCCGAGTTCCAGGATCTGCTGGCCATAGACCGGACCCTTGCCCAGCATCATCTTGATGCCGTTGTAGTCCGGCGGGTTGTGCGAGCCGGTGATCATGATGCCGGCCGCCGCCTCGCGGTCGCGGGTGGCGAAATACAGCATCGGCGTGGGGCCGAGCCCGATGCGCAGGACGTGCAGGCCGGTGGAAACCAGCCCCTCGACCAGCGCCTCCTCCAGCTCCGGCGAGGACAGAGACGGCCGTCATAGCCGACGCAGACCGTCTTGCCGCCCTTGCGCACCACCACGGTGCCGAAGGAGCGGCCGACCGCGCGGGCGTCTGCCGGGGTCAGCGTCTTGCCGACGATGCCGCGGATGTCGTACTCGCGCAGCACCGTGGGG
>NZ_VUOI01000033.1:0-38822 GCF_015390205.1 Azospirillum sp. INR13
TTGGGGATAAGCGGTGCGCCATCCGGCCCGCCGGCTTTATGGGAGACAATCATGAGCATCCAGCGTATCGAGGTCGGCCCGCGCATGAGCCAGGCCGTCGTCTGCGGCGGTCTTGTCTACACCGCGGGCGTGGTGGCGCTGCGGGCGCCGGGCGCCTCCGTGGCCGAGCAGACCACCGACATCCTCGGCCGGATCGACGAACTGCTGGCCGCCGCTGGCACCGACAGGACCAAGCTGCTGACCGCCACCATCTGGCTCGCCGACATCGCCGGCTTCAGCGAGATGAACGGGGTGTGGGACGCCTGGGTGGCTCCCGGCAACACACCGGTGCGCGCCTGCGTCGAGGCCAAGCTCGCCGCCCCGCAGTTCACCGTCGAGATCCAGGTGACCGCGGCGCTGTGACCACGCCAGCCGGGGAGGCGTTCATGCCAGGGAGGCGTCCATGAAGGTCATCGTGATGGGCAGCGGGGTCGTCGGGGTGACGACGGCCTACTGCCTTCTCAAGGACGGGCACGAGGTCACCGTCGTCGAACGGCATGACGGGGCGGCCGACGAGACCAGCTTCGCCAATGCGGGGCTGGTGGCGCCCGGCCACGCCTACACCTGGGCGTCGCCGAAGGCCCCGAAAATCCTGTTGAAATCGCTGTGGCGCAACGATCAGGCGCTGCGCTTCCGGCTGCGGTTGGACCCGGCGCTGTGGTCCTGGTCGCTGAAGTTCCTCGGCAACTGCCGGGCGGAGCGGGTGGCGGTCAACACCGCCCGCAAGGTGCGGCTCAGCCTCTATTCGCAGGACATGCTGCATGAGGTGGTCGAGGACACCGGGGTCGCCTTCGACGGCGCCAAGGGCGGTCTGCTCTACCTCTACCGCACCCCCGCGGCCTTCGATGCCGGGGTCGCCAAGATGAAGATCCTGACCGACAACGGCCTGCCGCTGGAGGTGGTGGACCGCGACCGCGCCGCCGCCATCGACCCGGCCCTGCTGCCGACCAAGGACCGCATCGTCGGCGGCATCTATGCGCCGTCCGACGAGAGCGGCGACGCCCGGCTGTTCACCCGCAACCTCGCCGATTGGTGCGCGGAGCGCGGCGTGCGCTTCCTCTACGGCACGACGATCAGCGGCGTCGAGACCGCCGCCGGTGAAGTGACCGGGCTGCTCACCGACAAGGGCAGGCTCACCGCCGACGCCTATGTGCTGGCGCTGGGCTGCCAGAGCGCGGCGCTGGCGAAGCCGCTCGGCCTGTCGCTGCCGATCTACCCGATCAAGGGCTATTCCGTCACCGTGCCGGTGGCGGGGCGCAACAACACGCCGCGCATCGGCGGGGTGGACGAGGAGAACCTCGTCGCCTACGCGCCGATGGGCGACCGTCTGCGCATCACCGCGACCGCCGATTTCGCCGGCTACGACAAGCGCCACAGTCCGGCGGATTTCCAGACCATGCTGGCGGCGGCGCGCGACCTCTTCCCCGACGCGGCCGACTACAGCCGGCCCAGCTATTGGGCGGGGCTGCGGCCGATGACACCCGAAGGGACGCCGATCTTTGGACGCGGGCGCCAGCGCAACCTGTTTCTCAACACCGGGCACGGCCACATGGGCTGGACCATGTCCTGCGGGTCGGCCCGGATCACCGCCGACCTGATCGCCGGCCGCATTCCGGCCATCCCGCTCGACGGCATGCAGGCCGTCCACTGACAGACGCGCGGGCGCCGCCGCGTCCATGGCCGCATGCCCGCGCCAATGGGAGACCTCCCGAGATGGATACCGATATCGCCATCGCCGGGGACGGCGCCGCTTCCCCGGCCGCCACCCCAACCTCCACCGTGGTCCTGCCCTTCGCGACCGACGGCGGCCTCGCCGCCCGCGCCGCCATCGGGCTGCTGGTGCTCGCCACCGACCAGACCATCGAGCATGAATGGCGCTTCCTGCTCGGCCAACCGGGGGTCGCCGTCTACAACGCGCGTCTGTGGAACGACAAGGAGATCGTGCCGGAAACGCTGGCCCGGATGGAGCAGGACATCGCCCCGACGACCCGCCTGATCCTGCCCGAGCTGCCGCTGGACGTGGTGGCCTTCGGCTGCACCTCGGGCAGCATGGTAATCGGCCCGGAGCGCGTGCGCGAACGGATCCGCGAGGCGCGGCCGGGCATCGCCACCACGACCCCGGTCGAGGCGGTGGATGCCGCCCTCGCCGCCCTGGGCGCGCGGCGCATCGGCCTCGTCGCGCCCTACCAGCGGAGCGTCGGCGAAGCGATGCGGGATTACTTCGTAAAGGCCGGCTATCGGGTGCCGGTTCTGGCGATCTTCGACGAGCCCGACGATACGGTCGCGGCGCGCATCGCTCCGGACTCCATCGCCGCGGCGGTCGAGCAGGCCGCCGCCCACCCGGAGGTGGACGCCGTCTTCGTCTCCTGCACCAGCCTGCGCGTCGCCGAGGCGGTCGAGGCGCTGGAGGCGCGCACCGGCAAGCCGGTCACCTCAAGCAACCACGCGCTGGCCTGGCACAGCCTGCGCCTTGCCGGCGTCACGGATCCGCTGGACGGCCGAGGGCGGCTTTTCCACACGCCCGCATCGGTCTCTCCGGCGGCATGAGGCATGCCTGCCGCGGCACCCCGGCCACCTACGCGACGATGCCGGCATCATGAAGGCGGCCGATCTCTGCGGAAGGCAGCCCCAGCAGATCGGCCAGCACCGCATCGGTGTCTTGCCCCAGACCGGGGGCCGGGCGATGATCGGTGCGCTCGCCCATGCCGGGAAAGCCGAGCGGCGATCCGGGAACCAGCAGCGACCCGACACCGGGCTGGTCGATCTCACGGAAAAGCGGGTTGGCGGTGGAGCAGCGCGCATCCTCGGCGACGAGTTGGCCGAAATCCCGGTACGGCCCCCACAGCACGCCCGTGCCGGCGAACGCGCCTTCCAATTCCGCCAGCGTGCGCGCGGCGAACCAGGGGGCGAGCACGGCGGAGATCGCATCGCGGGCCTGGAAGCGTCCGCCTTCGTCATCCATGTCCACGCCCATCAGCGGGCCGATCATCGCCAGCCTGTCGGCCAGCCCGGTCGCTTTGCCGAGCGCCTTCCACTGTCGGTTGGAAATGGCGACGACCATCGCGCGCCGCCCATCGGCGGTGGGGAAGTCGCGGCCATAGGCGCCGTACAGGTCGTTGCCCATCGGCTGGCGCACGGTGCCGTTCACCCCGGACGTCGGCGAGGTAGCCGAGATTGCCGACGGTCGCCAGCATCACGTCGGCCAGCGCCACCGTCACCTCCTGCCCCCGGCCGGTGCGGCGCCGCTGCCGTTCCGCCGCCAGCAGCCCGGTGGCGAGGTAGAGGCCGGCCGCCACGTCCCAGGCCGGCAGGACGTGGTTCACCGGCTCCCCTCCCCTGCCGGTCGCCATCGGGAAGCCGCCGGCGCAGTTGACGGTGTAGTCCACCGCCGCCGATCCGTCCGGATTGCCGGTCAGCCGCATCATGATCAGGTCGTCGCGCTTGGCGGAAAGCGCCTCGTAGCCCATCCAGCCGCTGGCCGGCAGGTTGGTCAGCAGAAAGCCGGCATCCTCGCCCGACGCGGTGATGATGGCCTGGGCGATCTCCCGCCCCTCCGGCTTGTCGAGCGCCAGGGTGACCGACCGCTTCGCCTTGTTCAGCGCCGTCCAATAGAGACTGGTGCCGTTGGGCGCCAGCGGCCAGCGGCGGTGGTCGACGTTGCCGCCGATGGGGTCGATGCGGATCACCTCCGCGCCCAGCTGGGCCAGGGTCATGCGCCCAGCGGCGCCGCGACGAAGGCCGAGACTTCGACGATGCGCAGATCGGAAAGTAGCGAGGACATGGGGGACGGCTTCCGCTCGGGGTGGATGGAGAGGGGCGGCGGTTTTTGGGTCAGGCCGGAGCGCGGACGCGCCCCGGCCTTGCACGGCCCGTCCTCAGACGCAGCGGCCGCCGTCGATCTCCAGCACCACGCCGGTGATGAAGGCCGCCTCGTCGGAGGCGAGATACAGCGCGGCGTTGGCGACGTCGGAGGGCTGGCCCAGGCGGCCGAGCGGGACGATGCCCAGCATGCGCGCCCGCTTCTCCGGGGTGTCGCCGCCCATGAAGGTGGCGAGCAGCGGCGTTTCGGTGGCGACCGGAGCCAGCGCGCAGACGCGGATGTTGTCGGGCGCCAGTTCCAGCGCCAGCGACTGGGTGATGTTGTGCACCGCGCCCTTGGTGGCGTTGTACCAGACCAGGCCCGGACGCGGACGCAACCCGGCGGTGGAGCCGAGATTGAGGATCACGCCGGACTTCTGCGCCCGCATCGTCGCCACCGCCGCCTTGGAATAGAGGTAGATCGACTTGACGTTCAGGGCGAAGACGCGGTCGAACTCCTCTTCGGTCACGGTTTCGAACGGGCCGTTGGCGTGGGTGGAGCCGGCATTGTTCACCAGGATGTCGAGGCGCCCGAATTTCTCGACCGTGGCGGCGATGGTCATCTCGACATCGGCGGTCCTGGTGACGTTGGCTTTGATGCCGATGGCGGCCTCGCCCAGCCGCTCCGCCACCGCGACGGCGGCGTCGCCGTTGATGTCGACGACCGCCACGCGGGCGCCCTCGCGCACGAAGGTTTTCGGCCATCGCAAGGCCCAGGCCCTGCGCCGCCCCGGTGATCAGGGCAACCTTGCCGTCCAGGCGCTTCGTCATTCTCGGTTCCTTCCCCAGGGAATTATGTGGCGATGGGGGGAGGCTATCCGCGCCGAACCGGCCGTGCTATGGACCATCCGTCATAACTGCTATCAGCGGTCAAAGCATAACGGGGCGGAGCACGGCCCCAGCTTGCGTCACAGCGCGCTGTCCTCCCCGGCACTGCCGGGAGCGACGACCTTGCCCTTCAGCACGCCGTTGGCGACGCATTTGACGACTTCGACATGGATCAGCCGCAGCAGGGCTCGGGTCGCCTTCGACACCGGCTGATGCAGCGGTGTGGCGGTGACCAGCATGGCATGCATGTCCTTCGACGTGATCTCGCGCGCGATCAACCGGCCCTGGCGCACCTCGCGGTGGACAGCGCCGAAGGGAAGGATGGTCGATCCCATTCCCTCCTCCACCAACTGCTTGATGGCGGTGACGGAGTCGATCTCCATATCGACCTGCAGGTCGATGTCGGCCCGGCGCACCGCCGCATCCACCACCCGGCGCAGGCCGTTTTCCAGGCCGGGCAGCACGAAACGCAGGTCGGCCAGCATCTCCACCTCGACCGGCCCGTCATTGCCGGCACCGGCATCCTTCGCCGACTGCACCAGGAGCAGGTTCTCCACCAGCAGGGGCGACGACAGCATGCTGCGCCCGCGCCGGGCGTCGTAGAGGACGGCGAGGTCGAGGCGTCCGCCCTCCACCCATTCCAGCAGCGTGCCGCTGAACACCTCGTGGATGCGCAGCGTGGCGTCGGGATAGTTCTCGTGGAACCGGCGGGCCAGCGGTGCCCCCAAGGTGGCGCAGATCGACGGGGGAAGACCCAGGGTGACGGAACCGGTCAGCCTTTCCGACTGGTCCTGGATCTCCTCCTTGATCTCCGACAGTGCGCCCAGCAGATGACGGACGACGTCGTACAGCTTGCGCCCCTGCTGGGTCAGCGACACGCCGCGTCCATGACGGTAGAACAGGCTGGTGCGCAGCTCGTGCTCCAGCTTCTGGACCTGCCGGCTCAGCGCCGGCTGCGTGATGCCCAGCTTGACCGAGGCCTTGGAGAAGCTGCCAAGATCGGCCACCTGAACGAAATAGCGCAGTTCCAGAAGTTCCATCGCGGGCGGCCTTGTCCATTCAGTCCTCCCCGTCGGATAGCGAATACGCCGGTATGATACAAGCGTGGTCGCGACAGGTCAGTTCCGCCCGCCCGGCACCCCTCAATTGCGGCGCGACAGCAATCCACGTGCGACCACCTGGGCCTGGATTTCCGCCGCTCCTTCGAAGATGTTCAGGATACGGGCGTCGCACAGCACCCGGCTGACCGGATATTCGACGGCGTAGCCGTTGCCGCCATGGATTTGCACCGAGTTGTCGGCGTTCGACCAGGCGACGCGCGCGGCCAGCAGCTTCGCCATGCCCGCTTCTATGTCGCAGCGGCGATCGCTGTCCTTCTCCCGCGCGGCGAAATAGGTCAGCTGGCGGGCGATCATCGTTTCCACCGCCATCCAGGCCAGCTTGCCGGCGACGCGCGGGAAGGCGGCGAGCGGACGGCCGAACTGGACGCGCTCCTGGGCATAGCGCAGGCCGAGCTCCATGGCGTTCTGCGCCACGCCGACGGCGCGGGCGGCCGTCTGCACGCGGGCGGATTCGAAGGTCGCCATCAGCTGCTTGAAGCCCTGGCCCTCCACACCGCCCAACAGGTTCTCGCGGGGGACGGCGAAGCCGTCGAAGCCGATCTCGTATTCCTTCATGCCGCGATAGCCCAGCACCGGGATCTCGCCGCCGCTCATGCCCTCCGCCGGAAAGGGATCCGCCTCGGTGCCGCGCGGCTTCTCGGCCAGCAGCATCGACAGCCCGCGATAGCCGGGGGCGTCCGGATCGGTGCGCACCAGCAGCGTCATCAGATCCGACCGGCTGCCATGGGTGATCCAGGTCTTCGCTCCGGTGACGCGATAGATGTCGCCGTCCGGCACCGCGCGGGTGCGCAGGCTGCCCAGGTCGGAACCGGTGTTGGGCTCCGTGAACACGGCGGTCGGCAGGATCTCGCCCGACGCGATGCGCGGCAGCCAGCGCGCCCGCTGTTCGGCGGTGCCGCCCATGCGGATCAGTTCGGCCGCGATCTCCGCGCGGGTGCCGAGAGAGCCGACGCCGATGTAGCCGCGCGACAGCTCCTCCGTCACCACGCACATGGCGAGCTTGCCCATGCCGAGCCCGCCGTCCTCTTCCGGCACGGTCAGGCCGAACACGCCCATGTCCGCCATCCGCTCGACGACGGGAAGCGGGATCAGCTCGTCCTTCAGATGCCAGTCATGGGCATGCGGCTCCACCGCGTCGGCGACGAAGCGGCGGAACTGGTCGCGGACCATGTCCAGCGCCTCGTCCTCCAGCGCCGTGTCGCCGAAGCCGCCGCCATGCAGCGCATCGGTCAGCAGCTCGGCGATGCGCAGCCGCAGGGCCGACGCGTTGCCGGAGGCGATCAGCCGGCGCACCGCCTCGGTGAGGAAGGCGTCCCGCTCTGCCTCGCCCAGCCCGAAATCGGCCGGCCGGACGATTTCGCCCTGGCTCATCGCCAGACCGCCGTCGAGCTGGGCCAGATACTCGCCGAACGCCGCCTGGAGCATGGCCGCTTCCAGTTCGCCCAGCCGCCCGGCAAGGTCCAGCCGTTCCGCCCAGCCCCGCATCTGGCGCAATGCCGCGGCATAGGTGGCGACCCAGGCGAAGCCATGCGCCGCCACCTGATGGCGGTCGAGCAGGGCGGCATCGACGCGCCCATCCGGCGCCACCAGCGCCGCGACGCCGCGCTCCGCCGCCTCGGCCAGCTGCGCCACCGCGTCGAGTGCCGTGGCCGTGGCCTGCAACAGATCGGGGAGCAGAAGCGGAGCGGCTTCGGGCGGGTTGACGGTGCTCAAGCTGGAAGACATCGGCGCTTTTCCCCAGTGCTCGTTACACGGTGTTCGGTGTTTGCTGTCGGGTCCGACCGTCGCTGCGGACGGACGGCCCGTCACTCCGCCGCCGCTTTCCCTCGGGACGGCAGGGCGGCGGCGAGCCCGGCGAAGGCCTGCTCGACCAGCCGGCGCTGGTCGGCCTCATGGTCGCCGTGGAAGCTGCCGGCGGGAGAAGCCGCTTCGGCACGGGCCACGCAGGCGACGCGCGGCTCGGCACAGCCGGCCACTGCCCGCAAGGCCTCCAGCCGGCGGTCGAGGTAGGTCCAGGCGCCCAGGTTTTCCGGCTCCTCCTGCACCCACAGGCAGGACGCCTCCGGCCAGCGGCGGAACAGAGCCGACAGTTCGGCCTCGGGCAGAGGATACAGCATCTCCAGCCGCACCACCGCCACATCCCCGGCGTCCAGGGCGGCGCGTTCGCGCTCCAGTTCGTAAGCCAGCTTGCCGCTGCACAGCAGGATGCGTTCGGCGCGCTCTCCGGCGGTGACGACGACCGGCCGGAACCCGGTGCCGGGCGCGCAGTCGACCAGCGCCGACACCGCCGCCGGCAGGCGCAGCAGGGTCTTCGGGCTCAGCACCACCAGCGGCTTGCGGTCGCGCCGCATCATCTGCCGGCGCAGCAGGTGGAAGTAGTTCGCCGGGGTGGACGGATGCGCGATGCGGATGTTGTCGCGCGCCGCCATCTGGAGGAAGCGCTCCGGCCGGGCGGAGGAATGCTCCGGCCCCTGCCCTTCCAGACCGTGCGGCAGCAGGATGACGAGGCCGGAGGGCTGGCGCCACTTGTCCTCCGCGCTGACGATGAACTGGTCGATCATGATCTGGGCGCCGTTGGCGAAATCGCCGAACTGCGCCTCCCAGATCACCAGCGCGTCGGGCCGTTCCAGGCTGTAGCCGTATTCGAAGCCGAGCACGGCATATTCCGACAGCGGGCTGTTGACCACGTCGAAGCGGGCCTGGGCAACGCCCAGATGGTTCAGGCTGACATGGCGCTTCCCGGTGACGGCATCGGTCAGGGCGAAATGCCGGTGGGAGAAGGCGCCGCGCACCACGTCCTGGCCGGTCAGCCGCACCGGCACCCCGTCGGCCAGCAGCGTGGCGAAGGCCAGCGCCTCGCCGGTCGCCCAGTCCAACGGCTCCTCGGCGCGGCGGCGGATGACGCGCTCCACCTTGCGGTCGACGGTCAGGCCATCCGGAATGGCGGCCAGCGCCGCCAGCAGAGCCCGCAGCCGGTCGGCGCCGATGCCGGTGTCCGGTTCGACGGCAGCCGATCCGCCGGAAGCGAACGGCGCCCAGCGTCCGCCGGGGAAGCCGTCATGGTTCGGCCGGTGATCGGCGGCGGCGGCCAACGCCTCCTGGAAGCGGGCCTTGTGCCCGGCGGCAAGCGCGTCGACGGCGCCCTCCCCGACCACCCCTTCGGCGGCCAGACGCCCGGCATAGAGCGCGCGGACGGGCGGGTGGGCGTCGATCGCCGCGTAATCCAGCGGCTGGGTGAAACGCGGCTCGTCGATCTCGTTGTGGCCGTTGCGGCGGTAGCCGACGAGGTCGATCACCGCATCGCGCCCGTGCGCCTGCCGGAAGGCGACCGCGAGGTCGGCGGCCCGCAGCGCCGCGTCGGGATCGTCGGCGTTGACGTGCAGGATGGGGCTGTCCACCGCCTTCCACAGACCGGTGCAATGGAGCGAAGTCCGCGCCTCGTCGCGCTCGGTGGTGAAGCCGATCTGGTTGTTGACGATGACATGGATGGTGCCGGCAACGGTGAAGCCGGCGACGCCCGACAGTTGCAGCGCCTCGGTCACGCTGCCCTGGCCGATCACGCTGGCGTCGGTGTGCAGCAGCACGCACAGCACCCGGCGCGCCTCGCCGCCCTGCTCGCGGACCAGATCCTGACGCGCCCGCGCACGGCCCAGGGTGACCGGATTGATCGCCTCCAGATGCGACGGGTTGGGGGACAGGGTCAACGCCAGTGTCCCTTCCCCGAAGGACAGGCTGCTTTCCACCCCCATGTGATAGGGGACATCGGCGGGTACCGGCGGGTCGGCCTGGAAGGGATGCATCCCCTTGATGCCGGCGAACAGTTCGACCAGAGGCTTGCCCAGCACATTGGCCATCAGGCTCAGCCTGCCGCGGTGCATGGTCCCGACCTGCACCTCGGTGACGCCTGCCGCCGCGGCAGCCGCGAGGATGCGGTCCAGCAGCGGAATCAACGTCTCCATCCCCTCCGCGCCGAACCGCTTCTTCGTCGGGTAGCGGGTGCCGAGCAGCCTTTCGAATTCCTCCGCCGCGCTCAGCAGCGACAGCGCCCGGCGACGTGCCTCCGCCGATGGGGCGGCAGCGGTCCCCTCATAGGCGTCGCGCAGCCAGGACCGCAGGGCCGGATCGTCGATATGGGCGGTTTCCAGCGTCAGCGTGCCCTGATAGAGCCGGCGCAGCCTCACGGTCTCCGCGTCCTCGGACGCCGGCCCAACGGGAGGGGCGGTACGGCCCAGGGGATCGAGGGCGGCGGCGGCATGGCCGCGCTGGCGGATTTCCTCGTGCTGCAGCGACAGCCGATCGGTCGCCGGCCCGCCGGATGCCGGCAAGGCCGGAGTGACCGCGCCCAGTTCGTCCAGGAACTGGAAGACGGCGCGCCAGCTCACGTCCACCGATGCGGGATCATCGCGGAAGCGCGCCTGCAACGCTTCGAGATAGGCGGCCCCGGCGGCGTTGAGCGGAGAGGACGGCCTAGACATGGCGCTTACCGTTCATGCGGTTGAACATCCGTCGTTTGAGGCGGTTGGGAACAGTTCGCCACAGACTATCGATCGGCCGCCCGTCGCGGAGCGCATGGCGTGCCTGTAACAGATATTCATTGCGGGCATAGCAAACCGTCAGCACCCACCCCGGTTTCACAGGGCACTGCGGGGCTCGTCCGAAACAGTTTGTGTGGCTGATGGCTCGCTCAGCTTATGGCTGGTATGCCCACGAAACACATTCCTCTGTGCGGCCGCTTGCTCCACTGTCAGGGTCACCACATGGACCCCGCCGTTCCCTAACAGTCACCATATCCCCCAGGAACGGCCGCCGCCAATTCCACGGACGCCGCGAGCAAGGAGACGTCGCGCCACCCTCAGACGCTGAAATACAGGACGCCCATCTGCTCTTTGCCGTGCAGACGGATGTCTTGGCGACGACAGCGGTCGCGGACGTTCAGCCGGCCTTGCTCCGTCACACAACAAGAACTTCGGGAGGAACAACAGCATGAAGCGCCGTCAATTCTTCAAGGGTGCCGCCGTCGCCGCCGGTGCCTCCACGCTTGCGGCTCCGGCCATCGCACAGTCGGAGCCGACGATCCGCTGGCGCTGCGTGTCCAGCTTCCCGAAGAACATCGACGTGCTCTATGGCAGCGCCGAGGTGATGGCGAAGAACCTCGCCGAGGCCACCGACGGCAAGTTCCAGATCCAGGTCTTCGCCGCCGGCGAGGTGGTCCCGGCGCTGCAGGCCCTGGACGCCGCCAGCAACGACACCGTGGAGATGTGCCATACCGCGTCCTACTATTATGTCGGCAAGGACCCGGCCTTCGCCTTCGGCTGCTGCCTGCCCTTCGGGCTGAACACCCGCCAGCAGAACGCCTGGTTCTATCACGGCGAAGGCGGCAAGCTCCTTGAGGAGTTCTATGCCGGCTACAACCTGAAGGCGCTTGCCGGCGGCAACACCGGTTCCCAGATGGGCGGCTGGTTCCGCAACGAGATCAAGAGCGTCGAGGATCTGAAGGGTCTGAAGTTCCGCATCTCCGGCCTGGGCGGCCAGATCCTGGCCAAACTGGGCGTGGTGGCGCAGCAGGTCGGCGGCGGCGACATCTACCCGGCGCTGGAACGCGGCACCATCGACGCCGCGGAGTTCAATGGCCCCTACGACGACGAGAAGCTCGGCCTCTACAAGATCGCGCCCAACTATTACTATCCGGGCTGGTGGGACGGCACCTCGCTCCAGCATTTCTTCATCAACACCAACCGCTGGAACAGCCTGCCGAAACACTATCAGGCGGCCCTGACCGCGGCCGCGGCGCTGGCCAACGTCGACAGCGTGGCACGCTACGACGTGCTGAACCCTCCGGCGCTGAAGCGCGTGGTCGCCAGCGGCGCCAAGCTGCGCGCCTTCCCGCAGGACGTGCTGCAGGCCAGCCACAAGGCGGCGATGGACCTTTATGACGAGCTGTCGGACAAGAACCCGGCCTTCAAGAAGTTCTACGAGAGCTACCGCCGCTTCCAGAACGATTCGAACCTGTGGCTCCAGGCATCGGAATATGCCTACGACAGTGCCACGCTCCGTCTGACCCGGCGCTGATCCGCCGTCTCTCCTTGCGATATCCCAGCCATGGCCGGGCAGCGGCACCGCCGCTCCCGGTCGTGGCGTCGTCGCGGCATTCGCGACCGGTCTTCCGGGAGAAGCTGCCCCCATGACGAGTCCACCCCCCTCCCCCATGATGACGGTCCTCGTGAGGGCCTGCCGGCTGGTCGACGCGGTCACCGCGTGGCTGGGCAAGACGATTTCCTGGCTGATCCTGCTGGCGATCCTGGTGTCGGCGGTCAACGCCGTCGTGCGCAAGCTGTTCGACGTCAGCTCCAACTCGTGGCTCGAACTGCAATGGGTGCTGTTCGCCGCCGCGTTCCTGCTCTGCTCCCCCTGGACGCTGCGGGACGACGAACACATCCGCATCGACATCGTCAACGCGATGCTGAGAAAGCGCGCGCGCGACGGTATCGACCTGTTCGGCCATATCGCCTTCCTGCTGCCTTTCAGCTTCGTGATGATGATCACCTCCTGGCCCTTCGCACTCGCCTCCTTCGCCATCGAGGAGCAGTCGATGAACGCGGGCGGCTTGCCGCAATGGCCGGCGAAGCTGCTGATTCCCCTGGGTTTCACCGTACTTTTCATCCAGGGCCTGTCCGAGCTGGTCAAGCGCGCCGCGATCATGGCCGGCCATCTGGAGGATACCAGGCAGCGGGCGGGGGGTCATCAGGCGGCCGCCGAGGCCGAAGCCGAGAGATTGCTCGCAGCGGAACGCGAGCGAACCGCCCATCCCGACACCCTTCCCAGCCGGTAGACGCGCGATGAGCACGACCTCCCCCTCCCTTTCGCCGCGCGCCGTCCGGCTGTCCGTCATCTCCCTGCTGCTGCTGGCCGCCGTCGCCGTGGCGCTCTACGTGCTTCCGGTGCCGGGCGCCGGTGCGCTCGCCGAACAGGACGGCTGGCGCGGCTGGTTCGGCCACAACATGGCGCCGATCATGTTCGCCGTGCTGGTGGTCATGCTGCTGCTGGGCTATCCGGTCGCCTTCGCGCTCGCCGCCAACGGCCTGCTGTTCGGCCTGATCGGCATCGAGCTTGGCCTGTTCCGCCCCGACCTGTTCCAGGCCCTGCCGGAGCGCGTCTACGGCACGATGAACAACGACGTGCTGCTGGCGGTGCCCTTCTTCACCTTCATGGGGCTGGTGCTGGAACGCTCCGGCATGGCCGAGGATCTGCTCGACACCATCGGGCAGTTGTTCGGTTCCATCCGCGGCGGTCTGGCCTATGCCGTCATCTTCGTCGGCGCGCTGCTGGCGGCGACGACCGGCGTGGTCGCCGCGTCGGTGATCTCCATGGGGTTGATTTCGCTGCCGATCATGCTGCGCTACGGCTACGACCGCCGTCTGGCGTCCGGCATCATCGCTGCGTCGGGCACGCTGGCCCAGATCATCCCGCCGTCGCTGGTGCTGATCGTCATGGCCGACCAGCTCGGCCGCTCCGTCGGCGACATGTACGAGGCCGCCTTCGTCCCTGGCCTGCTGTTGTCGAGCCTGTACGCCCTCTACGTCTTCGTCGTCTCCATGATCTGGCCCAACTCCGCGCCCGGACTCCCTCCGGAGGCCATCGCCTACCGCGAGCCCAACGGCGCGCGCGGCGTCTGGCAGCTCGGCATGCTGGCGCTGTTCTCGGGAGCCGTCGCCTATTGGGTGATGGGTCGTACCGATGTGAAATCCGGCGCCGACTATGTCGTGCTGCTGCTGTCGGTGGGGGTGACGGTGGCCTTCCTGGCCGCCACCTTCAACCGGACCTTCGGCGCGCGGCGTCTGGTGCTTCAAACCGCGGTGACGGCGGTGCTGACGGCGGGAGCGGCGTGGCTGGCTCAGAACGGCTGGTCCACCCTGGCGCTGATCGGCGATTCCGTCGCGGCGGGCGCGCTCTACGCCCTGTCGGTGGCACTGGTGGAGCGGGCCAGCGGCCGGCGGCTGATCTCCCGCATGGCGGAACAGGCGACCTTCGTCATGGTGCCGCCGCTGGCGCTGATCTTCCTGGTACTCGGCACGATCTTCATCGGCCTCGCCACCCCGACCGAGGGCGGCGCCATGGGTGCCGTCGGCGCGCTGTTGCTGGCGGCGATGAAGAAGCGGCTGAGCCTCGACATGGTGCGTCAGGCGACCTACTCGACGGCGAAGCTGGCGGCCTTCGTGCTGTTCATCCTGATCGGAGCGCGGGTGTTCTCGCTGACCTTCTATGGCGTCAACGGCCATGTCTGGGTCGAGGAACTGATGGTCTCACTGCCGGGCGGCCAGATGGGCTTCCTGATCGCCGTCAGCGTGATGGTGTTCCTGCTCGCCTTCTTCCTAGACTTCTTCGAGCTGGCCTTCATCGTCATCCCGCTTCTGGCTCCGGCAGCCGACCGGCTGGGCATCGATCTGGTGTGGTTCGGCATCATCCTGGCGGTGAACATGCAGACCAGCTTCATGCACCCGCCCTTCGGCTTCTCCTTGTTCTTCCTGCGCTCGGTGGCGCCCAAGCTGCCCTACATCGACCGCGTGACGAAGAAGGAAACCGCGCCGGTCCTGACCAGCCAGATCTATTGGGGGGCGGTGCCCTTCGTCGTCATCCAGCTGGTGATGGTGGCGCTGGTGATCGCCTTCCCGCAGATGGTCATGCATTACAAGTCCGCCGCGGTCAAACTGGACGACAAGCAGATCGAGGAGCAATTCCAAGGGCTGGGCAACAGCCTGGACGACGACATGCCGCCGCTGGAATTCAAGTGAGACAAGGAGGAAAGACGCCATGCGCATCGCCGTCGTAGGAGCCGGCGCCGTGGGCGGCGCGCTGGCCGGGTATCTCGCCGCGACCGGCCGCCACCAGCTGTCGCTGCTGGCGCGCGGGGAGCATCTGACGGCGATCCGCGAGCGCGGACTGGCCGTCCAGACGCCGAAGGGCACGCTCACCTGCCGGCCGCAGGCCAGCGACGACGCCAGCGAACTCGGCCCCCAGGACGTGGTGATCGTCACGGTCAAGGGGCACGGACTGCCGGCGCTGGCGTCGTCCTTTCCGGCGCTATGCGGCCCGGACACGCTGGTGGTGGCGGCGCAGAACGGCATCCCCTGGTGGTATCTGTACGGCGCCGGCGACGACGTGACGCCGGAACCGCTGGACGTGGTCGATCCCGGCGGCGCCGTCTGGTCGGCCATCGGGCCGGAGCGGGTCGCCGCCTGCGTGATGGAGGTTCTCCCCGCCCGCATCGTCGAGCCGGGCATCGTCGCCCACACCGCCCTGCCGGTGCTGGCCTTCGGCGCCCCCCGGCCCGGAGACCATGCCGCGAAGCTGGCGGCCCTGGTCGATTCCTTCAACGCCGCCGGCGCCACCGCCCGCCTTCCCGGCGACATCCGCGCCACGCTGTGGAACAAGCTGATGCTCAACATGGCGGTCGGCCCGACCAGCGTGCTGACCGGCGCCACCATGGGCGCCATGGAGCAGGCTCCCGGCATGGCCACCGTCCAGGGCCGGCTGATGCGCGAGTGCCTGGCCGTGGCCCGCGCCTGGGGCGTCGATCTGCCCGACGACGTCGACGAGCGGCTCGGCCGCGGCAGCGGCGTCCCCGGCCATAAGCCATCGATGCTGCAGGATTTCGAAGCGGGACGGAGCATGGAGATCGACCCCATCGTGACCGCCGTCCTGGACCTGGCCCGCCGCCGCGGCGTGCCGGTGCCGACCATCGAGACGCTGTGGGCTCTGACCGCCCTGAAGGAGCGGGTGGCGCGCGCCGGCTGAACCCGCCCGCCGCCCCCGCCTCGAACGAACAGATTTCCGGAGAAGACCCGACATGTCCCCCGACACCCGCCCGATCACCAACTTCATCGCCGGCAGCTGGCGGCCGGGCCGCGACCGGCTCGACATCTTCAACCCCTCGGATCTCGACGAGCTGGCCGGCTCCTACGCGCTTGCCGGTGCCGACGATGTGGCCGAAGCCGTTGCCGCCGCCCGCAGCGCCCAGCCGCACTGGCGCGCCGCCACCGTGGAGCAGCGCTCGCTGGTGCTCGACGCCATCTCCCGCGCGCTGTTCGACGGCAAGGACGAGCTGGCACGGATCGCCGCCGCCGAGGGCGGCAAGACCATCCCCGACGCCTTGGGTGAGATCACCCGCGCCGCCCATCTCGCCCGCTTCTTCTCGGCCGAGGCGCTCCGGGCGCCGGGCGAGACGCTGGGCTCGGTGCGGCCGGGGGTTGAGGTGGACGTGACCCGCGAGCCGGTCGGCGTCATCGGTCTGGTGACGCCCTGGAACTTCCCGGTCGCCACGCCGATGTGGAAGATCGCCCCGGCTTTGGCCTTCGGCAATGCGGTGATCTGGAAGCCTTCGGAAAAGACCCCCGGCATCTCCATCGCCGTCACCCGCATCATCGCCACGGCGCTCGAAGCGCACGGCATGCCGGCCAGCCTGTTCAATCTGGTGATCGGCGCCGGTCCGAATGTCGGCGCGGCGGTGGTCGATGCGGTGGACGCGGTGTCCTTCACCGGGTCCGTCAACACCGGACGGCGCATCGCCGTGCGCTGTGCCGAACGCATGATCCGCGTCCAGCTTGAATTGGGCGGCCAGAACCCGCTGGTGGTGCTGGGCGACGCCGATCCCGAGCGCGCCGCCGAGATCGGCGTCAACAGCGCCTATTTCCATGCCGGTCAGCGCTGCACCGCCACCGGCCGCTTCATCGTCGAGGACAGCATCCACGACGCCTTCGTCGCCGCGATGGTGGAGCGGATGGCGGCTCTGCGCGTCGGCCACGCCCTGTTGCCGGAGACGCAGATCGGCCCTGTGATCGACGAGTTCCAGCTGACCAAGAACCTGCAATACATCGACACCGGCCTGAACGAGGGTGCCCGGCTGGCGTCCGGCGGCACGCGGCTGGAGCGGCCGACGCGCGGGTACTTCCTGGCCCCGGCCCTGTTCACCGACACCAGCAACGCCATGACCATCAACCGCGAGGAGGTGTTCGGCCCGGTCGCCAGCGTCATCCGCGTCAGGGATTACGAGGAGGCGCTGGCCGTCGCCAACGACACCGATTACGGCCTGTCGTCGGGCATCGTCACCAACTCGATGAAGCACGCCCGTCATTTCCAGGCGAACATCCAGGCCGGCATGACCATGCTGAACCTGCCGACGGCGGGCGTCGACTACCACGTCCCGTTCGGCGGACGGAAGATGTCGAGCTACGGCCCGCGCGAGCAGGGACGCTCGGCCATCGAATTCTACACCATCATCAAGACGGCCTACCGCGCGCTGTGACGCGGGCCCGAAGCCCAGGGAGAGCTCCCTTGCCGAACGACATTCAGACCAGCGGGCAGACCAGCGGGCAAACCGCCCTCCGGCCGGACTTCGAGACGGCCGTACTCGCCCCGATCCGTGCCATCGTCGGCGACCGCGGCCTGATCACCGATCCCGACACCATGAAGCCCTTCATGGAATCCTGGCGCGACGGCTGGGTCGGCCGGTCGCCCGCCGTGGTGCTGCCCGACAGCACCGAGGCTCTCGCCGCCGTGGTCCGCATCTGCGCTGTAACCCGCACGCCCATCGTGCCCCAGGGCGGGAACACCGGACTGACGGGAGCCAGCCAGCCGCATGCCGACGGATCGGAGATCGTCATCTCCACCAACCGGCTGAACCGCATCCGCGAGATCGACATCGACAACGACACGATGACGGTGGAGGCCGGCTGCATCCTCGCCAACATCCAGAACGCGGCGCGCGACGTCGGGCGGCTGTTCCCGATGAGCCTCGCCGCCGAGGGGTCGTGTCAGATCGGCGGCAACATCGCGACCAACGCCGGCGGCGTGCAGGTCGTGCGCTACGGCAACATGCGCAACCTCGTGGCCGGGCTGGAGGTGGTGCTGCCCGACGGCCGGATCTGGGATGGGCTGCGCGGTCTGCGCAAGGACAATGCCGGCTACGACCTGAAACAGATCTTCATCGGCTCGGAAGGCACGCTGGGCATCGTCACCGCCGCGGTGCTGAAGCTGTCGCCGCTGCCGCGCGCCACCGCCACCGCCCTGGTCGCAGTGTCGGCCCCCAGCGACGCCGTCGATCTGCTGACCCGCGCCAAGGGCGTGGCCGGCGACCGCATCGTCACCTTCGAGCTGATCCAGCGCGCCTGCATCGACGTGGCCCGCAAACATGTCCCGGACGTGCCCGATCCCCTGCGCGACCGCTATCCCTGGTACGTGCTGGTGGAACTGGCCGATCAGGACTCCGGCAACCGGCTGGCCGAGATGCTGGAAGGCATCCTGGAGGCGGGCATGGAGGCCGGCGAGGTGCTGGACGGCGTGGTCGCCGCATCGAAGGCCCAGGCCGATTCGCTGTGGCGCATCCGCGAGGGAATCCCGGAAGGGCAGAAGCGCGAGGGCGTGTCCTTCAAGCACGACGTTTCCGTACCGATCTCCCGCGTCGCGCGCTTTTTGGACCGCACCGACGCGGCGCTGGAGCGGGCCTGTCCGGGCATCCGCCCCTTCTCCTTCGGCCATCTCGGCGACGGCAACATCCATTACAACCCGATCCAGGCGGAAGACGGCGACCCGGCCGAATGGCGGGCGAAGCTGGCGACGGTCAACGCCATCGTCCACGACATCGTCGTCGATCTCGGCGGATCGATCTCGGCCGAGCATGGCATCGGCCGCCTGCGCATCGACGAGATGCCGCGCTACAAATCCTCGGTGGAATTGGAGATGATGGCGACGCTGAAGCGTGCCTTCGATCCGCACAACATCATGAATCCGGGAAAGATCCTGCATTCATCCGGAGTGGCGCCGTGACGTTCGACAATCTGAAGGACTGGATCGGCCGGGCGGAAATGCGGACGGACACCGCCATCGCCGCACCGCTGGCCGGGCTGGCGGCGACGCTGGACCACGACACCCCGCCCTGGCCGGCGGGGGAGTTGCCGCCGCTCGGCCACTGGCTGCATTTCCTCCCCACCGCACCGCAACGGGACATCGGTGAGGACGGCCACCCGCGCAAGGGCGGCTTCCTGCCGCCGGTGCCGCTGCCCCGCAGGATGTGGGCCGGCAGCGACATGCGCTTCCTGGCGCCGATCCCCATCGGTGCGGAGATGCGGCGCACCTCCACCATCGAATCAGTACAGCACAAGGCCGGCCGGTCGGGCGGGATGATGTTCGTCAGCGTGATGCATGAGATCGCGACCGATGCCGGCGTCGCCATCCGCGAAAAGCAGGACATCGTCTACCGCGAAGCCGCCAAGCCGGGCGAGGCGACGCCCCCGGCATCCGCCGATCCCCTGCCCACAGCCGACTGGACCGGCAGCGTCACCCCCGACCCGGTTCTGCTGTTCCGCTATTCCGCGCTGACCTTCAACGGCCACCGCATCCATTACGACCGCCCCTATTGCCGCGAGACGGAAGGCTATCCGGGGCTGGTGGTGCATGGACCGCTGACGGCGACCCTGCTGATGGATCTGGTGTTGCGCAATCTCGGCGGCGATTCCGGGGACCGGCGGGTAGCCGGCTTCCGCTTCCGCGCCCGCCGGCCGCTGTTCGACACCGCGCCCTTCACGCTGAACGCGGCGGAGAGGGGGGATGGCGAGATTGAGGGATGGGTGGTCGGTTCGGACGGTCAGGTCGCCATGACGGCCGAATTCGCGGGCACGTCATGAGCGAAGCGGATCGAGACGGAGAACTTGCCGGCGGGCGGCCCCGCCGCAGCTGGCTGTTCACCCCGGCGACGCGACCCGACCGCTTCGACCGTGGCGCGCGGTCCGGTGCCGATGTCCTGATCATCGATCTGGAGGACGCCGTGCCGCCTGCCGACAAGGCGGCGGCGCGCGTTGCGGCATTGAGAGCCCTGGCGGCTGCGCCTGCCGCGCCGATCCTGCGGGCGCTGCGCATCAACGCGCCGCTGACGGCCGAGGGGCTGGAGGATCTGCTGGCCCTAATGCGCCTCCCGCAAGGCGGCGGGCCGGATTTCGTCATCGTGCCGAAGGTCGACAGCGCCGAGATGATCCGCTGGGTCGACACGCTTCTGAGCGGAGCGGGCAGGCCCTTGCCGCTGGTGGCGCTGATCGAATCAGCCCATGGGATCGCGGCGGTGGAGGACATCGCCCGCGCATCGCCCCGGCTGGCCGCCCTGTTCTTCGGTGCCGCCGACCTGTCCGCCGAGCTGGGCTGCGCCATCGCGTGGGAGCCGCTTCTGTCCGCGCGTTCCCGGTTGATCAATGCCGCGGCGCTGGCGGGTATCGAAGCGGTGGATTCCCCTTTCTTCGATCTGACCGATGCCGCCGGGTTGCAATGGGAAGCCGCCGCCGCCCTGGCGCTGGGATTCGGCGCCAAGGCGGCGATCCATCCCGGCCAGATTTCCACCGTCAACGCGACATTCACCCCGACCGAAGCCGAGATCGCCCAGGCCCGCCGCATCGTGGCGGAAAGCGCCAAGGGCGTCGCGGTGGTGGATGGCCGCATGATCGACGAAGCGATGGCGCGCAAGGCCCGCCGCATCCTGTGCCGCGCCACATGTGCGGACCAGTCGCAGGAGGACCGACTCCCATGAGAATCCTCGTCCCCGTGAAGCGGGTCGTCGACTACAACGTGAAGATCCGCGTCAAGGCGGACGGCAGCGGCGTCGAGACCGCCACCGTGAAGATGAGCATGAACCCCTTCGACGAGATCGCCGTCGAGGAGGCCGTCCGCCTGAAGGAGGCTGGCACGGCGACCGAGATCGTCGTGGTGTCCGTCGGCCCGTCGCAGGCCCAGGAAACGCTGCGCACCGCTCTCGCCATGGGTGCCGACCGCGCCATCCTGGTGCAGACCGACGTCACCACCGAACCGCTGGCCGTCGCCAAGGTCCTCAAGGCGCTGGTCGAGAAGGAGGCGCCGGGGATGGTGATTCTCGGCAAGCAGGCGATCGACGACGACTGCAACCAGACCGGCCAGATGCTGGCGGCTCTGCTGGGCTGGGGCCAGGGCACCTTCGCCTCGAAGGTCGTTGCCGGTGAGGGTACGGTCGCAGTGACGCGCGATATCGACGGTGGCCTTGAGGTCGTGTCGCTGAAGCTGCCGGCGGTGGTCACCGCCGACCTGCGCCTGAACGAGCCGCGCTATGCCAGCCTGCCGAACATCATGAAGGCGAAGAAGAAGCCGCTTGAGACGGTTACGCCGGACAGCCTGGGCGTCGATGTGACGCCGCGCCTGACCACGGTGAAGGTCGCCGAGCCGGCGAAGCGTCAGGCCGGCATCAAGGTGCCGGACGTCGCCGCCCTGGTCGACAAGCTGAAGAACGAGGCGCGGGTGATCTGAGGGGGCGCCGGCTTCGGTGCCCCCACCCTAACCCTCCCCCGCTGGGCGGAGGAGGGAACTCCGCAGCTTTGGCAATCACGTCACGCCGCCAAGCGTCCTGCCCCCTCCCCTGCCCAGCGGGGGAGGGATGGGGAGGGGGCAATCCGCAGCCACCAGACCTCGCCACCCGCCAACCAAGGACCCGCCCCATGCCCATCCTGATCCTCGCCGACCACGACAACGTCAGCCTCAAGCCCGCCACCGCCCACACGGTGACCGCCGCCGCCAAGCTCGGCGGCGACATCCACGTCCTGGTCGCCGGCCGCAACGCCGCTCCCGCCGTCGATCAGGCCGCCAAGCTGGCCGGCGTCGCCAAGGTGCTGCTCGCCGACGATGCCGCCTACGAACACGCCCTGGCCGAGCCGGTCGCGGCCCTGCTGGTGTCGCTCGCCCCCGGCTACAGCCATGTCCTCGCCGCCGCCACCTCGGTGGGCAAGAACGTGCTGCCGCGCGTCGCCGCCGCCGCCGACCCGGCGCTGTCGCGCTTCGTCTCGGCCGAGCTGTCGAAGTCGGAGCGTCCGGAGCTGACCTCGGCCCGCATCGTGATTTCCGGCGGGCGCGGCATGCAGTCGGGCGACAACTTCCACCTGCTGGAGGCCATCGCCGACAAGCTGGGCGCCGCCGTGGGCGCCAGCCGCGCCGCCGTCGATGCCGGCTTCGTGCCGAACGACTATCAGGTCGGCCAGACCGGCAAGATCGTTGCGCCGGACCTCTATGTCGCCGTCGGCATCTCCGGCGCCATCCAGCATCTGGCCGGCATGAAGGACAGCAAGGTGATCGTCGCCATCAACAAGGACGAGGAGGCGCCGATCTTCCAGGTCGCCGACTACGGCCTCGTCGCCGACCTGTTCAAAGCCTTGCCGGAGCTGCAGCAGGCGCTGTGACGCGGGACAAACGCACAAGGGCGTGCTGCCGCGTGCCGGTAGGCCGGGAGGACGTCATCGGGCATCGTCACGTAGACAGCGGGGTTGGCGAGCCCAACCATGCGGTTTATGTGACAATTCCGCAGGAACCGGCGGCCGACGCTCACCCCAGCAGACGGGAGACCTCCTCGGCTGAAAGCCCCCACGCAGCCAGCATCTCCCGCGTGTGTTCTCCCGGCGACGGCGGCGGACTTTGGATGGCCGGCCTGCTGCGGCTGAAGCGCGGCGCCGGCGCCGGCTGGACCACGCCCCCCACCTCGACGAAGGTGCCGCGCGCCGCCATCTGCGGGTGATGCGGTGCTTCCGTCATCGACAGCACGGGGGCGAAGCAGACGTCGGTCCCCTCCAGCAGGGCGCACCATTCGTCGCGGGTTCGCTTGCGGAAGGCCTCGGCGAAGGCAGCCCGCAGATGCGGCCAATTGGCCTCGCTGCGGTCCCGCAAGGTCGCATCCGTCAGGCCGAGAAGATCCAGCATCGTGTCGTAGAAGCGCGGCTCCAGCGGCCCGATCGCGACGTGCTTGCCGTCGCCGGTCTCGTAAGTGTCGTACCAGGGCACACCGCCGTCGAGCAGGTTGCCCGCCCGCCGGTCATGCCACAACCCGGCGTCCAACAGCCCGTAGAGCGCGGCTCCCAGCGAGGCCGCGCCGTCGACCATGGCCGCATCGACCACCTGCCCTTGCCCGGACCGGTTCCGTTCGAGCAGGGCGCAGACGATGCCGAACGCCAGATACATGGCGCCGCCGCCGTAATCGCCGATCAGGTTCAGCGGCGGCAGCGGCCGATCGGCCGGGCCGATGGCGTGCAGCATGCCGCTGAGCGCGATGTAGTTCAGGTCGTGCCCGGCGGCTTTGGCCAGCGGTCCATCCTGGCCCCAACCGGTGATCCGGCCATAGACGAGCCGGGGGTTGATGGCCAGCAGCTCCTCCGGGCCGAGGCCGAGCCGCTCCATCACCCCCGGCCGGAACCCCTCGATCAGGACGTCGGCCCGGACAGCCAGCCGCTTCAGCGCCGCCGCACCCTCCGGGCTCTTGAGATCGAGCACCACCGAACTCCGGCCACGGTTGGTGACATTGCTGAGAACCGGAATGTCGATGCCCTGGTCGGGCAGCGAGGCGCGGTCGATGCGGATGACCTCGGCCCCCATATCCGACAGCATCATGGCACAGAAGGGGCCGGGCCCGATGCCCGCGATCTCGATGACGCGCAGGCCCGCCAGCGGGCCCCTCGGCTTTTCAGTCCCGCTCATGCCCTGCTCCACACTGCTGCTTCCCTATGCTTCGCGCCGATGCGGCGGTCCCGAAATCCGGCTGGATCACCGGCTTGCCGACGATGCGGCGGTTGCGGAAGCCGTCCAGCAGCGGGATCAGCGCCGACAATGGATGGACGGTCGGCTGCACCGGCCGCAGGGTGCCGCTGTCGAACAGATCGCGCAGCCGATCCAGCAGCGCACGGTTGGCGGCCGGCTCCGTCTGCATGAAGCCGCCCCAATCCACGCCGACGATGCTCGCCCGCTTCAGGAGCGGCAGGTTGAGGGGAATGCGCGGAATTTCGCCGGCGGCAAAGCCGACCACCAGATGGCGCCCGCCAGGGGCGAGGCTGCGGAAGGCCGGTTCCGACAGGGTGCCGCCGACCGGGTCGACCACCAGATCGATGCCGCCGCCCAGCCGCTCCGTCATCGCGCGGCGCCAATGCGGGTCGCCGTAGTCGACCGCCAGTTCGGCACCGCGTGACCGGCAGAATTCCAGCTTTTCCGTTGTGGAGGCAGCCGCGACCACTCGGCCGCCAAGCCCACGCGCGATGTCGATCGCCGCCGCTCCGACCGTGCCGGCACCGCCGAGCACCAGCACCGTCTCGCCGGCCGTCATCCGCCCGCATGTCTCCAGCGCGTAGAGGCTGGTTGCATAGGCGCTGAGGATCGAGGCGGCGGTGGCGGGGTCCATGTCCGGCGGCGTCGCCAGACAATGGTCGCAGCGTGCCACCGCGCGCTCGGCCAAGGCGCCTTTGAAGGAAATGGCGGCAACCCGCATGCCGATCAGGGCCGGATCGCCGCCCTCCCCCACCGCCAGCACCCTCCCGGCCAGTTCGCGTCCGGGGACGAAGGGCGGTTCCGGGCGCTCCTGATAACGGCCGCCCAGCAACACCGCGTCGAAGCCGCCGATCCCGACCGCTTCGACGGCGATCAGCGCCTCGCCGGGACCGGGGGCCGGCTCGACGGTTTCAACGATGCGCAGTTCAGGCGGCTCGCCATAGGACAGGCAGTGCAACGCCTTCATCGGGCAGCCTCCCCGGACAGCCGGCTCAGGCCGTTCCGGACCACCACCACGTCGCGTGCCTCGACCCGCGCCTGGAAGGACACCGCGTCGCCGTCGATCCACAGATCGACCGTGATCGTCTCGCCGGGAAAAACCGGGGCGGAAAAGCGGGCCTGATGATGAAGGATGCATTCGGGCCGGTAATCGCAGCAGGCGGCGAGCACCGCGCGGGCAGTGATCGCGTAGGTGCAGAGCCCGTGCAGGATCGGGCGCGGGAAACCGGCCGCGCGCGCCGCCGCCGGATCGGCATGCAGCGGATTGAGGTCGCCGGAATGGCGGTAGAGCAGAGCCTGCGACGGCGTCGTCGGCATCTCCAGCGACAGGTCGGGTGCGCGGTCGGGAACCGGGTGCGGTTCAGGCTGCCCGTCGGTCGCCCCGCCGAAGCCACCTTCCGACCGGCCGAAGGCGGTGGTGACGACGGTCGCCAGCGGCTCGGGATTGCCGTCCAGTCGCAGGATCTTCTCCTGGGCGAAGACCGCGCCCTTCCCCACCCCCTTGTCCCAGGCGCCGAGCATGCGTCCGTCGACGACGCCCCTGCCGCTCGCCGGCATCGGCCCGTGCAGGGTGACCGCCTGCTCGCCGTGCAGCAGGGTGCGGGTGTCGAGCCCGATCCGGAACAGCGGCCCGCCGGCGAAGGTCGGCACGATCGGGAAGGTCGGCAGCACCTTCAGGCCGCGCTCGTAGACGAAGGGCAGCTCATCCTCGTCCATCGGGTCGGCGCCCATGCCGACGCCCAGCGCGTAGAGCATCACGTCGCGCTCGCTCCAGGACACGACATCACGCGTCCGCAGCTCCATGATCGCCGCATGGTCCAGCATGGTCCGCTCCACTCCGGTTCAGTTCACCCCGCGCGCCCTGTCGCGCCAATAGGGTTCGCGCAGCGCCTTGCGGTCCACCTTGCCGAGTCCGGTCAGCGGCATCTCGGTAACGATGTCGATGGATTTCGGCGACCAGGGGGCGCCGCGCATCGCCTTCACATGCGCCTGGAGTTCCGCCGCCTCCACCGTCGCGCCGGGGCGCAACGTGACGAATCCCTTCACTGCCTCCCCCCATTTGCCGTCGGGAATGCCGATCACCCCGGCCAGCGACACCGCCGGATGGGCCATCAGCGCGTCCTCGACCTCGCGTGGGTAGATGTTGAAGCCGCCGGAGATGATCATGTCCTTGGTGCGGTCGACGATGTGCAGGAAGCCTTCGGCGTCGCGCCTGGCGACGTCGCCGGTGTGCAGCCAGCCGCCGCGGAAGGCCTGTTCGGTCAGCTCCGGCTGCCGCCAGTAGCCGGTCATCACCAGCGGTCCCCTCACGCAGAGTTCGCCCGGCTCGCCGACGGCGACCTCCCGCATATCGGCGTCGAACAGCTTCACGTCGCACAGAGCGGTCGGACGCCCGCAGGAACCGAGCCGCTTCGGCCTGTTCAGGTCGTGATCGACCCTGCGCAGCGTGGTGACGCATTGCGGCGCCTCCGACTGGCCGTAGAGCTGGAGGAAGACCGGACCGAAGGCATTGATGGCCCGGCGCAGCAGGTCGGGCGACATCGGCGCCGCCCCATAGACGATCAGCCCGAGCGATGACAGGTCGTACCGGGCCAGCAGCGCCGGATCCTCCACCAGCGCATTGACGATGGTCGGCACCAGGAAGGCGGCGGTGATACGCTCCTCCGCCACCGTGCGGCAGAACTCCGGGCCGTCGAAGCCGGGCAGCAGCCGGGCCGATCCGCCCATCAGCATGATCGGGTACAGCATGATGCCGCCGGCGTGGCTGATCGGCGTGACGGCGGCATAGCGCAATTCGGCCGGCCATTCCCATTCGGCGGCGATGGTCGAGGCCATCGCGGCGATGGTCCGGTGCGGCAGCATGATGCCCTTGGACCGGCCGGTCGTGCCGCCGGTATAGCAGAGCAGCGAGATGTCCTCCGCCTCCACCTGCGGATCGAGCGGAGCCGGCTCCAGGTGCGGCAACTCCTCCAGCAGGTCGGGAACGCCGTCCAACGGACCGCCCAATGGACCGCCCAATGGACCGAGGGCCAGCAGATGCTCCAGGGCCGGCACCCGGGCGCGGATCGCCAGCGCGCGCCGCCCGAACCGTTCGGCGTCCACGATCAGGGCGCGCGCCTCCGAATCGGAGAGGATGAAGGCGTGGTCGTCCTCGCCGGCCAGCGGGTGCAGCGGCGTGTAGCGGATGCCGAGAATGTTGGCGGCGCAGATGGCGGCCCAGGGCTCCACCCGGTTGCCGGTCAGGATGGCGATGCCGTCGCCCTTGCCGAGCCCGAGGGCGCGGAAACGGGTGATGAAGCGCCCGATCCAATCGCCAAGCTCGGCATAGGTCCAGCGCGTCCGGCGGTCGGCCAGGGCCGGCCGGTCGGCGAAGCGGGCGACGGCGTCGGCGATCAGGCGCCCCGCGGTGCCGCCGGAGTGCAGGGATTGCATGGGAAGGTCCCTTCACGGGCAATGATGGTGCGGAAGCCGAAGCCGGCCCGGCAAAACGCCGTAAAAGGCCCCCTTCCCTGGGGAAACCGGGAGAGAGGGCGAGTGGCGTCATGTGCTTACTTCTTCACCAGCGGACACTTGCTCTCCGACAGCGGCGCGAAGGCCTCCTCGCCGGGGATGGTCTTCAGCAGCGTGTAATAGTCCCAGGGCTTCCTCCTTTCCGACGGTGCCTTCACCTGGAACAGGTACATGTCGCGCAGCACGATGTTGTCCGCCCGCAGGTGCGACGGCTTGGTGACCACATCGCTGACGGTCATCTCCTTCATCGCCTTCAGGACCGGAGCGGTGTCGCTGCTGTCGGCCGCCTTGACCGCCTTCAGGTAGTGGTTCACGGCGGAATAGAGGCCGGCCTGCACCATGGTCGGCATCTTGCCGCGCTTGTCGAAGAAGCGCTTCGACCATGCCCGCGTCTGGTCGTTCAGGTCCCAGTAGAAGGATTCGGTGACGTACATGCCCTTGGCCATCTCCAGCCCCATGGCGTCGATGTCCGTGATCATCGCCAGGAGCGGAGTCAGGGCGACGCTGCCGTTCAGGCCGTATTCGTTGGCCTGCTTGACCGCGTTGATGGTGTCGGGTCCGGAATTGCCGAAGCCGATCGCCTTGGCGCCCGAGCTCTGACCCATCAGGATCTGCGAGGAGAAGTCGTTGTTGTTGAACGGGTGCTTGACCGAACCCAGCACCTTGCCGCCGGCCGCCACCACGCCCTTGGTCGCGTCCTCCTCCAGCGAACGGCCGCCGGCATAATCGGCGGTGACGAAGTACCAGTCCTTGGCGCCGTCCATGGTGACCGCCTTCGCCGTCGTGGCGGCGACCGCGCGGGTGTTGTAGCTCCAGTGGAGGGTGGTCGGCTTGCAGTCTTCGCTGGACAGGCTGTTCTGGCCGGACGCGGTGGCCAGCACCAGGGTGTTCTTTTCCGCGCCGATGTTCGACACCGCGAGCGTGACCGAGGCGCCGGCCACGTCGGTCAGCACGTTGACGCCCTGCTCGTCGATCCATTTCCGGGCGATGCTGGACGCGATGTCGGCCTTGCTGGTGTGGTCGGCCGACACCAGGGAAATCTTGAAGCCGGGCTTCTCCGCCGCGGTGAAGTCGTCGATCGCCATCTGCGCCGCCAGCACCGAGCCGGGTCCGACCAGATCGGAATAGATGCTGCTCATGTCGGTGAGCACACCGATCTTCACCTCCTTCACCGGGGTCTCCGCCCCGGCGGCGGAGGGTACGGCCGACGTCGCGGCCGACAGGGCGGCGGCGACCGCCAGACAGGACACGGCGCCACGGAGCGACTTGGCGAACAACATGGGTTTCCTCCTCCCGAAGCTCGTTATATCTCTTCTGCAACTTGCCTGCCGGCCATTGCCCGCCGGGCGGCGGGGCTCAGCGCAGGACGTGTTCGATGCTGTAGACCCTGGCCGCCGTGCGGCCGAACAGCGCCGCCTTCTCGTCGGCCGACGCCCCGGCGGCGAGCCGCTTGAAGCCGTTCCACAGGATGGCGTAGCTGCAGGACAGCTGGTCGACCGGGAAGTTGCTTTCGAACATCGCGCGGTCGGGGCCGAACGCCTCGATGCAGGTCTCGATGTAGGGCCGCCACGCCGTGGCCAGATCCTCGGAGGACGGCGGCACCGGCCGTTCGTGGAAGCCGAAGCCGCCCAGCCGCATCGCCAGCCCGCCCAGCTTCACGGTCACGTTGGGACGGCGCGCCACCTCCATGATGCCGGCTTTCCACTGCGCGAAGACCTCGTCGCGCCGGCCGGCGTAAGGGCCGATGCCGACCGGGCCGCCGACATGGTCGAGGATGATCGACGTTTCCGGGAAGGCCGACGCCAGGTCCGCGACGTCGGAAAGCTGGTGGTGGTAGACCCATGAATCGAAGGTCAGTCCCAACGGCGCCAGGCAGGCGAAGCCGCGGCGGAGTTGCCCGTCGCGCAGCAGCCCTTCCGGCGGGGTGCGCATGGTGGTGCGGATCTCCGGGTTCGGATCCCAGGAGGTCGACTGGCGGATGCCCTTGAAGCGACCCTTGCCGGCGGCGATGTGGGCCTCCAGCACGGCGCGCACGCTCTCGCCCTCGCGCAGGTCGGCGTAGCTGATGATGCCGGCGCACAGGCCGGCCGGCTGGTACAGCCCCGCCTCGCACTGGTCGGCGATGGCGGTCACGAACTCGGTTTCGCCGACCGGCCGCATGTTCTCCGGCCCGTCGGTGCGGTAGCCCTCCGTGCAATCGGCGAAGACGGTGGCGACGACGTTGTGGCCCGCCTGCGCATCGCGTTGCAGTTCCTCGGCGAGGTAATGGGGCGAGCGCGGAGCGTCCCACAGATGGTGGTGGGGATCGATGATCGGCAGATCCGGCTCCAGGATCGCCTCTTCCCGCAGGGCGAGCCAGTTCGGATCCGCCGATGGCAGGATCGCGCTCTGCGTGCCGCTCTTGGTGTCGGTCATACGGTCCTCTCGTGAACATCGCATGTGCGGCCGGGAGGCTGCCGGCGCCGCCGGCCCTCCCGCCACCATCCTGGCGGGTGTCGGATTCGATGCGGCGAGGTCCGCGCTCCGCACACCGCTTATTGTTGGTCAAGTCAATCATAAGCCGGCAAAACATGGAACATAAAAAATCATGTGAGATTGATTTCTTGAGGTTGGTGTCCGTACAACGTCCCGCACCCCGATCCGACCTCATGCCATAGTCGGTTAAACGAAGTCCCCGAGCGTTGCGCGCGGATCGAGAAGCGGATTGACAGAGAAAATAATTCGTGCGTGATTGTATTAAACCGATCTTCAATCCCGGCCGGCGCATCGGCGCTCCAGGCCGGTGCCGGCGTCCGGCCGGTTCGTTGCGGCCCTTCGCGGTTCCAGTGATTCCAACCGCTCGTCGCCGGCCGGTCCCGCCGTTTGGAGCCCTTCCGATGAACGAAAGCAGCATGATTGACCGCAGCACGGGTGAAAGCGGCGTGACGCCCCCGACCCGGCTTTTCGAAATGCTGGACGGCGCGCCCGACGGCGCGACCATGCTGGTGGGGCCGCAGGGCCCCGTCACCTACGGCCGGATGCGCGCCGCCGCCGCCCACCTCGCCGCCCGGTTGAAGGAACTCGGCCTGCGGCGCGGCGACCGGCTGGCGCTGTGGCTGCCCAACATCCCGGAGTGGCTGGCCACGGCGCTGGCCTGCTCGCGGCTCGGCGTCGCCGTGGTGCCGATGAACGTGCGTCTGGGCGCGCACGAGGTCGCCTTCCTGCTGTCGCGGGCCGGCTGCCGGGCGGTGGTGCTCGCTCCCGGCTACCGCAACGGCGCCTGCGCCGACGTATTGCGCAGCGTCGATCCCGCCGAACGCCCGGCGCTGGATCTGGTGGTGACGCTGGGCGACACGCGGGAGACGCTGCTCGACGGCGTGCGGCAGACCCCGTATGCCGGGCTGATCGCCGACTCTTCCTCCCCCTTGCCGGAAGTCGCCGACGGCCGGCCGGAGGATGTCAGCCTGATCCTCGCCACCTCCGGCACCACCAGCGCTCCCAAGCTGGTGCAGCACACGCAGGAGCGCAACACCCGCCATGCCGGCGACGCCGCCGCCGCGGTCGGATTGACCGAGCCGGGAACCAGCCTGCTGCTCGGCATCCCGATGTGCGGCGCTTTCGGCTACACGCTGGCGATCACCACCATCCGGGCACAGCGCCCGCTGGTCCTGATGGAGGCCTTCGTACCGGATGAGGCCGCCCGCCTGCTGGCCGAGCATGGCATCACCCACATGCTGGGCACCGACGACATGCTCGACAAGATCCTGTCGGTGGTGACCGAGGGCAAGCCCTTTCCGGCACTCCGCATGTTCGGCCATGCCAACTTCACCCCCGCCCTCACCGCCATCCTGCCGCCCAAGGCGGAGGCGCATGGCGTGCTGCTGCGCGGCTTCTTCGGCATGACCGAGACGCTGGCCATGTTCGCCGCCCAGCCCGCCGACGCCCCCCAGGAGCGCCGCGCCCAGGGCGGCGGCCTGCCGGTGTGCCCCACTGCCGGCCTGCGGGTGCGCGATCCGGACAGCGGCGCCCTGCTGCCCGACGGCGAGATCGGCGAGGTGGAGGTGCGGACCCCCAACGCCATGATCGGCTACCTCGACAATCCGAAGGCGACGGCCGAGGCTTTCACGGAAGACGGCTATCTGCGGACCGGCGACTACGGCTACCGGCTGGCCGACGGCGGCATGATCTTCGTCTCGCGCATCAAGGACGTGCTGCGCATCGCGGGGTATCTGGTCAGCCCGACCGAAATCGAGGAGGTCATCCTGGACCTCCCCGGCGTCACGGTCTGCCAGACGGTCGCCGCCAGCTGCCCCGCCGGCGTGCGCCCGGTTGCCTTCGTCGTCATGGAACCGGGCCGGACCCTCGACGAGGCGGCGGCGCTGGCCGCCTGCCGGGCGCATCTGGCCGTCTACAAGGTGCCGGCGCGGATCTTCGCGATAGAGGCCATGCCGGTCACCGACGGGCCGAACGGCGCCAAGGTCAAGAAGAACGTGCTGCGCGACATGGCGACGGCCTGGATGAACCCGCCCGGCGACGTTGCCGGCGCTCCGGCGTGATCAGGTCACGCCTCACCAGCGGACGAAACCGCACAATCGGGAGGAGAAGGCCTTGGGCCAGAGCGCGCTGTTCACGCCGTACACCATGCGCGGCGTCACGCTGAAGAACCGGATCGTGGTCGCCCCCATGTGGCAATATTGCGGGATCGACGGCTTTCCCACCGACTGGCACCTGATGAATCTCGGCCGCTTCGCCGCCGGCGGAGCGGGGCTCGTCTTCCAGGAGGGGACCACGGTGGAGCGGCGCGGCTGCGGCACCGTCGGCGATCTCGCCCTGTGGGACGACCGCTTTGTCGAGCCGATGCGGCGCATCGTCGACTTTCGTGAAATCCTGCGGCGCCGTTCCCGGAATCCAGCTCATGCATGCCGGCCGCAAGGCGCGCCAGCGCTTCCCCTGGGACGGTCGCGGCGCCCTGCCGCGCAGCCCGGAAATCGCCGATTGGGACGAATGGGACGTGGTGGCGCCGAGCGCGATCCCACAGGACGATGGTTACCCGATGCCGCGCGAGATGACGCCGCAGGACATCGACGACTGCGTCGAGGCGTGGGGCACCGCCGCCGCGCGGGCCGACCGCGCCGGCTACGAGGTGATGGAACTGCACGCCGCGCACGGCTACCTGATCCACGAGTTCCTGTCACCGGCGTCCAACCGGCGGACGGACCGTTATGGCGGTTCCTTCGAGAACCGGATCCGCTTCGCGGTGGAGGTGGTGGAGCGGGTCCGCGCCTCCTGGCCGGAGCACAAGCCGTTGATCCTGCGGGTCTCCACCGAGGATGACGGCGGCTGGGAGGTCGATGACAGCGTGGCGCTCGCCCGCATCCTGAAGCCGCTGGGGGTGGATGCCTTCGACTGCTCGTCGGGCGGCATCTCCGGCGCCTCGCCGATCGAGACGCGGATTTCCCTGGCCTACGGCTATCAGGTCGGCTTCGCCGAACGGGTGCGCCGCGAGGCCGACCTGCCGACCATGGCGGTGGGCCTGATCATCCATGCCGACCAGGCCGAGGCGATCGTCCGCGACGGCTGCGCCGATCTGGTCGCCATTGCCCGCGAACTGCTCTACAACCCGAACTGGCCGATCGACGCCGCGCAGAAGCTGGGGATCGATGCCCGCTTCGCGCTGGCGCCGGTGCAGCACGGCCATTTCCTGCACCGCCGGTCGGTGTCCGGATTCACCGGTTCGCTCTCCACCTGGACCGCCGGGATGAGCGCCGATGCCAACCTGTCCTGATCGGCAAAGGACCTCCTTCCAGGCAAGCCGGAAGGAGGTCCAGTTGTCGGCATGTCGCTCCCGTTGCAGTCGGGACCGATCGGCGCCGCCGGTCACCGGCGCGTCGCCGGGAAGTCCGCGGCGTACCGGTGAACCACCGGCGGCCGGCCGTCGGGCTCCTTGAAGGCGATGGATGTGCCGCCGCAGACGAACAGCACCTGTCCGGTGACGAAGCGCGCGGCATCGCTGGCGAAGAAGGACACCGCATGGGCGATATCGTCGGGCGTGCCGATGAAGCCGACCGGCACGCCATGCATCAGCTTCCCGGTCATCGGATCGCCGGGCGGATTGGCGGCATCGAACAGCGATGTCCTCACCGGGCCGGGCGCCACCACATTGACGGTGATGCCGTCGCTTCCCAGTTCCAGCGCCCAGGTCCGCACCAGACCGGAAAGCGCCGCCTTGCTGGCGGCATAGGCGGTCCGTCCCTCCTTGCCCAGCGCGGCGCGGCTGCCGATGGCGACGATCCGTCCAACCCCCAGGCGGCGCATCGACGGCAGCAGCACCTGCGTCAGCGCGACGAACGCCCCGACATTGACGGCATAGACCCGCGCAAGCTCGGCGACCGGCACTTCGGCCCCCGGC
The DNA here is from genome assembly GCF_015390205.1 of Azospirillum sp. INR13. Classification (NCBI taxonomy): domain Bacteria; kingdom Pseudomonadati; phylum Pseudomonadota; class Alphaproteobacteria; order Rhodospirillales; family Azospirillaceae; genus Azospirillum; species Azospirillum sp. INR13. The sequence goes on from NZ_VUOI01000033.1 coordinate 33,325, forward strand.
GCGAGCGGGGCGATGGCCGCGTTGTGGACGAAGCGCGTCACCGGCCTGTCGCCGACCGCCTCGGCCAGCGCCGCCGCCGAAGCTGCCGGATCGGCGAGGTCCAGCGGCACATAGGCGGCGTGGAAATCATGCTCCGGCGGCGTGCGGGACGCCACGATCACCTGAAAGCCGTCCTCGGTCAGCCGGCGGGCGATGCCCGCGCCGATGTTCCGGTTGCCGCCGGTGACGACCGCCCATTCCGTCATGATGGTTGTTCCGTTCGAGAGTGTCTGGAAGGGCCCCGCATCACTTCGGCAACCGATGCTGCACTTCGCCGACGATGCCGCGGCGGGAAACAAGGACGCGGACGATGAAGATGCAGCCGATCACCATCGGCACCGGCCGGCTGGTGGCGGCGAGTGCCTGAAAGGCCGAGTGCCTGAAAGGCTGTTTGGGGCTGTTGCCGTCATGGCGGAAAACGCCGGACGAAGGGCCGATACCATCCGGACCCCGGCGCCCCGCAGCAGATCATCCGCAAACAAAACCATAGGCGACGCGGATCAGTCCCGCAACATGAATCATTCGCTTGTGATTTTTATGTGTGCTTGGCTTAGAGGATGCGCGGAAGCGGCTGGAGCACGCTGACCAGAAAGTTCTTGAGAAGGGCGAGCTGCGGCGCGAAATCCACCGCCGGTCCCTCCTGGATCTTGCGCAGGGCGAAACCGCGCAGGGTGTCCAGCACCATGCGGCGCAACCGCACCACGGTCGCGGTGTCCGCGGGCGAGTCGGCGAACAGCCGCACCCATTCGAGATCGCGCGCTTCCGTCACCTTGCCCAGCTGGGTGCGGATGCTCTGATGCAGCCAGTCGTTGAAGCGCTCGTAAAGGCGGATTTCAAGGGCGGCAACATAGTCGTCGCTGCCGAAGACCTCCCAATGCTGGTTGACCACCCGCTCCACCCGCTCGGCGATGGGAAGCCCGACGAATTCCGCCAGATTCATCTCCTTGTCCATCCAGGCGGTGATCTCCTGGATGGCTGCGAAGTAGATCTCCTCCTTGCCGGCAAAGTGATATTGCAGCGCGCCGCGCGATACCCCGGCCCGGTCGGCGATATCCGGCGTGGTGACGCTGGCATAGCCGCGCTCGCGCAGCAGGTCGATGGTGGCCCGCACCAGCTTGCGGCGCGTGGCGTTGCTCCGCTCCTGCTGGGGCTTGCGCTTGGTCTTGCGCCCCTCCTCCTCGCCGGTCTCCACCGACTCGTCCTGTATCACCCGCACCATCCCCCACCGTCTCCCTTCTGCCCGGACGTTCCCGGCCTCAGCCGGTTCTGTGTGAACAGGCCCGGCAGGCCGTGCGTTCGCAACCATCGCGGATCCTAGCACACTTCATAGAAGACCGTTGACGGCAAAAAAAGTCATGTGTGATTGTAATTTCCCGGCTTCCCCTTTGGCCGCCCCGCTCCACCTTCCGGCCCACAGCCCTGGACGTCCCCACCGGACGCCCCGGCCACGATTGGACGCCACGATGGAACCCGCATTTCCCAACCTCTTTTCCCCCGGCCGCCTGCGTGGACTCGTGCTGCCGAACGGCTGGTCATGGCGCCGATGGAATCCAACATGGCAAGTGCCGACGGCTCGGTGTCGGACGAGATGCTCGCCTATTATACCGCCCGCGCCGCAGGCGGGGTGGGCATGGTGATCGTCGAATATGCCTGCGTGGACCGTCCGCTCGGGCTCGGCGGGTCGCCGCAGCTCGGCATCGACGACGACCGCTTCATCGCCGGCCATCGCCGGCTGACCGCCGCCATCGCCGCGCATGGTGCGCGTTCGTGCCTCCAGCTTTTCCACGCCGGACGCCAGACCCTGCGGCGCTTTACCGGCGGGGCGGCCCCCGTCGCCGCTTCCGCCATCGCCTGCCGCGTCTACCGTGAAGAGCCGCGCGAAATCACAGTGCCGGAGATCGAGGAACTGGTCACGAAATTCGGCCTTGCCGCCGCGCGCGCCGTGGCCGCCGGCTACGATGCGGTCGAGATCCACGGCGCCCACGGCTACCTGATCGGCGGTTTCCTGTCGGGCGCCGGCAACCGGCGGACGGACGCGTATGGCGGAACGCTGGAGAACCGGCTGCGCTTTCCGCTGGCGGTGGTCTCCGCCGTCCGGCAGGGAGCAGGCGACGCGCCGGTGATCTTCCGCCTGTCCGCCGAAGAGTTCGTGGAGGGCGGCACCACCCTGGACGAGGCGGTGCGGATGGCGCCGGCCCTCGTCGCCGCCGGGGCCGATGCCCTGCATGTGTCGACCGGCACGGCGGAACGGATGGACTGCAACGTCGATCCGGTCTCCGCCCGCAGGGATGGCGCATCCCCCTGGCCCATCGGCTGCGGGAGGTGGCCGGCGTGCCGGTGCTGACCGTCGGGGTCATCCGCCAGCCAGAGGTCGCCGAGCAGGCCGTCGCCGACGGCTCGGCGGATTTCGTGGCGCTCGGCCGCGCCCTGCTGGCCGATCCGCAATGGCCCGAGAAGGCCCGGCGCGGCGCCGTGGCCGACATCCGCCCCTGCACCTCCTGCAACTGGTGCGTCGACCAGCTACTCGCCCACAAGCGGCTCGGCTGCGCCGAGAACCCGCGCACCGGGCGGGAGACGGAGCCGGAGATCCTGCGCAGCGGCGCCGGCCGCCCGGCGGCGGTGGTCGGCGGCGGACCCGGCGGAATGGCGGCAGCCCTGCTGCTGCAGGACGCCGGCTTCCGCGTCACCCTATTCGAGAAGGCGGACAGGCTGGGCATCGGTCTGGTCGCCTCGGCGACGCCGCCGGGCAAGGACAAGTTCTTCTGGTACCGGGATTATCTGGTCCGCCGACTGGAGGCGTCCGGGGTCGAGGTCCGTCTCGGCTGCGAAGCCGGAGCGGACGACATCCTCGCCCTGCGGCCGGCGCTCGCCGTCGTCGCCACCGGGGCGGCAAACCGGACGCTCGCCGTGGCCGGCAGCAGGTCCGTCCCGGTCGGCTTCGCCCACGATCTGTTGACCGGACAGGAGCCGCTCGCCAACGGGCTGGGGGCCGACGGGCCGGGCGCGGACGGGCCGGTGGTCATCGTCGGCAGCGGCGAAACCGGCTGCGAATGCGCGGAGTATGTCGCCGGGTCCGGCCGCGACGTCGTGCTGGTCAGCCGTTCGCCGGAACGGCGGCTGGCGCGCCGCGCGCAATATGTCTATCGCCGCCAGTTGATCGCCCGGCTGGAGGGCAACCCGCGCATCCACATCGAAACCGGCATGGAACTCGCCGCGGTCGGCGGTGGAGAGGCCGTGCTGCGCGACCGGGCGGGTGCCGATCATCGCCGCCCGGCCTCGCAGGTCCTGCTGGCGCTGGGCCGGGTGCCTGAAAACGGGCTGGCTGCGGCGCTGGGCGCAGCCGGAGTGCCGACCCATGTGATCGGCGACAGCCGCGAGGTCGGCCGCATCGGCGACGCCGTCCACGACGCCTATGCCGCTGTGCGCGCCGCCACCGAAACCGACGGGCCGGCGGAACCGGTCACGGCCCTGGCCTGCTGACCGGCCGCCGAAGTCTAAAGATGCGGCAGCGCCGGGGCCAGCGCGCGGGCGACCTCGCCGAGCGCCCCGGCGATGCGCGCCGCCCGCGCCTCGTCGAACTGGCTGAGGAACATGGTGGCGGTGCAGGCCATCAGCGGCCCGCCCTGCGGATTGAGGATCGGCACGGCGACCGACGCGGTGCCGAGCGCATAGTTGCCGTTGTCGAGCGCCCAGCCGCGCCGCGCCGTCTCTTCCACCTCGGCCATGAACGCCTCGAAGGACAGCGGCCGGTCCCAGCGCAGCGCGGCGAACTGGCGGCGCAGTTCCTCCTCCGGCACCCCGGCATGCGGAACCATGGCGCGGCCGGCGGCGCCGATCATCAGCGGCAGCCTCTGCCCCACATCCATCTTGATGCGCATGTTGCCGGTGCCGAGCGCCTCCAGCACCAGCATCATGCGGTCGGCCGATATCCGCCGCCACAGCGTCACCGTCACGCCGTTGTCGCGGGCGATGCGTTCCATCAGCGGACGCACGAGGTTGATGTCGCTGGCGACGGTCGCAGCCCCGCGAGCCAGCTCCATCACGCCGAGGCCGATGGAATAGACCTTGGCCTGCGGATCGAAGCGGACGCAATCCTCCTGAACCAGCGTGCGCAGGATGTTGAAGCCGGTGCTGGTGTTCATCCCCAGCTCCTGCACGATGTGGGTCAGGCTGACCGGCGCCGCGGCGCGGCTGAGCAGCTTCAGGATCTTCACGCAGTTGAGCACCGCGCCGACCGGCTTGCCGGCGGCATCCACCCCCGTCTCCGCATCCGTGCCGTCCATCGCCTCCGCTCCGCTGCCGCCAGCCGGTGCGGACGGCATCCCGGATCGTGTCCCCGCCGTATCTTGGACTGCATTCCTGGCCGCGTCCTTGGGCGGACGTCCGCGCGGGCGCGACGGCTTCGATGCGCCGGCAGCCTCGGCGTCGGCCATGGTCCCTGTCTCGCTTGGCTTTGCCCGCACCTTCCACTCCCCTTCCACCCGTTCGCCGCCTCCGTCTTATGGAACGGGCCCGGCTTTCACGGAATTACTTTATATAATCAGAAACGCTTTCTCTATGGAGAAAAAACAGCTTGCGCGGTCGCTTCGGCCGGCATAGCGTAACGGTGGCGGCACGGACAGTCCGCAACACGCAGCGCCTTCACGGGCCGCAGCCCGCCGACCCCCACGGTTTTCCGGGAAATCCCCATGCCCACCGACCAAGACTCCCACGGCGACAGCGCCGTCCTTGTCGAACGGCGCGACGGCGTCGGCATCGTCACGCTCAACCGTCCGGATGCGCTGAACGCCATCAACATGGCGGTGCGCCGCGGCCTCACCGCGCCTGCCGCGATCTCGAAACCGACCCCGGCATCCGCGTCGTCCTGATCCGGGCAGCCGGGGAACGCGGCTTCTGCGTCGGCGCCGACATCAAGGAATTCAGGCAGGTCGAATCCGCCGTCGCCGCCCGCCGGGTCGATGCCGACATCGCCTACATCGACGCGGTGGCCTCGCTGGCCAAGCCGGTGATCGCCGCCGTTCATGGCTTCTGCCTGGGCGGCGGCTTCGAGATCGCGCTGGCCTGCGACATCCGCATCGCTTCGGCCAATGCCGTCTTCGGCCTGCCGGAGGTCAATCTCGGCCTCATCCCCGGCGCCGGAGGAACCCAGCGGCTGCCGCGCCTGATCGGCACCGGCCGGGCTCTCGACCTGATGCTGACCGGCGAGCGCTTCGGGGCGGAGGAGGCTCTGCGCCTCGGCGTCGTCTCCCGGCTGGCGCCGTCGCGCGAAGCGCTGGACGAGCAGGCCGTCGCATTGGCAGAGGCAATCGCCGCCAAGTCGCCCAATGCCGCCGCCTACGTCAAGGAGGCGGTGATGGACGGCGCCGACCTCGACCTCGAAGCCGGGATCGCGCTGGAGAAAAACCTCTTCACGCTGCTGCTGACCACCGACGACCGGATGGAAGCGGCAGCCGCCTTCC